>DATJYJ010000232.1:0-3139 GCA_035578025.1 Verrucomicrobiia bacterium
CGCAGGTGGACGTCGCCATCGTAGCCGTGCCGCTCCACGGCGATAGGTACTGCGACGGATCCGCCGGCGGGCACGTTGACATACGGCGTGTTCACGATCACGCGGATGTCCTGCGCGCCCTTGTGGATATTGAGGCGATACCCGTATGCCGGACCTCCGCGGCGCGCCAGGTCTTCCACCGCGACCGTGACCGTGTGCGCATCGGACGGGACCTGGAGGGCAATTTCCGGATCACCCGCGGTGCGGCTCTGGTTGACGTTGTAGACGTCTTCGGCGAGCGGCTCGTCGCCGGCCTGTGCGAGCTTGACACCCTTCGGGTCGAAGACCGAGATCACGGCCATGAGCTTCGAGGTACCGAGTTCGCGGGCCTGGATGCGGAAAGTGAGCGGCTCGCCCGGCGCCACCTGAATCTGGTAGCGGTCCGCCTGGCCGGGTTTGGCAAGCCGGCCGTTGACGGTGACCGGTACGGCCAGCGGCCCGCTGATGGGCGCGGTCACTTCGGGTGCATCGCCGACCGCAAAGGGCAGGGGCAGCGCGGGGCTGTCCGGCGCATGGATGAAGATCTGGCGCACGTCCGGCGGCGTGTTGCGCAGGTCGGCGGTGATCTTTTGCGAACCCAGCGACACCTGGACGGTTTCGCCACGATGTCCGCCGAGTGGAAAGACCTCGCGCGGATAGTCGTACGTTCCGATTTGAAGCCGGTAGAAATTCGCCGCCTGGGTGGAGTAGCGGGCGTCGTGCAGGACCACGTAGTAATAGCCGTCGCGCGGGAAAGTGAAATCGATGCGGGCGTCGAGGCCGATCAGCGGGGCGTCTTCGCTGCGCGCCAGAACTTTGCCCGAGGAGTCTTCGAGCTCGATCACGGGGTCGATGGCCGAGCCGCACCTGCGGGCCTCGACCTCGATGACGCGCCGCTCGCCGGCCTTGGCGCTGAGCCGATAGACATCGCGCTCGGGCCCGGCGAGCTTTCCGTTCATGGTCAGCGGCCCGGAGGGCAGCGGCTGCGCAGTTTCGATAGTGTCGTTGGAGTTGGGGAGGGCGCCGCGGCGCGATTCTTCCTCGGTGTACTCGGGAAACGCGCCGACGGAGAAGAGCTGCACGTTGGAGATGCCCTGCGGCGTGACCACGCGCACCGGATACACGTCCACAGCCGGGTCGCCGGCGAGCTCCACCAGGAACGACGCGCCCATGACCCCTTTTTCCGGTCCCAGCGGGGTGAACGTGGCGGGCAGTGTGGATTCGATCCGGGCGCCTTCGCCGAGGTCGCGGCCGATTACGGTGAGGGTGAACGGACGGCCCTTCTGCACGCCGCGCGGCTGAAGATCGGTGATCACGGGTTGGGCGCCGCAGAGCGCGGCAAGCACGAGTCCGAGGCAGAGTTTCATTGGGCCGCTCCGTTGGCTTCCAGGGGCACGGGCACGAAGGCCTTCTGCAACGTGCAATCCGAAGCGCTGTAGAGGCGCACCTGCCCGTCGAATCCGCCGGTCGCAAGGCGCCCGCTATCGGGCGAGAATGCGACCGTGTAAATGCCCGCCGAGTGGCCGCTGCAGGCCGCGACCTTGGCGCCGGACTCCGCATCATAGATGTTCACGTGAGCTCCCGCACCGCCGACCGCGATGCGCTTGCCATCCGGCGACCAGTCGAGGGCGAAGATCGGCCCATCCTGCGGTTCGAGCTTGCGGACCAGCGTGGCCTCCTCGCCGACCTTCATGTTGCGCGGGCGGTCCATGGTGTAGACATACGGAATGCGATCTTCGCCACCGATGACGATGACGTCCTTGGCGGGATGACGCGCCACGGCCGCCAGCTCGCCGCGCAACTGGTTGACGTTCTCCAGGAACTGGCCCTTTTCGGCATCGACCAGTTTGGCGGCGCGGTCCCTGCCGACGGAGACGAAGCGCTTCGAATCGACGCCGAAGACCGTGGCGAGGACCCAGTTTTCGTGGCTGCTGATTTTGTACAGCTCGCGGCCGTTGGCGGAGTCGAATACGTGGACGGTGTTGTCGCTGCAGCCCACGGCCACCTTCTTCGCATCGGGAGACAGGGACGCGCCGAATACAGTGTCGCTGCCGACCAGGACAGACCGTAAGAGCTTGCCTTCGCGCGGGTCCCAGAACTGAAGCTCGCCGAACCGGGCGGGCGTGCCGCCGCCCGCGATCAGCAGCGATCCGTCGCTCGAGAAGGCCAGGGACAGGACGCGCTCCGCCTTTCCGGGCAGGCGCTTGACTACGCCGGCTCCGGCGGCATCGTGCAGCAGGATTTCGCGATTGCCGCCCACCGCGAGCAGCTTGCCGTCAGGAGAAAAACGCAGGGCGGTGATCACGGGCGGCTGATGGTAAATCGCCGGGCCGGTGGAGAGCGTTTCCCGAGGGGAATCGTCGCGCGCGCCGGACGCGATCCAATCGCGGATGACTTCGACATCGGCCTTGGCCAGCGGTGGAGCGCCGAGCGGCATCGACGGCTTCATTTCACCGGTGACGAAGCGGACGACCAGGCTCTCGCCAGGCGCGCCGGCAGAGAACGCGGGCCCGCGCTTGCCGCCGGCACGGAATCCGTCGTACGTCGTGAGATCGAGGCCCGACGATTTCATCGCCGGCTGATGACAGCCGATGCAGTTCTTCTGCAGCACCGGCTGGACCTCGCGATAATAGCTCGGTTCACCGGCCATGAGGCAGGAAGAAAAAGCCAGCAGACAACAGAGTCCCTCACTCCAGTGCATAGGCCTGATTGGCATCCAGTATATTGCATTTGTGCGGCTGGAGGCGTAGGCTCGGGCAATGCGGCGTTCGATCCTGGGGATGGTCCTGCTGGTTTCCGTGGCGTCCGCGGCCGACTGGCTGTCGATCGCCGGCACGGCCGGCCCGGGCAAGGGCAAGCGCATCGTGCTGGTGAGCGGCGACGAAGAGTACCGCTCCGAACAGGCGCTGCCGCAGCTCGCGCGGATTCTGGCAGCGCGGCACGGCTTCGATTGCACCGTGCTCTTCGCCATCGATCCGGGCGACGGCACCATCAATCCCAACCGCAGCGACAACATTCCCGGCCTGGAAGCGCTGGATTCGGCCGACCTGATGGTGATCTTCACGCGATTCCGCGACCTGCCCGACGCGCAGATGAAGCATATCGTGGACTACGTGGAGTC
>DATJYJ010000233.1:0-23418 GCA_035578025.1 Verrucomicrobiia bacterium
AGCAGGCGGTGGTGGCTCTCGGCGAGGCGGTGGAGAAGCTGGGCAGCGCACAGGCCGCGGTCGGCAAGGGCCAGAACCAGTTGAACTACGCCATCGGCCTGGCGCAGTCGCAGATTTCCAACTTCAGCGCCGCCGAATCGCACATCAGGGACGCGGATGTGGCAGCGGAAGCGGCGAACCTGACTAAGGCCCAGGTGCTGCAGCAGGCCTCCATGGCTGCCATGGCCCAAGCCAACTCCGCGCCTCAGGCGGTGCTCGCACTCCTGAGGGGCTAAACCTAAACCCCAGCCCGGCGGGAGAGGTGCCCAACCTCTCTCGCCGGCATTCTTCCTAAAGTATCGGGTTGAAACCGACGATCTTCTTTGCGGGGCAGGCGTCCCGCCTGCCCGCGCGCGCAGCGCGCCACAGCCCGGAAGGCTTTTATGGGAACAACCAGTAGCGCAACCAGCAGCTCTTCCAGCACGATCTTCAACGGCACCAGCCGCTTCTCGCAGGACTTTCAGAACGTCATCAGCCGCGCGACGGCGATTGCCTCATTGCCCATCACACAATTGACCAATGATCAGAACACGTTGAGCAGCCAGTCCGACGCCATGAAGTCGTTGGGCGATGTGTTCAATCAGCTCCAGACTGCCATCCAGGGCATCCAGGACGCGTTGGGCGGGTCCTCTTACCAGGCCGACGTCTCGGATCCCACCAAGCTGGGCGTCAGCGTGGGCGACGGCGCCGTCGAAGGCAACTATTCGGTCCAGGTGCTTGATCCCGGAGCCCAAGCGACCAGCATCACAACCAGCTCCTGGGTCAATGACACGGCAACGCACAATTACCAGCTAAGCCTGAATGGACAGACTTACGCCATCAAGGCCGCGGATAACTCCGCCGCCAGCGTGGCCGCCGCCATCAACAACCAGTACGGCGATCAGGTACATGCCGCGGTGGTCAACGTGGGCACCGCCTCCATACCCGACTTTCGCATTTCGCTCGAAGCCACCACGCTGGGCGACTCCAAACCCGACATTTTGGACGGCAGCACAATCCTACAAACGCAGCAGATCACCGGGTCGCAGGCCAATTACATCGTCGATGGCCAGGGTGCCGGCGTCTACAGCTCCTCTGATACGGTACAGATTGCCAACGGGCTGACGGTCACGTTGAAGGCAGCCAGCGCGGGTACCCCCGTCAACATCACGGTAACCCGGTCCACGTCCGCGTTGAGCGATGCCCTGACCGCTTTCACCACCGCTTATAACAATGCGGTCGATGCCGTGGATCAACAACACGGACAATCCACCAGTGCTCTGGCCGGCAATCCTGTTGTCAACGACCTGTCCCAAGTCCTGAGCCAGCTTGCGACATATTCCTCTTCGGGCGGAGTCAACGGTCTCGCAAGCCTCGGATTGGACCTCGACAAGACGGGTCATCTCACCTTCAACTCTTTCAACCTGATGGCCACCGACATCACCAATCCATCGGCGGTCGTGCAATTTTTGGGAGATTCCAGCTCGGGAGGATTTCTCAAGTCGGCCACCGATCTTCTGAACCGCGTGACGGACTCGACCACGGGCCTGATCCCTTCGGCCGAAACCGACATTCAGTCTCAGATCACCAACATCGGCAACGAAATCTCCGATCAGCAGGCACGCGTGGACGACATGACGGCGCAGATGCAGGAGCAGATGTCGGCGGCGGACGCATTGATCGCGTCCATGGAGCAGCAATACGACTATCTGAATGGTCTTTTCTCCGCAATGCAGACAGCCGACGGGCAGTACAAGTGAAGCCACTATGAACCGTGCAACAGCGCAATCCATCCGGGAAGCGATTGAACATGGGGATTATGCCCAGGCGCTCGATCTGTGGAAGCAATACACCGCCGCGCTTGCCGCTTCGGGCCTCACGGCTGAATCGCTGGCCGAAGCCGCCCACGTGGTCAAGTGGAGCCGTCCCCTGCTGCTTGGCGCGCGCGAACACACCGCCGCACGGCTCCGCGCGCTGCACGTGGCCGGTATTTACGGGGGTCCCGCGCCGAAGCGAAGCGGGCTGGTTCAGGCCAGGTTATGAACCTGTAGCGGCTGCCCGCAGGATGGTATACTCCTCGCGTCATGCGAAATATTCTCTCGATCTGCGGCGGGGGCATCCGTGGAATCATACCCTGCTGCTGCCTGATCCGGCTGGAGGAACAACTCGGCGGCTTGACACGCGATCATATCCATCTTTGCGCCGGCACCTCCACCGGAGCCCTGCTCACGGCTTCGGTGGCCGCGGGCGTTCCCGCGCGAGATTTGCTCAAAGTCTACACCGATCAGTCTCACGAGATTTTCACTCCCTCCGGCGTTGTTGGCGACGCCAAGCGTGGCGTCGAAGGCTTCATGTTCGACCCCACCAACCTGCGCGACGTGCTGGCCCGAAATCTCGGACCAGCGGCGAACTGGACCATCAACGATTCCCCCGTTCGCATCATGATTTCGGCCACCGCCATGAACGGCCACAATTGGTTCTTCGTCAAAGACAACGAACGCAACAGCAGGACCACCGGAGGCGTGAAACTGGTGGACGCGGCGGTAGCCTCGGCTTGCGCACCCACTTATTTCGATCACTGGCGCATCGACGGCATCCAGGGCAGGACCATTCGCTTTTTCGATGGCGGCGTGGGCGGCACCGCCAACCCGGCCTACCAGGCGGCGGTCGAAGCTTTTGAATATGACGATTTCGTGCCCCGAGCCAGCCGGCTCATCTCGCTGGGCACCGGCTTCTACCCCGCATCCGACGAACCTCCCAAAGGCCTGATTGCCGTCATCGAATGGGTCACCAGCACCCTGATCGATACCTCCGAAGACTGGGTGGACGAAGCCGTCGAGCGGCAGTGGCCGGGCCTGATGCAGAACTTCAACCCGGAACTGCCTCGCGATATCGATATGGCGGACACATCAGCCATTGCCGACCTGGTGCGGATCGGGCAGCAGACCGCCGCCGCCATGGACTGGACGCAGATTCTGAAGTGAGTCAAAATCCTTCGGCCGGCACGTTCCAGTCTTTCGGGAAGGCCCGCGTGCGCACCATGTGCGCGATTGCCAGCAGCAGGCTGCCATTGCCCGGCAGGTAGCACGGCAGGTTGGCGCGTTGCCAGTTGTGCCCGTTCGGGAGCCAAGTGTTCTTGGGCGTATCCATCATCAGGGCGTCAATCGCGAGCCCCGGCTCCGCCAGGCTGGCCGCGGTCATCGCGACCATCGGAAAATCCCAACCCCAGGCATCCTCCCACCGCCATTCGGCGAATACCTTCCTGAGTGTACGCCGCATGGTTTCCCGGTCAACCTTGCGCCCTGGCAGCATCCCGAGTGCCGCCAGCATCGAAGGGTGATCGCGATTGCGCTCGGTGAACGTCTGGGGGCAGTTCTCGTGCGCGAGATAGACGCCGTCCTTTACCGGCAGGGCTGAGAGCTTGCTGCGCACGTCGTCCCACTTGGCCTCGCGCGCAAGCCCGGCGCGCAGGCGCCACTGTTGCGCGAGCTCGAGCGCGTAATCCCAGTATTCCAGCTCGAACGCCGGATTCCATGTCTCGCGCGGCGGATGGTTCTCCTGCGCCGGAATCACAGGGGGGCCGAGGATATAACGGCCGGTCTTCGCATCGAAATGCGCGAAGTCCGCCATGAACTCCGCCGTGTCGAAAACCAGGTCGCGGAACTGCGCCGCCCGGGCCGTCCGGCCCACTGTAAGCTCGCACAACACGATCGGGTGCGGCTGCTGCCAGATCAGCAGCGGACCGATCGGCGAAGGACTGTCGGTGCCGCTTTGGTCGGTCATCTTCGGCCAGCGCGCGCCCTTGTATCCCTGGCTCCGCGCCTTCTCGCGCGCGCCCGGCAGGATGCGGTTGTACCATCCGAGGCTGCGCTCCAGCAGGTCGCCACGCCGCCAGTGCGCGAAGTGTGCCGCGTGCCAGAAGTGCATCTCCAGGTGGAATTTGCCGAACCACGAGTTGCACGTGAGCCCGGTCTCCTGCGGCGGCAGCGATCCGGCGCACTGAATCGCGGTCAGATATTGCGACAGCACCACCCGGCGTTCCAGTTCAGGTGAAGGGGAGAGGTCGATGGCCGCGCCGGTCGACCAGAACCGGGCCCAATGCTGCGCCGATGCCGAGAAAGTCTCCTCCGGACCCGCTGTATCCAGGCCCTGATCGCGAAACGCCACCGCGAACTGCTGCATGCCGCCCGTCATCCGGACCGGCCGGGCAAAGTCGAACACGATCGGCACCGGCCCGCCCTCCACCCTCACCGCAACCTGGTCGAGCTTCGGATGACAACAGGTCTCCACGCGAATACGCTGTCCTTGCCATTCGAATTCGCTTCGCAGGATGCCGGTCCACAGGTCCAGCGTTTGCTGGATGCCGCGCACATCCTCCGGCCGGTCGATTGCGAAACCGATCCGCCCGAGGTTCAGCCGATGCGGATTCTCGCGCAGCCAGTTGAAGAGCGCTTCCTGTCCCGCGGAGCTGGTAGGGTATCCGACCTTGCGCCCGTAGGTATCGTATTCGGTGAAGCGCAATTGCCCGGGCGGCCGGCCGGGCGAAGTCTCCCACCCCCATTGCGACATCGTGCCGAGCGGTAGCGCCTTCTCATACAGCAGTGGAAACGTCTGCAGTCCCGTGCAGTCCGCCGTGAAGCAGAATTCCCCGTTGCCGACCGAGAGCGGCGCGCGCGGGTCGAAGCCTCGCAGCGTGGGATTATGACGTGAGACGATCGCCCGTCTATCAAGCGTGGCTCCCTGAGCGGCAAGTGCGGCGGGAACCGCGCCCAGGAAAGCGCGGCGAGTGAGGGCCATGGCCCCAGAATAGTACGCGGCGCGCGCTACCGCCGCAACGGATAGGGCGAAATTGCTGCCGGATCCAGGTCCGCCTGCACCAGCCATGCCCGTCGATCGCGAAAATATCGAACCAATGCTTCATCTTTGGCCTGACCCAGTTCTCTGGCCCACACCACTTTGGCCGAGTCGATCGAGGCCTGGTTATACACCCACTCCTCCAGCGGATTGTGATTCGCCCCGTAGTGCACAACCGCGAGTTGCAGACCCGGCTGGTTTTCCAACCAGGCCTGGACGTGCGCCCGCCGCATATCCCCCGGCCGCGTGTAATACCAGGTCATCGGCCAATCCGCCGGCATGTACAAGCTCAGCGGCTGCAGGCACACGCGGAGAAGCACCATTGCCAGGCATACCGCCGGAATCGAGCGCGCAACCAACATGCCGCTGGCGACACTGCGCCGCCACACCCGCAGGTGGCGCATCCCCTGCAGCACCACGCCGTAGAGCGCACCCGTAAAGGGCGCCACATAATGCGGGTAAAACCAGGTATTCAAGCTCAACCCAACCAGCGCGGCCGCGCAAACCACCACCAGCGGGCGCACGCGCCGATCTCGCACGATTCGGGGCAGGAAGATCAGCGGCAGGGCCAATGCCGGCCCCAGGAAGAACAGCCAGAACTCGACGGCTTTCTCGAGCGAGTTTTTCGCCAACCCAGGCAAAGTCTTGGCTTCCAGGAACTGGGGCAATTCCCAACCCACGTAGAACTCGCGCATAGCGGCATCGGGATAAACCGGAATCGGAATCGGCCGCTCCCAAAGAAAAATCCGGGCCGGCGCATACCGGTCCCGGGCCACCTGGTAGGGCATGCGGAGCGGGCTGCCGGTGACCGCCCGGTAATAGTAAGCCGTTCCACAGCCTAAGACCGCCAGCGTCACCATGCCGGGCAGCGCGACTCGCAAGAGCGTCCTGCCGATTTGCCCCCGTCGCCACAACCACAACGCGAGGAGGGCGCACACCGCCAGGCTGAGCACAAGGCCTTCATACGGCCGGCTGTTGGCCAAAATGCCCATACCCGCGGCCATCAGGACGGAATGCCGCACCCTGTTGCCGCGCGTCAGCCTCGGCAGGGCGCCCAGGACCAGCAGGCCTCCGATCGCCGCCGCCGCACCACCCCAATAACTGTTGATCCAGTATCCGAAGAGTCCGAGGCGAAGAACCGCGATCAACCCGCCGAGCAGCGCCCACTTGGGTGGCAGCCAGCCTTGTAACATCCAGCAGAGCAACGCGCACATCACCGCGACGCTGGCGTACACGCCCCACCACGGGTGGCCCGCGGCCAGTTTGCCGGCCGCCAGAATCAGCCCCTGCGCCACGTGGTACATCGACATGTAGGTCGGCTGCTGAAGAATGTGCATGCTCTCGAAGTGCCGCCACATCGGATGGGTCGGATTGGTCAGCCTTCCCGACGCGAACGTGTCCGCGGCCAGAAGGTAGCTGAACTCATCCGTGATCATGGGGACGCGAATCGGAAGCATCGGCAGCAGGGCGGCCCGCGCGGCAAGCGCCGCAAGCCCGGTCAGGATCACCGCCAACCTGCGCCGACGGGCCAGGGCGGAGAACCGGCGCTCCAACGCATCCCAGGTCTGCCGGCCCCACTTGGGCGCCTTCAACGCGACCTCGAATACCGCCACCAGGATTACGGCTTCGACGAGATACAGAGAATACCGGACGGTGTTGACCACCAGCCAGGAAGCCTGATTCTTCATTTTGCCGGACTGGAGAAAATCTGCGAGAGATGATTGTCCATGTGCCCGAGGTAGTCGGCGATCACGGTCAGCAACGGGACCGGCGGCCTCCCGGCGATGCTGATTTCATGCCCGAGCACATTCTCCGGCATCGCACGCACGACGTGGAGCAGGTGCCGGTTCAGCAGCAGCCACAAGTTGACCAGGTCGGGCCAGGGCTCGGTGGCATAGCCCTGCCGCTCCACCCAGAATTCCTGTTCATACGTGGGCAGATCGATGCGTGGAACAAGCTGCGCCCGTACGAATCGCTGATGATTGTTGGCCGCGGAATCGATCAGGTGCCCGAGCACCTCTTTCTTCGACCACCGCTTGGGATCGGGCTTGCGCGACGCGTCCGCTTCCGAAATGTCGACCAGCTTTCGGGGAGCTGTGGCCAGTACAAGCTCGAATCTGGCGATCGTGTCCTTCATTTCAGGATCACCTTGACCGTGCCGGTGTTGTTCGCGCTGTCGGCCGCGCGCACGATCAGCAGGTGCTCGCCGGGCGTCAGATTCGACAGGTCCAGCACGAATTTCTCGTGCGGCGAATCGATCACTCCGTCGGCAGCCTCCATGGGCACCCAGGGATTGGCATCCAGCGAGTACTCGCACCTGCGCAGCGCGCTTGCGGCATCGGCCGCCTCCAGCTCCACGTGCGCGTTCTCGCCGTTGCGCCGCGCAAGGCCCACGGTGAGCACCGGCGGCGTGTTGTCGATCATCACCGGCGAGCTGACCAGCGTGGCCTCGCGCGCGTAGGCCGGCGGGTTCGCCTCGCGGTCGCTGGCCACCACACGGAAGAAATACTTGCCGTCGGCGAGGACGTCGGCGTCGAAGGTCAGAGTACTGTCGTGCAGGTTGGCGCGCAAGAGCTTCCACTGCGATTCGTCTTCCCCGCGGAAATAGACGCTGTACACCAGCCGGTCGCCATCGGGATCCTCCGCAAGCCATGTCAGCGTGATCTGCTGCGCGGCCGCCCGAGGCAGTGTCTGAGTCGCGGTTCCGGCCGACGTCGAGGACGTGTCTGTGTCGGTTACAGTCACCGTGTATGCCGAACCGGTCGGCGCGCTCTTCACACCCGCGGTCACGGCGGCCGCCTGCGCAATCACGTTGATCGATTTCACCACCGGCGGCGTATTCTGCGGCAGATAGGCCAGCGTCACGCTGTGCACCGCCGGTGTAATGCCGTTGGCGCCGGTCATTTCGAGCTTCCACTGGATGTAGCGCGAATTCGGACTGGTGATGCGGCTCGACGAGGCGTCCTTGAGCGGGTCCGACCATTCGCTCCAGGTGCGGTCCGGCTTGGCGGAGTTGCCCGAGCGTGTCCGCAACTGGATCGTCGCGCCAGAGGGCAGGTCAGCGCGCCAGCTCAGGCTGCCCCACCGCGACGCCGTTCCGGAATCATGAACCGGCGCCTCGTAGGATCCGGTCGTGCCGGGCGTCTCACCCAGCCGGTAGATGCGCCCGAGGTTTCCGGTTGCCGCCAGCACGGAGTGGTCGCTGGGCAGCAGCCGCACGGCCTCGGCGTCGTTGGTCTGCGTGACGAGGGTCACCCGGCGATCGGGCGAGAGGCCGTAAATGCGCCCGCTTTCATCGGTCGAAAACAGGATCTGCTTTTCGAGCGCCAGCAGGTCGTATACGTTCTCGTCCTTCGAACTCCACAGCGTCTCCACCGTGTTATCGGGGTTGATGCGGTACACGGCGCTCTTATCGACACCGGAGGCCTCCGTGAACGGGGTGAGCTGCGAAGTGACCTGCGGCGCGACCACCGTGGTCTGCGGCGCCTGCTGTTGCTGGGGTTTGCTCGGATCGGGCGGCTTGACCTCCGCCGCGTTGGCTTCCACGGTGATGCTGGTCACCGTCGAAGTCACGGAAGTCCCGCCGGCGCCCGCGCCCTGCGCTGCCTGGTTCGCGCTCTGGGCCCGCTTGGCGATGCTGCCGCCGAGCGCCGCCGCGTAGACCGTGCCGTCGGGCATCGGAACAATCGCGCGGATTTCCGGCAGGCTCGCATCGTACAGCACGAATGCCTTGTCCCTGGCGCTGATGCGATACAGTATGCCGTTGGGCTCCGTCCCGGCCAGCAGGCGCTTCTGGTTGTCCACCGCGAGCCCGGTCACGTGCGATTGCCCGGTGTCGTACCACAGCTCGCCGTGGCCCGAGGAGTCCACCCGGAAGATCTTGCCGGTATCGCCTGTGCCGACATAGAGCACGCCGTCGGCACTGCCAGCCAGCGACCAGATGTACCGCGAGTGCGGATTGAAATACTCCGCCGCCTTGCCGTTTTCGATCCGGTACACCTTGCCGTCGGGCGACGTGCCCGCGTATACCACTCCCGAAGTATCCACGGTGATCGCGAAGATCTCCGGCTGTTCCGCCGTCCAGTAAAGGCTGCTCTTGCCGGTTTTGTCGATCCGGTAAATGCGCCCGCGATGGCCGGTGGCGGCGTACAGCGTACCGTCGGAGGCCTGCGCCACCGCCCAGATGACCGGCTGATCGCTGGTGAACACCGTGTCGATTTTCGGAGCCAGAGTGAGCCGGCCCTCCCTGCTCAGCGAGATGCCGGTGAACTTGCCTTTGACAAAGTCGGCGTAGGACGTCATCTCCCATGTGGCTGTGCCGCTGGCAAAGAGCGCTGGAACCAGCAGGAGCCGGAGCACCGCCGTGAGGCAGGTTCCCGACCTGCCCCGCAACAAGAATTGGCCCAAACCTTTCCTCATTCCTTGATTTCCACCTGCACGGTTTTGGAGCCCGTGACCACCAGGTCGCCGGCATCCACCTCGAATGCCGCTACCTTGGAGTTGCGGGTCTGGGTGATCCCGCCGGAGCTGGTTTGCTGCCCCGCCAGAATCAGCGCCACGGAGGCGGGGGGATCGGGCAGATCCACGCCCTCGAGCTGGAAGGCGGGGTCAGCCCGCCACACGCGCACGTATGCGCGCGTATTCGGATGCAGGCTGTTGACCGTGCTCAGCACCTGCCCGGCATTGCGCGGCGTGGCGGCCAGCACCTGGCGGAAATCCGCGATGTTCGCCGTCGCCGCATCCGCGACCGTAAAGAAGAGGGTACCGGGCTCGGCGCCGATCGGCACCTGGTACTCTACCGTGCGCTCGATCTCCAGCCCGTTGTCGCCCGCCAGGTTGATATGGAGCTGCACCTTCTCGCCGGGATGCACTTCGCGCCGCGACGTTGTGATGCCGTCGATCGCCACCTCTTTTTTCTCGTCGAAAGACTCCAGGTTCAGAGTGACCTTCTTCAGCTTCAATCCATCAAAGCCGCTTTGCATTGCGAACGCCACCGGCACCGCAGCGGACAGCGAAACCTGCATCGCGCTCCCGTTGTCCGAGGCGTACAGGTTGTTGACGCGCAGCGGGGCGGGCGCGTTCTGAAACTCGACCTCTCCGGTGATCCGGATTGTGCTGGCGCCGACTGTCCGCTCCGTCTCATCGATCGCGCTGTATACGGCCATCTGCAGCAGCAGAGGCGAAAGCAGGTCATCGTTCACCATCTGCATCTGGTAGCTGTCCAGCGTGCGGCCTCTCCGCGAAACCTGGATCGCGAGCGGCACCATGGGAGCCTTGCGCCCGAGCTCGCCCGCGATGGCCGTGTTGCGATCCTGGTTGATGGTTCCCATCCACTCGCGCGCGGAAGAAATCTTGAACGACGTATTGGTATTGGCGAGCAGCGTGAGCACCTCGGCCCGGGCGAACGGCAGCGCCGTCGAGCCGATGTCGAGGAAGCGGTGGCCGAACGCGTAGACCCGCGCGCCGTCCACGTACGTCACCGTGCCGTCCGCTCCCACGGTGAGATCGCCGGCCATCAGCGCCACGCTGATCATGGAACCGGGCCGGATATCAGCCGGATTGCCCATTCCGGCCTCCAGCTTCCCGCCGCTGGTCACGCCCTGCCGGGGCTCCAGTCCGAGCGCGCGCAATTGGGTCGTGAAAGCATCCAAGGTGGCCCGGCTGAATCCGCCAAACGAGATCGGGGTGGCGATATCGACGAGCCGCGCGTCGCCCGTGGAAACAGCCACCGGCCTGGAAAAGAACCGCGTAAGGTCGCGCTCGCCGGGCACCAGCGCCGCGCGCTGCGCCGGCACCGAATTCGCGACGGGCGCGACCGCATTGGCCGAGCGCACCATCGCCTCGATCGGCCGGATCCCGGCCACGGGGTCCTTGGCGAACGGGAACGCCATGGCCACCGCGCCCACCAGCTTGCCGTCGATATAGACCGGACTCCCGCTCATTCCCTGCATGACCCCGGTATGCTCGAGCGGTCCGCCTGAAAGGCGGCCGATGATCAGGGATTCCTTGGGGCCGATGTTGTCCAGTACGCCGAGAATTTCGACCTGGAATTCCTCGATTTTGTTCCCGGAAAATACCGTGCGGCCGGTGCCTCGCATCCCCGGCTTCAAGTCTTTCAGCGGAAAGAAGGAACTCTGTGCAGAAAGAGCGGCGGCGAGCGCGAGCGCCGCCGGTACTACGAGGCGAGCCACATTCCTATTGTACCCGGACGGCCGCATGCTCATTAGACGCCGTCGCAACGCCACCCGGTTTCCCGCTGCCAAGTCAGGGAAAACCCGCTTCCTGTCCGTCCGGTCCCGAACGCATATCGCGTTATACTGGCCTAGAACCCAGAGGATGACGAGGTACCCCCGATGAGCCCGGCCCATGCGCCTGTCGCCGAAAATCCCGCTGCCACCCCGGAGGGCGATCTTGCGCGCAAAGCTCTCTACTACCTCCTCTTGATGCGCGAGGTCGAGGACCGCATCGAGCGCAAACTCTACCGTCAGGGCAAAGTTCTGGGCGGGGTCTACGTGGGTCGCGGCCAGGAAGCCATCTCCGTCGGCAGCGCCCTCGTCGCCCGACCGGAGGATGTCCTCTTTCCCTCGCATCGCGACATGGCCGTCTTCTTCATCCGTGGCACGCCGGCCCGGCGGGTCCTGGCCCAATACATGGGCCGCATGGGCGGCCTCACCCGCGGACGCGACGGCAACATGCACATGGGGGACCTGAGCATCGGCGTGGGCGCCATCATCAGCGCTCTCGCCGCCACGGTGCCGGTGGCCGCGGGCGCCGCCCTGGCCATGCGTTACAAAGGAATCGACGGCGTGGTCTTCAGCTATTTTGGCGACGGCTCCACCAGCCGCGGCGATTGGCACGAAGGCATCAACTTCGCCGCCGTGCAGAAGCTTCCGGTCGTCTACCTCTGCAACAACAACCAGTACGCCTACTCGACCCCGCTGGAGTTGCAGATGGCCTGCGCCAATGTCGCCGACAAGGGTCCGGCTTACGGCATCCCCGCCGAGATCGTCGATGGCAACGACGTCTTCGCTGTTTACGAGGCGACGAAGCGGGCTGCTGCCCACGCCCGCTCCGGCCGCGGACCCTATATGCTCGAGTGCAAGACGTTCCGCATGACCGGCCACTCCGCTCACGACGCCGCCCACTACGTCCCCAAGCAGCTTTTCGAGGAGTGGGAGAAACTCGACCCCATCGTGCGCGCCGAGCGCCGCATACTCGAGGAAGGCTGGTGCTTGCAATCCGATGTCGATAGCCTCCATGCCGCCGTGCGGCACGAGGTGGACGACGCCGTAGCCTGGGCCGAGCAGAGCCCATACCCCGATCCAGCCACCCTCGAAGAAGACGTGTACGAGAGCCGCTGAACCATGCCCACTACCTATCTCGAAGCCATCCGCGAAGGTCTCTGGGAAGAGATGGAGCGCGACCCCAACGTCTTTTGCATCGGCGAGGACATTGGCGAGTATGGCGGGGCCTTCAAGGTCACCGACGGTTTTCTCCAGCACTTCGGCGCGCGCCGTGTCGTGGATACGCCGATTTCCGAAGGCGCGATCGTGGGCGCCTCCATCGGTGCCGGGCTCATGGGCCTGCGCCCCGTGGCCGAGATGCAGTTCGCGGATTTTATCTCCTGCGGATTCGATCAGATCGTCAACTTCGCCGCCAAGTGCCGCTATCGCTGGAACGCGCCGGTGCCGATCGTGGTGCGTGCCCCCTCCGGGGGCGGCGTCCACGGCGGACCTTTCCATTCGCAGAATCCCGAGATGTGGTTCGTGCGCACGCCCGGCCTGAAAGTGGTCTGCCCCGCCACCGCCTACGACGCCAAGGGCCTCATCAAATCCGCCATCCGCGATAACGACCCCGTGCTCTACTTCGAGCACAAGGCACTTTACCGCAGGATCAAAGAGGAGCTGCCGAAGGACGAGTACACCGTCCCGATCGGCAAAGCCAGGGTCGTGCGCGAAGGCCGGCACCTGAGCATCATCACCTACGGCGCCATGGTCTGGACCGCGCTGGAAGCCGCCGACAGACTCGCCGCCGAAGGGGCCGATATCGAAATCGTGGACCTGCGTACTCTCGCTCCTCTCGATCGCGAAACCGTGTGCGCCAGTGCCCGCAAGACCTCGAAGGTCCTTCTGCTGCACGAGGACACGCGCACCGGCGGCATGGCCGGAGAACTGGCCGCGACCCTCACCGAATCCGTCTTCGAATACCTGGACGCTCCCATCGTCCGCGTTACCGCGCCGGACACGCCGGTGCCCTACAGCCCGCCGCTGGAGGAGGCCTTCCTGCCCAATGTGGACAAGGTCGTCGACAAGGCTCGCTGGCTTTATCGCTATTGAGCTGGCCGCCGGCGCTGCCCTGGCTGCCGCCGGGTTCAAAGCCGGCACCGGCACGGCTCCCAGCACGCGCGCGCTGGCCATCCAGGACAGCCGGGGCAGCTACGCCGTCATCGCGCAGACCGATTTCCGCATCACGCAGTCCATCGCCGATTTCGCCGCCGCCCAGGTCATGCAGGCGCACGAACTCGATCGTCCCGCGCTCCTGCTGCACTGGAGCGGGATCGCCAACCGGCCGCCGCAGCCGGACGAACTGGTCTCCGCCATCCACGACGCGCTGGCCAACATGGAGCCTGCCTCGGTCCGCTACGGCCATCGCACCGTATCGGTGGTAGGCGGCGAAGATCGTTGCATCGCCTCACTCAACCCCGACGGCGCACTCGCCTTCTCCGCGTGCACTCCCGGCGCCGAGATCGACGGTACCATCCGCTCCGCCTTCCAGATGGTCGAGCCCTCACATGCCCTGCTCAAGCGCGGCGAAACCACGCGCTCCTTTCCCGTGCAAGCCATCGCGGTAGGCAAGGAAGTGGTCATTCTCGCGCTGAGCGGCGAGGCACGTTTCCCGGAGGGAGTGAATCCACGGGGACTGATTTTCGCGCCTTTTTCGAATGAGGACGCCGCCGCCCCGCAAGACGCCAGAGTCATGGCCGCCGTCCGCCGTGTCCTCGCCCGCGTGAAATAGCGCCTGGCGGGGCCGTACTAAACGGGTATTCCGCGATCTTCCGCGGAGGCCAACAGGGTTTGGCGCAACGGCTCTCCCTCTTCGAAAGAGCCGGCAAGTTGACGCACGATCGCCGCCGCGCGGCGCAGGCTCGCGTCGGCCTCCTCGGCGCGCTCCGTGGCGTGCTGCCACTCCGCCGTGGCCGCATATACCCGCCATGCGATGTGGGGGACGCCGCGTTCGTTCAACGCGGCGCGCGCCTTTTCCAGGCACTCGCCGACGCGGTTCCAATCGGAGGCGCAACGGGCGATTCGCGCCTTGGCTTCCCAGGCCCCGGCCTGCAACGCCGGGTCGAGAGCAGAGAGAGCCGCCTGCAATGCCAAATCCGCTTCTTCCTCGGCTCGCTGCAATTGCCCCGCGGCCAGCCAGGCATGGCTCCAGCCCAGGCGGCCGACAATCCGCCAGTACCAGTCCAGGAAGAACCGGGGGTACGCGGGGCGCTCGCACACCGCCCGGAAATACTCCAGCGCCCGTGGCGTTTCTCCCGTTTCGAGGCTCACGAAACCGCTGAGCACCATCGCCATGGTTCTAACCTGTCCCGCGGGTTCGTCGGTGTTGGTGCGCAGCAGATCTTCCGCAATGGTCCGCGCTCCGCCCAGGTCTCCCGCGTGAAACCGCAGCCACCCGAGGGTCGCCTGAAAGATCGCGACCCAGGGAGCATTCCCGTTCTTTTCCGCCGTTCCCGATGCCGTCGAGACCACGCGCAGGAGCTCGCCCCAACGCCCCAGGTGCAGCAGGGCGTAGGCCAGTGAGGAATGCGCCGACAGGAACACCACCAGCCCTCCGTTCTCCAGGGATTTGGGGATGCCCGAAGCTGCCGTCTCGCATGCGCCCTCGTAGTCTCCTCCCAGGCACTGCACGTGCGCGTAGAGAATCTCGTAGTAGGCCGGCAGTTCCGCGCTGAGGCCGTGAATGCGCTCCAGGGCCGCGTGACATGCGGCCGCGTCCTCCCGGTTCCAGCCGCCGGCGACGATCCTCCAGCAGGCGCGCAGCATTTCCGCGCGAGCCTCCAGCAGCGAGTCGCCGTGGGTCCGCGCGGCCTGCACCGCCAGCTCGCAAACCTCCACGCATTGCTCCGGATTCTTGAATGCCAGCACGCGCGCCAACCGCGTCCAGGCTTTGATGCGGGCAGGCGCAAACCCGGGTTGGGCTGCCAGGTCTACGACACGGTAATCCATCTCGGCCGATTGCGCCATGTCGCCCTGCGCGTAGAGGACGTCGCTCATGCAGTCCAGGATGCCGATCTCCAGCATGCGCGCTTCGTCGCCGTGGAGGTGCGCCACCAGCTCCAAGGCGTGCCGCAGCATCTGGATGGCATCGGCGTGCGCGTAACGCGATGCCGCCAGCCTCGCACTGGCAACCAGGTAACGAGTGGCGCGCGCGAAGTCGCGCGCCGCTGCGAAGTGCGCCGCCATCTCCGGCGCCGCCGCCAGGTCCCGTGCCGCACCCAGCGATTCGGCCTTCTCAGCCAGGCGCAGATGGAACTGCCGCCGCTGCGTGGGGGGCAGCCGTTCATGCAGCACCTCGCGGTACAGCGAGTGCTTGAATTCGTACTGCGCCGACACCTGCCCGTCCGGCATCTCCTGAATACCCGCGTCCCGGATGAACTGCTGCCGGAGCGCCAGCTCTTCACAGAGCCGTTCGGCCGCGGCATCGTCAATGCCTGTCATCGCGGCCACCGCCCACACCGGGAATTTCATGCCCGATACACTGGCCGCGCGCAGCAGGCGCTGCTCGGCCTCGGTCAGTTGGTCCAGTTGGACCTCCAGCATCTGCTGCAACGTCTCCGGCACTCCGGGATCGAGCCGCTCGGGATCCACCGTCAGCCGCCAGTTTCCGCCCTCCTTCGCGATCCCTCCCAGGCGCTGCAAGCGCTCGAGTAACGCCACCATGAACAGCGGGTTCCCGTCCGAGCTCCTGTGAATCCTTGCCGCCAGCTCCGCTTCCAGCCCACTCCCGCCAAACTCCGCGCGCAGGTAGTCACCAACCTGCTGCCTGGTGAGCGGTGCCAGGCTGATTTCCCGGCACAAGCGGTGAACCATCAGGTCCTGTTTCAGCGCCTTCAAGGGGCTTCCCGACAGGATCGCGTCCTCCGGCCGGTAGGTGGCAGCCAGCATCAGCCGTGCCGGTACCCTGCGGCGTGCCACGGCCGAGATCAGGTCCAGCGTGGATTCATCCCCCAGATGGAGATCCTCGATAAGCAGAATCAGGCACCGCTCCGCTGCAAATACTTCCAGGGCTTCGCAGATCTCGCGCAGCATCCGCTCCTGGGTGGCCCCGAAGATTTCCCGCCGCAGCAGTTCCCGCTGCTCCACGGTCAGGATCGACGGAAACTGGATTGCCCACGTGGGAGCATGCTGGGCCAGGGCTGACAGAAGGACGTCGCCGCCCGGAGCGCGAAGGAACAAGCCCAGGGCCTCCAGCACCGGGTAATAGGACTCCTTGCCGCCGAAGCCCTCGACGCACTGTCCGCGGGCGATCCATACCCGCCCGCTTCGCGCGGCCATGGCGTGGAACGTGTCGACCAGGCTGGTCTTTCCGATTCCGGCTTCACCGGTAATGAAGACGATCTGCCGGTTGCCGCTTTCGGCTTCCCTGGAGGCGGAATTCAATTCCGCCAGCGCCGTCTCCCTGCCCACAAGGCTGGGAATTTCCAGAGCCGGAGCGGGCACTCTTGCTTCCGGGACACCCTCCTCATGAACTTCCGCAATGAAGCGGTAGCCGCGCTTGGGGAGGGTTTCCACGAACCGAGGGGTCTTGGCGAGATCCTCCAGGACACGGCGGATCTCCAGGATGTATTTCCTCAGTACCTCCGGCTGGACGTAGGTTTCAGGCCAGATGGCATCCAGCAGTTGCTCCTGGGTCACGAGCCGCCCCGCGTTTTCCACCAGGAACTGCAAGACCAGAAAGGCCTTCGGAGCCAACGAAATGCGCTCGTTTCCGCGCCAGAGCGTCAGGTTTGCCAGATCCAGCCGGAACGGCGGAAAGATCCTGCTCTTCGTCTGGGGAGCCAAAGGCGATTATACAGTCACGCCGTCTCAACGGGAATTCAACAAATCCGTCACGCGCGGCGGGGGCATTTGGCCTAACCTTGACTAAGCTCAGGCCCGGATGCAGAGGAAAAACATTGGCCTGATCCTAACCCAGTCAGGGGGCTGTGGTTTCCGGATCATTGTTCAGACGCGTCACTGTGGATTCGGAGGCCCCCGGAGGAAGCTCCCTGACCGGGTGAACATCTCAAGTTAACGCGCAGCCTCCCGCCGGCGTTCACAGGATTCTCACGGTCTGCAGGGGACCGCGACCTCCGGGAACGCCTGGCGGGTGCGCTCCGCCGATCTCCATCCCTTCCCCAAACGCCGGAAAAAATAGATCCCGCTGTATCGACCACCATCATTAGGTTCGCAAGACGGAGCCGGAATGGGTCTCGGCACAAGCGTGACCAGAACCCGGCCGGACGGTCGCGGACCGTTCGCAGAACCCGTATCGAGTGAATCGCATATGCCCGAAACAAAGCCTGCCAAGAGCCCTGGGAAGATGAGCAACAAGGATTACGACAAAGAGTTGCGGAAGCTGCAGGGTAAGCTGTGCCAACTCCAGGAATGGGTCAAATACAAGGGGTTGCGGGTCATTATCATCTTTGAAGGACGGGACGCCGCCGGCAAAGGCGGCACCATCAAGGCCCTTACCGAGCGCGTCAGCCCCCGGGTTTTCCGGGTGGTGGCTCTGCCCGCGCCGTCCGACCGCGAGAAGAGCCAGTTGTACATGCAGCGCTACATGCAGCACTTTCCGGCTGCGGGTGAGATCATCATCTTCGACCGGAGCTGGTACAACCGCGCCGGCGTCGAGCACGTGATGGGCTTCTGCACCCCGGAACAGCACAAGCGATTCCTGGAACTCTGCCCTTTGGCGGAGAGATTCGTCGTTTCCAGCGGCATACTGCTCATTAAGATCTGGCTGGAAGCCAGCGACAAGGAGCAGAAGCGCCGGTTCGAAGCGCGGATCGAAGACCCGCTCCGCCAGTGGAAGCTCAGTGCCATGGACTTACCGTCGCGCACCAAGTGGTTCGAGTACTCCCGCGCCCGCGACATGATGCTGGATGCCACCGACACCCCGTGGGCGCCCTGGCACATCCTGAACTCGGACGACAAGAAACGGGCGCGGCTCAACTGCATCGCGCACATCCTGGATTCGATCCCTCACAAGAAGGCGCCGCGCGAAAAGGTCAAATTGCCGAAGCGCTCCATGAAGGGCGCGTACGACGACCAGGCAACGCTGAAGAATCGGAAGTTTGTCCCGGAGAAGTACTGAATGTCCAGCGCCAGGATCCACCGGTGCCTGCGCGCGGCGGCACTATCCGTGTGGCCGGGCGCGGGCCTTGCCTTCGCCGCCGCCGAAGAGCACGGCCTGCCGAACAAAGCTGTCGAGATCGCGCGGCCGTTCGGCTTCCCGATCACCAACTCGATGTTGGTCACCTGGATCGTGGCCGTGGCGTTGATTGTCTTTGTGCGCATGGCGACACGGGATATGAAGCATGTTCCCGACGGCGCGCAGAACCTGCTGGAGTGGCTCGTCGGAGGGCTATACGGCTTTCTGGAAAGCATCATCGGGCCCCATCTGGTCAAGCGGACTTTCTGGTTCTTCGCCAGCATTTTCATTTTTATTCTCGCGGCGAATTGGATCGGCCTGATTCCCGGCGTGGGCACCATCGGGTGGGGACACCAGACCCCGGAGGGCTTCCAGATCGATCAGCCGTTGTTCCGCGGCGCCAACGCCGATCTGAACCTGACGGCGGCCATGGCCCTGATCTTCTTCGCCTTGTGGATCATCTGGTCGCTGCAAGAGGTCGGCCCGGCTGGATTCCTGAAGGAATTGTTCGGGGCCAAGGGTGACACCACCGGCGTGCTGAAAGTGCTGATGGCGGTGATCTTTTTCGCCTCGGGTTGCCTGGAGATTGTTTCCATTCTGTTCCGGCCGGTCTCGCTGAGTTTTCGGCTTTACGGCAACGTGTTCGCCGGCGAAAACATGCTCGAGACCATGTCGAGAATGGTTCCCGGACTCGGCTGGCTGCTGCCGATTCCGTTTTACTTCCTGGAGTTGCTGGTGGGACTGGTGCAGGCGATGGTGTTCATGTTACTGACCGCCGTCTTCACGCTCTTGATGTGCCAGCACGAGGAAGCATCGCCGCCAGCAGTACACGAAGCAGAAACTTGAGAATTCGCCGGCCGCGCACGTTCGCCGCGCACCCCGGCAGGAAAGCAGAGGAAGAGGAAACGCACATATGTCAACGCCATTGTTAGCATTAGCCGAGTTGGGCGGAAGCATTCACGTCGGGTTGGCAGCACTGGGCGCGGCTGTCGGCGTCGGCTTGATCGGCATGGGAGCCTCCACGGCCGTGGGACGCAATCCCGGCGCAGCCACGAAGATCCTGGTGCAGTCCATTCTGGCGATCGCCTTCGCGGAAGCCATCGTGTTCTACGCCCTGTTCCTGGTGAAGTAGCAACCGCCCGGAGTGAGTGCGCACTATGATTGCCTTCCTACTATTGGCGGCACAGGACAACCCCGGACAGATCGAGCGGATCGCCCAGACCTTCGGCGTCGACTGGGCCCACCTGGGGGCGCAGATCGTCAGCTTCGCCATCGTTTGCGCGGTGCTCTATAAGTTCGCCTACCGCAACGTGCTGGCGATGCTGGAGGAGCGGCGCCAGCAGATCGCCCTGGGCCTCGCCAATGCCGAGAAGATCAAGGCCGAGCTGGACCGCACCGAGGCCCAGCGCCAGGAAGTAATGGCGAAGGCTTACGCCGAGTCCGCGAAGTTCATCGAGGAATCGCGCGCCGCGGCTGCCCGCGTGCTGGAAGCGGAAACCCAGAAAGCCGTAGCCGCCGCCGAGCAGATCATGGTCAAGGCGCGCGAAGCCGCCGCCCAGGATCACGACCGCATGCTGGCCGAGCTCAAAGGCGAGATCGGCCGGATGGTGGTTCAAGCCTCCATGACGGTGACGGGCAAGATCCTGACCGCGGAAGATCAACGGCGCCTGGCGGAGGAGACCGCAAAGCAGGTCGCGGCGTAGCCATGAAGATCAACAAACGCGCCAGACGCGAGGCCAACCAACTGTTTCGCTTATGCGTCGCCAACGACGTACTGGACGAGAACCGCGCCCGGGAGGTGGTCCGCCAGGTCGCCGCGGCAGGCCATCGCAATTCCCAGGCCGTCCTCAGCCACTTTCTGCGGCTGGTGCGGCTCGACCAGGAGCGGCACACAGCCCACGTCGAGAGCGCCACGCCGCTGCCCGTGGACTTGCGAATCGCCATCGAAGCGAGCCTCATGCGCCGCTATGGCGGGGTACTCACCGCCACCTACGCGCACCGCCCGGAGCTGATCGGCGGGGTGCGCATCCGCGCGGGCAGCGATGTCTACGACGGCAGCGTGCTGGCCGGCCTGACGGCATTGGAGAAGCGATTCTGAACCGAGGGATCTATGGCTAACCTACGAGAGGAAATTGAAGCGCAAATTGCCGGCGCGAAGAGAACCGCCGAATGGCAGAACGTGGGTGTCATCCGCGAAATCGGTGATGGCGTCGCTAAGGTCGAAGGCCTCAATGACGCCATGCTCAACGAGATGATCGACCTGGGCCGCGGCATCACGGGCATCGCGCTGAACCTGGAAGAAACCGAGGTCGGCGTCATCATCCTGGGCGATTACACCGAGCTCCAGGAGGGAGACGAAGCCCGCACCACCGGCAAGGTCCTGCAAGTGCCCGTCGGCATGGGACTGCTGGGGCGGGTGGTGAACACGCTCGGCGAACCGATCGACGGCAAGGGACCCATCAAGAGCGACGTGGCCTATCCGGTGGAAAAGGTCGCACCCGGCATCATCCGCCGCCAGTCGGTCAGCCAGCCGGTGCAGACCGGCATCATGCCCATCGACGCCATGATTCCCATCGGCCGCGGCCAGCGCGAGCTGATCATCGGCGACCGCGCCACCGGCAAAACCACCATCTGCATCGACACCATGATCAGCCAGGCGAAGCTGAACAAGGCGGCGGAAGCCGCCGGCGACAAGAGTCACCGCCCGCTCTACAACATCTACGTCGCCATCGGCCAGAAGCAATCCACCGTCGCCCGCGTGATCGCGATTCTCGAAGAGGCGGGCGCCATGCCCTACACCATCATGGTGGTGGCCTCCGCCTCCGATTCCGCTACCAGCCAGTACCTGGCGCCCTTCGCCGGGGCGGCCATGAGCGAGTGGTTCATGGACAACGGCATGGACGCGCTGATCGTCTACGACGATCTCTCCAAACACGCCGTGGCCTACCGCCAAGTCTCGCTGGTGTTGAAACGGCCTTCCGGACGGGAAGCGTATCCCGGCGACGTCTTCTACCTGCACAGCCGCCTGCTGGAGCGCGCCGCCCGCGTCGCCGAGAAGTACGGCAACGGCTCGGTAACCGCCCTGCCCATCATCGAGACCCAGGCGGGCGACGTTTCGGCGTACATTCCGACCAACGTCATCTCGATCACCGACGGGCAGATCTACCTGGAAACCGACCTGTTTTACCAGGGCGTCCGTCCGGCCATTTCGGTCGGCCTGTCGGTCTCCCGCGTGGGTTCGGCGGCGCAGCTCAAGGCGATGAAGCAGGTTGCCGGACAGCTCAAGGGCGACCTCGCCCAGTTCCGCGAACTGGCCGCTTTCGCGCAGTTCGGGAGCGATCTCGACGCCAAAACCCAGGCGCAGATCGACCGCGGCAAGCGCATCATGGAGATCTTCAAGCAGCCGCAGTACAACCCCATCCCGGTCGAGGTCCAGGTGGCCGTGCTCTGGGCCGTGCAAAACGGGTACGTGGACAAGGCGCCCGTCGAGAGGGTCAAGGAGTTTCAGAACAAGCTGACCGATTTCCTGACCACGCGCAAGTCCGATCTGCTCGCCAGAATTGGAAAGGAAAAGGCCATCAGCGACTCGTTGAAAGCCGATTTGAAGGCGGCCTCCGACGAATTCGCCCAGACCTGGAAGTGAGCCATGGCCAGCCTTCGTGAGATCCGGCGGCGCATCAAGTCGATCGGCAGCACCTCGCAGATCACGCGCGCCATGCAGATGGTGGCGGCGTCCAAGATGCGCAAGGCGCAGCAGACCACGCTGATGACGCGGCCCTTCGCGCAACTGATGTACCGCATCCAGCGCACCGCGACCACGCACGCCCACGATTTCACCCATCCTTTGATGGAGGTGCGGCCCATCCGCAAGACCGGCGTGATTCTGGTCGGCACCGATAAGGGGCTGTGCGGATCGCTCAACGCCAACCTGTTTCGCGTGGCGGCGCAATTCGACCCGGCGACCACGGTCTGGGTGGCCGTAGGAAAGCGGGCAGCTCAGTTTCTGGCGCGCACCAAGCGGCATCTGGCTGCCGAGTTCACCTGCACCGATTCCCCCCGTTTCGCCGAAGCCCGTCCCATCGCCGGTTTTGGCCGCGATATGTTTCTCAAAGGCGAGGTGGACGAAGTCAAGGTCATCGCCACGCGGTTCATCAACACCATGAGCCAGCAGGCCGGCGCGGTCGAGTTTCTGCCGATCGGCGAGATCAAGAGCCTGCGGATCCCCGGCGCGGAGTCGGAAGCCGGATTGGGTTCCGGCACGGAAATGCTCTTCGAGCCCGACCCGGAGACGCTGCTTTCCTTCCTGCTCGGGCATTACATCAACATTTTTATTTTCCGGGCTCTGCTGGAAGCCAAGGCCAGCGAGCAGAGCGCCCGCATGGTGGCCATGACCGGCGCCACCGACAGCGCCACCGAGCTCATCCGGAGCCTCACGCTGGAATACAACAAGCTGCGCCAGGGCAACATCACGAGGGAGCTGCTGGAGATTGCGGGCGGCCAGCTCGGCAACGATTGACAGGTGGAATGAGATATGAATAAAGGCAAAATCGTTCAGGTCGTGGGTCCGGTGGTGGACGTCGCGTTTCCCGACAAGCTGCCCGGCATCTATCACGCCTTGACAGTGGATTTCAAGGTCCAGGACCAGCCGTTCAAATTGACCCTCGAGGTGCAGCAGCACCTCGGCGATCGTTGGGTGCGCACCGTCTCCATGTCCGGCACCGAGGGTCTCAAGCGCGGTTACGAAGTGGTCGATACCGGCGCTCCCATCTCCATGCCCGTCGGCGAGGGCGTCATGGGCCGCGTCTTCGACGTGTGCGGCAATCCGGTGGACGACCGCGGCCCGGTGAAGGCGGACAAATACTACCCGATCCACCGCGCGGCCCCCAAACTCGTGGACCAAACCACGTCGCCGCAGGTGCTCGCCACCGGCATCAAGGTCATCGACCTCATCTGTCCCTTTCTCAAAGGCGGCAAGGTCGGAGCCTTCGGCGGCGCCGGCGTGGGCAAAACCGTCGTCATCATGGAGCTCATCAATAACATCGCCAAGCTCCACGGTGGCGTGTCGGTCTTCGCCGGCGTGGGCGAGCGCACCCGCGAAGGCAACGATTTCTACAAGGAAATGTCGGA
>DATJYJ010000234.1:0-5386 GCA_035578025.1 Verrucomicrobiia bacterium
GTGCCTTGCAGGTCGGGGTGGCCGTCCGCAAGCCGCTTGGGGCCATATGGCTTGGCCGCCTTCTGCGTTTGGGCAGCCGCCGGCACCTGTGTCCACAGCAGCAGGGTGGCCATAGCCGCCATGCCCCCGAATAACACTCGCCGCATCCCAGTACCTCCTGGCGGCTCAGCCGCTTCTTCCGCCACTGGCCGCAGATCAATTCTTCCACAAATTCCTCGGTTCCGGCGGCTCGAGTCCTCCCCGCTTCCAGCAGCCTCCTAATAAGCGGCGCCCGTCCGATACGACAGGGCTCGCAGTACGACTGCCGCAACCGAGATCATCAGCAGGAAAGCAGCAGGCCCAATCCCGTTCAGATCGCCCACACGCACGTGCGACACAATCGCCCCTGCAAAATAGACGATCAGTCCGATGCCCGCGGCCAACCCCACGATCGGCCACCAATTACCGGCAACCAGGCCCACCGCCCCCGCAATTTCGCAAGCCGCCAGATGCGGAAAATACTGCAACGGTATGCCGACCACTTCGTGGACTACGTGAACGATCTTCGGATCGCGGCGCAGTTTGCCCAGTCCGGAGAATGCCGCCATCGCCGCGAGGACAATCGTAACGGTCAGGTATGCAATCTGCATCAGAATGCTTGGGCCTCCGCTATCCGAAGCCGCCTACGCCCCCCAAAGCTTCCTAGCCCCACGAAGGTTGGTTCAGACCACTCGGAACAACTCCCGCCGGCCCGTGGTCCACAGGTCGGTGTACCCCTTCGCCTTTTCGCGGGCCTGCGGGTCCGAGGAGTACCTCGTCATCAGCGCTTCGAACTCCGATGCGGATTCGACCTCGTGCTCCATGACCACATGATTAAAATCTCCAGTGAGGTCCGTCATCACGCGGACATTCCGGAGATCGCCCGCGTTTGCCATTTCCTTCAGTTGAGCCGCCAGCCTGCCTGCCTGTCCTGGCTTGGCGATGAAACTGTTCCGTACGATCACCATGGTCAAACCTCCTTCCGGCAAATCGTACCATGGTCATCGTGGCTGCGCTCCCTGCGGCGCTCTTCACCCAGCGATCTCACGCTACCCGCTGCTCATCGGGAGGCCGCCAGCTTGACATCTGCATCGCTCAGCGATTCTCCGCGGTCTCGTTGATCAGCCGGCGGTACACCTCGCGCGCGTGATCGTATGCCTGTTTCGCTTCGCCCGACTCGCTCGGCCGTATGCGCGGAGCCTTCTGCGTCCAACACTGATTCACGGCGTTCAGGCACCACTCGGCGCTGGCGCGCGAGGCCCGCACCGGCTTGCCACCCACGATGGCGAACACCGGATTCGTGTGAGCGGCGGGCAGCACCCGGGCCGCGATCCAACTGCTTTGCTTCACGGGCACTTCGAACTTCAACTCATGGAGTCTGCCATCGCCGGTGATCGTCTGCCGTCCGGCAACCGACCCGTTGACCACGATCTCCACCGGCACATCGCGCGTGTCGCCGATGCGCGCCCGTTCCACATCCCAATAGGGCTTCTCGTCCAACGGCCGGCCGCGAATGGCTTCGTTCGGCTTCACCGGCAGGTACGCCGCCGCGGTGACGGTCACGGTCACGCTGCGCGGCGCGTTCATGCGCACTTCGCCCCCCGCGGCCGCCCCGCCCGCGGGAGTTCCATCGACTTTGAAGTCCATCAGGTGAGTCTTGCCGTCGGAGACGTAACTGCGGCCCGCCTGCAGACTGCGCAGCCAACCTTCGTAACTCAGCCCACCGTCGATCTTCGCGTAGGTGCGCCCCAACCCGACCCTGCCATCGTATATGCATGGAAAGTCGGTTTCGCCGGCGATCCTGGTGCGGAAGCCGACGTTCAGGGTGTGATACCAGATGTTCAGCTCCCACACGTACGGCGTGTCCACGGCGGAGATGAAGTCGACCGCGTTCGGGTGGGTTACGTCCACGATATACTCATTCGCGCCGATGCCGTCGAAGGCCGGCATCTGGTATGACGGCAGCTCCTTGCCCGAGACCTCCAGCCCCCATCCGGAATGCGCGAAGCCCACCACCGCGCCCTGCGATTTCGCCCAGCGGAAGATCGGCAGATCCCACGTCGGCCAGTCATCGAGTTTCTTGGTCCCAGGAAAATCCTGGTCCTTCAGATTGAGCAGGACGATATGCCCCGAGTGGCTCGACGGAAAGCCGGAAACCTCCAGGTCATAGTGCATCAGCCGGTCGGGCTTGGAGAGCGGGTGATCTTTGCCGGAGAAGAACTGCTTCTGGTAATAGTAATCCGGCCCCCATGTGAGGACACTGCCAATGTTCAGGTGTTCGCCAAGGATCTGCCGCATCATGTCTTCCGGCTGGACGCCTTCGGTCGGGTTCATGTAGTGGGAGCAGCCGGCGGCGTGCACATGGTGGTCGCCGGAATACCATCCGAGGTCCGCGGGATCGATCCAACGCTCGAGCTGGAAGGATAGCTCGTTGGTATCGGCGGCGAGCTCACGCGTGTGGCTCACGTACTCCGGTCCGCCGGTGTACTCGAATGTGTAATAGTTCTGGGGAAGCTGCACCGATTCGCCGTCGGCGCGATAGATCTGCGGCTGGAAGAAAAAGTCGGGCGCCAGCCGTTTGGAAGGCAGCGGGTAGATGCGCTCCAGCCGGTCCTTGATGATGAAGGAGGCGATGCCGGGCCGTCCTTTCTCGTCCTTGACGCGCAGCGTGATGCGCCGCGCCGGAACGGCGTCAAAGACGACGGTCACATCGTTGCGGAATCCGATGTCTTGCGAGCCCTGGCCGACATTGAAGCTGATTTTGGCCGACCGTTGTCCGGCGTCGCGGCTATAGACCTCGAGGATTGCGTACTCGAGCGCCAGGCCTGACAGCCGCGCCCGCATGGGAGGCCGCTGGTAGAGTGTGATGTTCGCCCAGCGCTCTTTCGCGTCCTGCGGCGCGAGCTGGATCGCCGGCGCGGGGTTTCCGTTCGACCGAACGAACACGTCGCCGCTGTTGGCGCTCGCAACGGCGAGCGGCGCGCGCACGTGCGCGTTGTTGACGATCTTGACGAGGAACAACCGGGTCCCGGCTTCTACCAGCTCGGGTTTCGCCGTCCCCTCCTCGACCTTCACGCGGCTCTCCGGGTTGATGTCCACATTGAGGAGTACGTGCTCGTCGAGCACGGCCTCGAGCGCCTGCACCGCGGCCGATTCATCCGGATTGGCCACGGCCTCGTGGATGCGCCGCACGTCCGCCGGCGCGAACGGTTGACCGAGGTAGTTCAGGGCCTCCTCGAGTTGCCGGACCTGTTGCGCCAGCGGCTGCAAAGAGACCGGCGCCGCGGCGGCGTGCTGATGCGCCACCTGCTGCCCGGCGGCGGCTCCGCAAAGAACCAGCGACACCCAGTGTTTCATGTGCCCTCCCGGGTGGCATCCAGCATATCAGCCGAAGGGTATCCCGGGCTTGCCGCCGAACCGCCGGGCCCTGGTTCTTATTTCTTCTCCACCAGCACGTCGCTAGCCGCAGCCTCGGCAACCAGGCGGTCGGCATCCTCCCGCAGCAGGAAGCGCTCCGCGACGGCTTCCTCGGCCGCCGCTTTCACGGCGCCAACATACGCGGCGTGGCTGCTGTAGCGCTCCTCCAGCGATCGGCGCGGGTCACCCGATGCGGTTCGCTCGGCTTTCGTCTTGGCGAACGGGATGAAGCTGCCGTTCAGCAGGCAGATTTTGCCCTTATCGAATCCGGCGCCGATGACGTTCCAACCTGTGTAGGTTCCGAGCGGCGCCTGGCGCAGAACGGACGGAACACCTCCGACATCGTTGCCATCGGCATCCACCTTGGGCACCAGCGTGGGAAGCACCTGCTTCACCACAGGTGGCTGGCGGGTGATCAAGCCCGATTGATCGACGTAGTTGAAGTCCGGGCCAAAATCGTAGTCGAAGACTGGATTCAGCAAGCCATCCGGCGAGGGCATGCCCGGGATATCCGGGAAGCCCATCGCCGCTTTGTTCGCTGCCACGAGCTGGTGCTCGGCCAGGCGCGGATAGCGGCTGGGAGGCGGCTCGGTGCCCTTGGTCACCCAGTCGATGAGCGCGACCGTGAGTGCCTTCATCGTGTCGCTCTCGGGATTCGGGTTCGCGGGAAGCACGCAGCCGCCCGGCGGGGCGGCCCCAGCGGCGTTGAATCCTCCGCGTCCGCCCCCGTGCGTGGTGCCCGGGAAAAAGTAGCGGCGGACGTTCGGCGGCAGCGGAATATCGGCCTTGGCGTCGGTACCCACCAGGTCCGGCGATTCGCGCAGGAACCAGAATTCCAGGGCGCCGAAGGTGTCGAAGATCTTCGGACACGTCCTGGTGGCAGTGCAGCGGTCCAGGAGCCCGGCGGAGGGACGTTTGCGCGCCGTGTCGGCGTAATCGCCCCACCACAACACACCTTCGCTGCCGGGCTGATACGGGCCGGCGTAGCCGCCGCCGATGGCAAAGCGGAAGTTGAGCGCGAGCTGGCGGGCGGCGATGTGCGGATTGGCGCCGTCCCACACGATGCGGCCCGCTTCGTCCTGGTTGAAGCCCAGATGGATGTAGCTGCGGATGAAGTTGCCGGATTGCGAATCGCCACGGCTGATAATCCACTTGATTTTTCCGGCGAGCGGATTGAGCGTCCCGGCGTCATCGCGTTCGCCGTAGCGCAGGAACGACTGTAAATCGCGCGTGGCCGCATACCCCATACCGAGGACCAGCGGATCCTTGGCCGTGTAGATGACGACGTACTCCGAGGCGGAATCGAAGCCGCCTTTCACGCACAGCTTCGCCGGATCGGGCACTCCGGGGAAGGGCGTCGTGGTGCAATCCGCAAAGGCCCAGTCGGCGGCGGGAACAGGCTTGGACGGCGCCTCGGGCGAGGTCCGCCGCAGCAGTTGGGCTTTGGTGGTGTCGAGCGTCAGAGGACGCTGATACGTGAGCCCCACGTACGGCGTAGGGCGGAGATCGACGGTGGTCGCGTTTCGCGGCAGATCGATCAGGCGCTCGAGCACCGGTCCGGTCAGGGGCGAGCCATCGGATTTGCGGGCCACAGGTACCACGATGGATTGCGCGCCCTCGGGCCGCGGCAGATCGCCCTGCCATCCGCTCAGCAGATTCACGCGGCCATCGTTGGAGCCCACGGGCGCGCCGCGGCCGCGGTTCGGAACGGTGTAGTACAGGACCCCGTTCGATTTGGACATATCGATCGGCTTGGCGAGGCTGAACGTGGCGCTGTATTCCACCATGCCGCGGGCGTTCCGGGGAGCGAATTGGATGTCGTTGATGATGCTGTTGTGCGGGTCCTTCGGGTCGATCTCGCCGTAAAAGCGACCGCTGAGCAATTCGAAGGCGCCGGCTTTGCCGAAGACCTGTCCGCCAAACGCCGGAGATTCCCGCTTCTCAACCACCA
>DATJYJ010000235.1:0-3221 GCA_035578025.1 Verrucomicrobiia bacterium
CACGGTCCTCATGCAATCAGTGGATTGCGTGCTCGAGTTCCGCGGCGTGACCGCTTACCCGTTAGATGGCTCCGGCAGGCGGCTCCCGGCAGTCGAAGGCCGTGACCGCATGCGTCTGAACGCGGACTCTCCGTGGTATGAGCTCGTGCGCTAGATACTCCCGAAACAATACAGACTAAAAAGATCTTAATATTCCAAGTGGCCCTTGGCGTGCTCCTCCCCCATCGGCCCCCGCCAAGGAGGACGCAATTGGCCAAAGGATTCGTTGCCATCACCGCCGAACGCTGCAAAGGATGCGGGTTCTGTGTCGAGTTCTGTCCCACGCACGTTCTGGCGCTCTCATCCGCTTTCAATTCTAAGGGTTACCATCCGCCCCACGTAGTCGCTGCAGACAAATGCTCGGGCTGCGACTTGTGCGGAATGTACTGTCCCGACTTCGCCATCTTCGGAGCCCGCAATGCACGCTGACCCCAAAGGTGTTCTCACCGGCGTCCATTTTCTCGACGGTGACCACGCCTGCTGTGAGGGAACCCTCGCAGCCGGTGCGCGATTTGCCGCAGGATATCCAATCACCCCTTCTACCGAGGTAGTTGAGCGCTTCGCCTGGCGTATTCCCACCGTCGGCGGCATCTTCATTCAAATGGAGGACGAACTGGCCGCCTCCATCGCCATTGCAGGCGCCGTATGGGGCGGCGCCAAGGCGTTCACCGTCACCTCCGGCCCCGGCTTCTCCCTCATGATGGAGCACATCGGCTATGCCGCCATCACCGAAACACCCTGCGTGTTCGTCAACGTGCAGCGCGGCGGCCCCTCCACCGGACTTCCCACCCTGCCTGCGCAGGCCGACATGATGCAGGCCAAGTGGGGCTCGCACGGCGACTACGGCATCATCGCCCTCTGCCCCAACTCGCCGCAGGAATGTTTCGACCTCACCGTCACCGCGTTCAACCTGGCCGAAGAGTTTCGCGTGCCTGTCATGATGATGCTCGATGAATGCGTCGGCCACATGACGGAAAAGGTCGTGATCCCCGAGGCAGGAAAGATCGAAATCCGGCCGCGTAACTTTACCAGGAAGCCCCCCGCCGAGTTCCGGCCTTTCTCCACCGACGAGACCCTGGTCCCCGAGATGGTGAAGGCCGGCGACGGCTACCGCTTCCATGTCACCGGCCTCACCCACGATGAGCGCGGCTATCCCAGCATGACCGTGGACACGCAGGACCGCCTGGTGAACCGGCTCGTCGACAAACTCGAGCCCTTCACCAACGGCCGTGCGATTTTCGAGGCTGAGAATCTCGACGATGCCGAGGTGGTTGTGCTCAGCTACGGCATCACCTCGCGAGTGGCGCAGCGGGCCATCCAACTGGCGCGCGAGCAGGGCGTCAAAGCCGGCAAGTTTCGCATCATTTCCGCCTGGCCCTTCCCCGAACGGCACATTCGCGACCTTGCCGGCCGCGTGAAGGCCTTCGTGGTGCCGGAACTGAACCTCGGCCAGATGGTCCGCGAGGTGGAACGCTCCGCCGGGGGCAAAGCCAAAGTGATCTCCGTACCGCACGCCGGCGGAACCGTCCATCAGCCGGAAGTGATTCTCAAAGCCATTGTGGAGGCAGCCCGATGAACAGTTCCACCCTCGCACCAGAGCGCACCGCGCCCCCCGACCCCCGATCCCCGGCCGCCGACCCCCAAGTCCAGAACCCGGTCGAGAAACTGCTGCGTATGGACCGTATGCCGCACATCTGGTGTCCTGGATGCGGCATCGGCACCACGGTCAACTGCTTCGCCCGCGCGCTGGAAGCCTCGAAGCTGAACCTCGACAAAGTCGCCGTGGTGAGCGGCATCGGCTGCACCGGCCGGGTGGCGGGCTACGCCGCGCTCGACAGCTTCCACACCACTCACGGCCGCGCGATCCCGTTCGCCACCGGCCTCAAGCTCGCCAATCCCGAGCTCTCGGTGGTGGTGTACTCCGGCGACGGCGACTTGTTCGCCATCGGCGGCAACCACTTCATCCACGCCGCCCGGCGCAACATGGATTTGAAGGTGATCTGTGTCAACAACCTGACCTACGCGATGACGGGCGGCCAGACCGCGCCGACGACGCCCGGCCAGGTGATCAGCGCCACGGCGCCATACGGCGTCTTCGAGCCGTCATTTAACCTGGTGGCGCTTGCGGAAGCCGCCGGGGCATCGTATGTCGCGCGCTGGACCACTTATCACGTGAAGCAGCTGGCGCGGTCGATGAACGAAGTCCTGAACAAGAAGGGCTTCTGCTTTATCGAGGTCCTCTCGCCGTGCCCGACGCTCTATCAGCGCCGCAACAAGATGGGCGACGGCCTGGACGCCATGAAGTTCTACAAGCAGGTGAGCAAGATTCGCAACGGCGCGCCGACCAGCGAATGCGCCATCAGCAAGGCCGGCGAGATCGTTGTCGGCAAGTTCGTGGACCGCGACCGCCCCGACTATCTGGAGCTGCTGAAGGCGCAGATGTCGGAATCGTTGGGCGACCGCTACGCCGAGCCGCACTGCGTGTCCGAAGATGGCGGGTGCTGCGAGGGCGAAGGAGGATCGGTATGCAACGGCTAACGGAAATCAGAATCGCCGGATTCGGCGGCCAGGGCGTGATTCTGGCTGCTTCGGTCATCGGCAAGGCCACTGCGATCTTCCAGGGCGGCTATGCCACCATGACCCAGAGTTTCGGACCGGAGGCCCGCGGCGGCTCGTCGAGCGCCCAGGTGATTCTTTCGAGCGAGCCGATCCTTTATCCCTACGTGACGCAGCCCGACATCCTGGTGGTGATGAGCCAGGAGGCGTACACGCGCTTTTCGCCGCAGCTCAAACCGGGCGGGATCCTGATCACCGAGCAGGACCTGGTGCGCGTAAATGGAATGCCCGCCGGCGTCCGCGCCTACGGTGTTCCCGCCACACGACTCGCCGAGGAATTGGGCCGCAAGGTGGTGCTGAACATCGTGATGGTCGGGTTCTTCGGCGCGGTGACCAACCTGGTCGATGCGGATGCGCTGCGCAAAGCCGTGGCCGATTCGGTTCCGCCGGCCATGCAGAAGCTGAACCTGGCGGCGTTCGACAAAGGGTTCGAGTATGGGAAAAACCTGATCGCGGAGCGGGCGGAGAGCAGGGAACCCACCGAAGCGCTGGAAGCCGTGTAGAGCATTCAGAGCCGCGACCGTAAGGGAGCGGTGGCGAAAGCTTCGCCAGCGGTTTTAGCCACC
>DATJYJ010000236.1:0-14619 GCA_035578025.1 Verrucomicrobiia bacterium
CGGCTTTTGCCGGCAATACCGTCTTCGAGGCCAGGTCTTCAAGGAAGACACCGGAGGAGTGTGGTTCGCAAAGTGACGCAGCGAGAGCCCGACTCAACTCATTAAGTCTATCGGAGCCAGCCGCCCCGGTCAATGCGCCGCTCGATGAAAAACCGTGCCGCATATCCCAGTCGCGAAAGGCCTCCGGTGTCGACACTCCGATCTCCGGCAGAGCCACTACGCACGGCGTAACTGGCAGATCCGGCATCGGATACACCTCTTCGCCGCGCCCGGCACCGAGTACGGCGCCGCCAATCAGGAACAGCGGCACATCCGAGCCGACCGCGGCCGCAATCCGGAGCCTCTCCGCTCTGTCCAACCGGGCCAGACCGTGTTCCCCCAACTCATGCTCGAGGCCAATCAGCGCCGCAACGGCGTTCGCCGATCCTGCCCCCAAACCGCCCTGAACCGGCAGGCGCTTATCTATATAGATGGAGACGTCGGCCATGACCCCTGTTGCGTCCAGCGCCAGCTTCACTGACTTGAATGCAGTATTCCGCTCGTCCCGTGGCACCCGTTCGTCGTTGCTGGCCAACGTAATGGACGTCGCCGCAGCCGGACGCGCTTCGACCGTCACCAGGTCGTGCGCTGCGATTGTCTGGTAGAGCGTCGTCAGCGAATGAAAACCGTCCGCTCTCGGCGGCCCGATGGCCAGGCCGAGGTTGATCTTCGCGAAGGAGCGAACGGTGGTAGGCATTCCAAAGCGATTGTAGCTAGAACCAGTCTGTGTCTCGCAGGTGGCCTGCCCTGTAGGGGAGGAGTAATCCATTTGTCGCCTTAATTTTCTTCTATGCCGGGTGCTAGAATCTCGCGCTGTTACACGGCCCCCCCGGAGAGGAAGAACGATGAAATACAAATCACTGGGCCTGACTGTTCTGTTGGTGGCCTCCGCCGGATCGGCGCCGGCCCAAACTCCGGTTTCCGGCACCCTCAAATGCGGCGATGTTCCGGCGAGCGCTGATTACACCGTCGAGGTCGGCGACCATCCCGGCCACGTGTTGATCATGGAAAAGGGCACCTGTAGCTGGACCGCGCCGCTTGAGATAGCCGGGCTGAAATCGACAACGCACAGTGGCGCTAGCTTCACTGATGTGGACGGCGCGAAGTTTCAGGGTCGAGGCTACTTCGTGATCACGATGGAAAACGGCGATAAGCTCTACGGCCGTAACCAAGGAACGGGCACTACGACGGACGGGGGAAAAGCCCTCACCGGTGATGGTACGTGGTCCTTCACAGGCGGTACCGGCAAGCTCAAAGGGGTAAAGGGCAAAGGCACCTATAAGAGCGCGGGTGTCCCCAACGGTGAAGCGAACTATCAAGTTGAAGGCGAGTACACGCTGCCCGGAGCTAGCGCCACAGCTAAGTAGATTTAGTCGGGGTAGGCCCGATTTGCAAAGTGCTTGCTAACGGGATACCAAATTTTTCTGAAAATGCCGTACCCTTGCCCGCATGAAGCGCCTGACCCTCGTCTTCCTTCCACTTATTCTTCTCGCTGCTGTCGTCTTCAAGATCCTGGCCCCGAAGAGAATCTCCGCCGCTCCGGTGGACCCTGACGCTCGCGCTCAGCAGATTATCCACGACCTCAATCTCAAGCCGCTGGCCAAAGAATCCGGCTATCTCGGCATTATCGGATTCTCTGCCCAGACCCTCACCGACCACGGCCACAAGCTCGCCGATCAGAGCCAGAACTACTACATGCTCACCCGCGACAAGCCCATCAACTATCTCCACTGGCTCGCCTCGGACGATACGCACATCCTCATCGAGGGAGGCCCGGTCGACTACTTCATCTTTCATCCGGATGGACGTGTCGAACAGCAGACCCTCGGTCTAGACTTCGCCCACGGACAACGACCGGTCGTCGCCGTCCCCGGAAATTGTTGGAAAGCTCTGCGCCTGCGCGATGGTGCGGCGTACGCGCTCATGGCCAATGCACTCTCGCCCGAATGGACCCCCGACCGCGTGAAGATCGGAGCGGGAGAAGACTGGGTCCGGCGCTACGCGGGTAAAGCTCCATGGGCCACAGCCGAGGGACTGCGAGCACTCATCGGGCCGAACTGGAACCCCTGATCGCCGTGACTATTTGCCGCTGTTTTCGCCCTGGTAGGCCGGGCTGAGCGTTCCCTTGGCTTTGGCAATGCCGATAAGGGTGGGATAGAACTGCACGAAGGTCGTATCCACGGCCGCGTGCTGCTCGTGGCACGAGTAGCAGTTGGCCGTCTTGGCGATAAGATTGCCGCGATCTCCATCCAGATCGTAGAAGGCCCATCCACCGTGCGATGCATCCTTCAGGTGCACCTCGGCGCCCATTACATCTGTGCTCTGAAAATGCCCGGCTTTATTGATGGATCCGGCGCTTTCCGCGCCACGCACTTCGAGCACGAACATGGTCTTATCGGGCCACTTGCCTGTCTCCCTGAAGACCTTGTATGCCTCCGGATTGACGAAGACATTGTCGAACATGGAGTGGTCCGGAGCCTTGTCCCGCGTGGTGTAGCTCATGTCGAGGCCGCTCGAGAGATAGATCCATTCCCGATAATTTTTCGGGGTGATCAACTTGTCCTTGTCGTAGGTGGGACCTTCGTTCGCCGGACCGTTTGCCGATGCCGTCGGCTGCGGTGGCGGAATCAAATTCCCGAACAGCATCGCAAGAAGAAGGAACACTGCGCCTGCCATAGTGATGACGCCTCCCCTGAACCTGCCCCGTCAGTGCATTCTACGCACCCACCGGAAGGAAAGTTCTGCCGAGCCTTGCCCCGTCCTTTGGCCTGCGGAACCAAACCCGCCCAGCCTGCGTATCATTTAGCAACGAGGGTTCAGGCGGGACTGTGCGCGACAGTGTCCGCTGGTCACAAATCAGCAATCGGCAGCTGTTTCCGCTGCTAAACTTGTGAAACCTGCCCCCGGGGATCGCTATGGAACTCAAAGAGGCGTTCAAGATCGCGCTCCAGTCCCTCTGGGCAAACAAGCTACGCTCCATCCTCACGCTCATTGGCGTGGTCATCGGGGTGTCCTCGGTCATTGCCGTCATCACTCTGACCAACGGCGTGAACCGCTACGTCGCCACCAAGGTTTACGGATACGGAGCCGACGTCTTCACCCTGTCCAAGCAGTCGCCCGTCATCTTCAACTACGAGCAGTGGCAGAAGTTCCAGAAGCGTAAGAACGTCAAGATCGAAGACTATTACGCCATCCGCGACAACTGCAAAACCTGCCAGCAGGTAGGCGCGCTTCTCAACACCAGCGGCAAAGTTTCCGCGACCAATCACTCCAGCGACAACACCGATATCCGCGGCTGGACCTGGAATATGCCGGCCATCACCAACTCCAATGTGGTGATCGGCCGCAGCTTCGTTCCCGCCGACGAGCAGTACGCCGCCCGCGTCGCCATCGTCGGCTACGACATCGTCGACAAGCTGCTGCCCAATGTCGATCCCATCGGGCAGGAGGTCCGCGTCGACGGCGTCCCCTATACCGTCATCGGCGTCGGTGAGCGTCAGGGTTCCACCCTGGGCGTAAGCCAGGACAACTACGTTGCCGTCCCCATCACCGCCTACCAGCACACCTACGGAACCAACGACACCGTCACCATCTACGTTAAGGCCGGGGCCGTCGGACCCGTGCTCGATCACGCTGCCGACGAGGCCCGCAGTCTGCTCCGCTCGCGCCGCCACGACGCGCCGGGCGCAGAGGACAGCTTCGAGCTCTCCACCAACGAGACCTTCGTCGGCCTTTGGAAGAGTATCAGCCAGACTTTTCTCTTCGTCGTCATCGGGATCGCCTGCATATCGCTGGTCGTCGGGGGCATCGTCATCATGAACATCATGCTGGTCTCCGTCACCGAGCGCACCCGCGAGATCGGCGTCCGCAAGGCTCTCGGCGCACGCTACCAGGACATCCTGCTGCAATTCCTCATCGAGGCCGGCTCCATGTCACTGGTCGGCGGCATCATCGGCATCCTTGCCGGCGCGGGAGCCGCCAAGCTCGTCACTCTGATCATCGGATTCCCCTCCGACGTGGCCATCTGGTCGGTGCTGGTAGCTATCTTTGTGTCGGCCGGCATCGGCATATTCTTCGGCGTGTATCCGGCCCGGCAGGCAGCCAGGCTCGACCCTATCGTCGCCCTGCGGTCTGAACTCTAGAGGAGGAGACAGAGATGAAATTCGGCAGCTCCGGCGAATCCATCCGAATGGCCCTGGAGACCGTGCGCGTCAACAAACTGCGCTCCGGGCTCACCATCCTCGGCATCGTCATCGGTGTCACCACCGTCATCACCATCTCCTCGATCATCGGCGGCCTCAACGCCAACATCCAGGACTGGGTCAACTCCATCGGCTCGAATGTCCTCTGGGTCTTCCACATGCCGGTAATCGGCGTCCGTCCCACCACCGAGATGCTCGCCCGCAAGCGGATGACGCTCGAAGACGCGGTCGCGATGCGCTCTTTGCCTCACGTCGTCGCCGCCGACGCCTCGCTCCGCCATGTCAACAAGATCTTCCAGGTCGGCATTATCGGCGTGAAATACGGCAACAAAAAGGCGCAGGGCACATTGGAAGAGGGCAACACCATCGCCGTCCGCGACATATACGATCTCAATCTCACGCAGGGCCGCCTGTTCACTGAAGACGAAGACCAGCGCCGCGCCAACGTCGTCATTCTCGGATACGACACCGCCGAGAAGCTGTTTGGGAATGAAAGCGCCATCGGCAAAGAGGTCAATATCGAGGGAGACCTCTTCACCGTCATCGGCGTCTTCGATAAGCGCAAGCAGATTTTCGGCGGCGGCACCAATCCCGAGGACAACAAGGCCACCTTCCCGCTTCATACATTCCTAAAACTGCATCCGGAGGAAAAGGACTACTGGCTCAGCGTCAAGTACGACGACCCTCGCAACCGTAGTCTGGTGGAAGACGAAATCCGCGAGCTGCTGCGCCGCCGACGCAAGGTCGCCGCCTGGCAGAAGGACAACTTCGAGATCTTTGCGCCCGACACTCTCACCCGTCTCTGGAACCAGCTCACCGGCGGCCTCGCCATTTTCATGGTCGCGGTCTCGAGCGTCGGTCTCATGGTTGGTGGAGTCGGTGTTATGAACATCATGCTCGTCTCAGTCACCGAGCGCACCCGCGAAATTGGTGTCCGTAAGGCGATGGGCGCGACCAAGCAGAACATCCTCATCCAGTTCACCACTGAGGCCATCACTCTCTGCGCCATCGGAGGCATCGTCGGCATTCTTGTCGGCGGCGCCATCACTCTGCTCATCCGGACGCTCGTCGCTGCGCTGCCCGCGTCAATGTCGCCCGTCTGGGCCGTCATCGGATTCACTGTTTCCTGCGCCATCGGCCTGGTCTTTGGGATTTATCCGGCGTACAAGGCCGCAACCCTGGATCCGATTGAGGCGCTGCGGTATGAGTGAGGGCAGTACCGCTGGCTGGTCTGATACGCGGACTTGAATATCTATTGGGGCTGCGAAAAGACAAGCTCGAAAGAGCATTGCCTTTCACCCGATTTGACGTGGCCTAATCCGTCGTCTTGAGCTGACTTTGCTCGCAGCTATCTCGTACAGCGCTGAACCAGTAATGGCTGGACCATGCGGACATGGCTTCTTTTGAAAAGCGCTGACTAGCATACGACAAACGCAGCCTCTCGCATCTCTCCGCATCCAACCTCCTTATCGACTATCCTGCTAGCTGATGCTCGAAAGAGAGCGGCTCGCAATGTCTAGTCCCCCCACCAAGTACATCTGTATTCACGGCCACTTTTATCAGCCTCCCCGCGAAAACCCATGGCTTGAGGCCGTTGAGACGCAGGGCTCCGCCGCTCCTTACCACGACTGGAACGAGCGCATTACCGCCGAGTGCTACGCCCCGAACGGCGCCGCCCGCATCCTTAACGGCCAAGGCAAGATCATCCGCATCCTTAACAACTACGGCCGCATCAGCTTTAACTTTGGCCCAACGCTGCTCTCGTGGCTCAAAGACAACGCCCACCGCGTTTACCAGATGATCCTGGACGCCGACACTCTCAGCCAGCAGCGCTTCGGCGGCCACGGCTCGGCCATGGCGCAGGTCTACAACCACGTCATCATGCCGCTCGCCTCCACTCGCGACAAGCTCACGCAGGTGCGCTGGGGCATCGCCGATTTCGAATCCCGTTTCGGACGCAAGCCCGAGGGCATGTGGCTCTCCGAAACCGCCGTCGACTTCGAGACCCTCGACATCCTCGCCGCACATGGCATTCGCTTCGTCGTGCTCGCGCCACACCAGTGCGCCCGCGTTCGCAAGCTTCCTGCTCCAGCAAAGTTGCCAAGACAGAGCGGAAAAGGCCGCCACGCAAAGCACGGTGGTAAGGAAAGCGCCCCCCTCGAAAACGCGGCACCCGCGTCGCCACCCGATGGGGCCTCAGCCTCCGACTCATCAGGCGAGTCTGCATGGAAGGAAACACCGGACGCCACCGTCGACACCACGCGTTCCTACGTTGTTCGTCTCAACGAAGGCCGCTCCATCGGCGTTTTCTTTTACGACGGACCTCGCTCGCGCGCCATTGCCTTCGAAGGCCTGCTTAACAACGGTGAAACTTTCGCCCGCCGCCTGCTCGCCGGCTTTTCCGACAAGTGCGATCATGCCCAGATCGTCCACGTTGCAACCGACGGCGAGAGTTATGGCCATCACCACAAGTACGGTGAGATGGCGCTCGCCTGGGGCCTGAAATTCATCGAAGAGCAGAAGGGGGTCAAGCTCACAAACTACGGGGAGTTCCTGGAGAAGTTTCCGCCGGCATGGGAAGCCCAGATTGTCGAGGATACCTCGTGGAGTTGCGCACACGGCGTTGAGCGCTGGCGCTCCGATTGCGGGTGCAGCAGCGGTCGCCCAGGCTGGAACCAGAAATGGCGGACTCCACTTCGTGAAAGCCTTGACTGGCTCCGGGATGCCGTGGCTCCAATGGTGCACGACCTTGGCTCGCGGCTCTTCAAAGACGTCGACGAAGCCCGTAACAGCTTCATCGACGTCATCCTCGACCGCAGCCCGGAAAACATCGACGCCTTTCTTGCTATTCACGGGTCACATCACCTCGATCCTGCCGAAAGCACGCGGGCCATCGAGCTCATGGAACTCGAGCGCCACGCGCAGCTCATGTACACGAGCTGTGGCTGGTTTTTCGATGAGATATCCGGCATCGAGACCGTACAGGTGATCGCTTACGCAGCACGCGTGCTACAGTTGGCCCGGACATTGTTCGGCGAGCAGGCCGCGGGCCTCGAGGCCGAATTCGAGCGCCGCCTTGCCACCGCTGTCAGCAACATCGCCAAATTGGGCGACGGAGCTGAAGTCTATGAGCAGTACGTCAGGGGCATGGAGGTCGGGCTCGAACAAGTTGGAGCACACTACGCAATCAGCTCCGTCTTCACCAGCTATCCCGATAAGACGGACCTCTTCTGCTACACCGTACGCCGTCTCGAATACGGTGTTGAAACTTCGGGCCGCGGGCGCCTGGCCATCGGCAAAGCGCACATCTGTTCCAAGATCACTGAGGAACAGGAGACTGTCGTCTTCGCCGTCCTCCATTTCGGCGACCAGAACATCTCCGCGGCGGTGAAACGCCACAAGCCGGAGGACGAAGGCCTTTACGAAGAATTCGCGCGGCTGGTCCGCCTCGCTTTCATCCAGGCTGACTTCCCCGAGGTGATCCGTGGCTTCGACCGTTACTTCGGTGGAACCACTTACTCTATCCGTTCACTCTTCCGCGACGAGCAGCAGCGCATTCTGGAGCTGATCCTGAAGCCGCGCCTGCAGCGGGTCGAAGCGAGCCTCGCCTCCATCTACGAAGATCAGGCCTCGCTGCTCCACTTCCTCAGCCAGACAGGACTGCAGCGCCCAGCCGCTCTCACCATGGCCGCAACGTTTGCGATCAACGCCGGCCTTCGCCGCGCGCTCGAGGCCGAGCCCCTCGACGCGATCCAGCTCCGCATCTACCTCGGTCTTGCACTGTCGGACAATGTTGAACTCGAGAAGTCGCTTCTTAGCTACATCGCCGACCGCAAGATGAAGCAGGCTATGGTCCAGCTTCAGCACGAAGTCCTGACCCGCGGCGAACACCAGACATCCGCCCTCGAATACGCACTCTTCGTCGCGCGTACGCTCTCCGAACTGCCGTTCGAGCGCAATCTCTGGCAGGCCCAGAACATCTGGTACGACGTCTATCGCCATTTGCACGATGCCGCCCGGCAGGCCGCAACCACAGTGCCGATCGCCAACGGAGATACCGGTCCTGAAGCCGAAGCCCGTCGCGCTGCCGCATGGGAAGAGAGATTCAAGGAGATCGGCCAGCTTATGGGTATCTCCGTCGAGGAGCTTGTGATCGAAGAGCCCGCATCCGAACCGGAACAGGCTGCGGCTTCCCACGCATGACGCCGGGATGAAACAATGCACATCGCATGAAACAAGTTGAAATTGCCCCGGATATCTTTCAGCTTTCCCGCCTCGGTCTCGTGAATTGCTACTTTATCCGTGAGGACGATGGCCTGACGCTCATCGACACCATGATTCCCGGCTCTGCAGGCGCCATACTCAACGCCGCTAACGCCCTCAACCGCCGGCTCCGACGCATCGCACTCACCCATGTGCATGGTGACCACGTCGGCTCTGTCGACAGATTGGCCAATGAACTGGTTGGCATCGAGGTTGCTGTCGGTAGCCGGGAATCCCGTCTGCTTCTGCGCGACTTCAATACTGAGCCCAAAGAGCCACACGCGAAAATTCGCGGCACATTTCCCAAAGTTCAGACCATCCCCTCCGTGTTGCTCACCGACGACGAAATGTACGGCTCGCTTCGCGTCATTGCAACTCCTGGACACACCCCGGGGCACATCGCTTTCTTCGATACCCGCTCGGGCACACTGATCGCCGGTGATGCTCTGGTAGCGATAGGTGGCTTGCGCGTCAGTGGTGATGCGTCGCCAGTATTCCCGTTACCCAACTGGGCCACGTGGCACAAGCCGACCGCTGTCGCCAGCGCGCGACGCCTGCTCGAACTGCAGCCCAAGCGAATCGCTGTTGGTCACGGCAAGGCTATCGTCGAAAACGCTACGGGCGCTCTGGAACGAGCCATCCGCCACGCGGAGTAAATCGGGTGTTCCGAATAAAAAAGCCGGAGTCTTTCGACTCCGGCCTACATTTGTAACTGCTTGAGATCGCTATTCGTTGTTCGGAAAATCGAACAGGCCGAACAGATCGCTGAGCGCAGGACTATTTACCGGAACATACGGATTCGCCGCATCCGTAACCGGGTTGGGGAAGTTGTCGCGGCTGCGCTCGGTCACCGTCTCCAGGCCCCAGTTCCGCTCGATGAACTTCAGGATCGAGACGTGATCGGAGTAGTCGTGCGAAATGTGACCGGCCTTCACCCACGGAGAAACCACGATCAGGGGAATCCGCGTGCCGTCGCCGAAGTAATCGACCGCCTGCACGTAGCCAGAGTCATAGTAACCGCCGCCCTCATCGAACGTGATGAGGATGGCCATATCCTTCCACAGTGTCGGTAAGGTGCTATCTGCTAATCCCTAATCGCTGCCTCTAACTGCGCCACCGCAACGTCACTGGACCATCCATGGGATGCTTTGCCGGCTCACCTGTCCTCATCAAATCGAGCCTCGCCTGTTTTAGCGCGAAGTACCACTTCGCCGGACGATCCGCATCATCGATCAGCATCAGCGACGGATCGTACTTCAGGCCTTCGGCTTGCTGGATCATCGTCTCCTGATCCTGCCGCACGAACCGCTTTCCGAAGAACTTTGCAATAGGAGTTACAAAGGGCACGGCGTAAAACACATTCCACGCTGCGTACACGTCGATGCGGCACGCATTCGCAACCGTAGGTGTTACAGTTGTCAGGCTTGCAAACCACTTATTCCCGCAGCGGATCGTCTCGTATCTGCGGTTCGGCAGAACAAAGTCGATCGTTGTAGTTATTGGTTCGCCATACACGCCGAGCAGCTTATAGGGCGCGCTATTTCCCGAGGGCTGATGCGCAGACATCCGAAAACCCTCGGGAATGGGCTCGAAGTGCTTTTCTTTCTCGTGAATGCTGGCGCGCTTGCGCCACCACCACGCCTGGTGAACGAACGGTCCGTGTGCCGGATCCATCAGGCCGATGATTCCGTGGTCGACATTGCACGGTAGATCGGCGGTCAGATGGGCCCACCGGAAACGCGGCCCAAACTTCGGCGTTTCCGGCACCGCAGGCAGATCATCCCGTCGCGCGCGCCCTGTTCCAGGCTGCGGAACATACACCCACGCATATCCGTCGCGCTCCTCGCAGGGAAATGCCTGCCCGTAAATCTTCTTCGGATCAAGGGTATCGGCCGGCGTGAGCGACGGAATCTCCATGCACTGCCCGCTCACCGGTTCGAACGCCCAACCGTGATACTTGCACGTTAGCTCGCGCCCGTCGTACCACCCGCACGACAGCGGAATCCCACGGTGCGGACAGGCATCGCGCATGGCAAAGAGGCGCCCATCCTCTTTTCGCCCCAGCACCAGGGGAATCCCCAGCAGCATGGCTGTTGCGAGCGTCTTGCCGCGCAGCCCTTCGCTACGCATCGCGGGGTACCAGTCGTTATAAAGCAGCGTGGTCGCCGGAGCCTGTAGAACAGTAGACATTGGTGTGCTGGAAGAGCTGTCCTTACTATATCTTTGCACCATAACCGCCGCAGGGTTTCCATTCTCAGCCCTGGTTCCTACTCCCTGCTCTTCGCATTTTCTATAATCGCCAGATGCCCCGCCTACGCCGGAGACCGGAGCTTCTCCCGTGAACCCATTCCGCACCGCCAAGCGATTCGTCTTCCCGCTGCTCGGCCTCTGGATCCTTCTTTACGCCTCGTTCTCTCTGGTTAAGCCGCCGCTGCTCGATGGCCCCGACGCCGCCAACGCCGAAGCCGCCCGCGAAGTGGTATCCACTGGTGACTGGGTGATTCCGCATTACAACGGGGTCCGTGCTCCCCAGACGCCTCCGCTGCTCATCTGGCTCACCGCGCTTAGCTTTCGCGTCTTCGGCATATCGGACGCCGCAGCTCGCCTTCCAATAGCCTTCTGTGCCCTGGCGCTCTTCGCTGTCACCCTCACCCTGGCCTGCCGTCTCTTCCTCACGCCGGTCGCCGGATTTTACGCCGCCCTCATCCTCATGACTTCGTGCGGTGTTTTCCTCTTCGGACACCTCGTGTACCCCGTGTTGCTGCTTACCCTGTGGCTCACGCTGGCTATTTACTGTTTCTGGCGCGGGTTACGCCATCCCACGCTACTTACGTCTGCCGCCTTCGGAGCCGCCTGCGCCCTGGGCTTCCTGTCCATCGGACTCGCGGGCGTCGTTCTCCCCTTCGGCATCGTCGTGCTCTTCCTCTTCTACACGCGCAATCTCCGGCATCTTAGCCGCTGGTATCCCGCCGCCGGCATCGGGCTCTTTCTGCTCATCCTCATTCCCTGGATGACACTCGCGTACCGCGCCACGCCTGCGCAGTCTTTTCTCTCGCCAATGCGCAGCATTACCCGTCCACCGGTCTACATCTTCTGGGCCTTCATCCTCATCTGGATTGCCCCCTGGTTCCTCTTTGCCTTCACCGCGCTCTCGCGTGTCACCGCGCGCCTGTTCAGCCGCGATACGGCACTCGACCACGATCGACAGGCCTTACTCCTCTGCGTTCTCTGGGCCGGATTTTCCATCGCCCTTTACACCTTCTCCAGCCGCCAGGAGTACTACGTTCTGCCCGCGCTTCCCGCTATCGCCTTGCTTGCCGCTCGATGGCTCTCCGCCGACGAAAAGCACCCCTCCCGGGCCGGAGTCATCATCGCCTGGATCCTTTTCATCGGAGGCATTCTCAAGTTCGCCGTCCTGCTCTTCCTCGCCGTCCGAGCGCCCGCCGCGCCGCCGTCGGCCGCCTGGCATGAGCCGGATATCGCTCCGTTACTTCACCTTCACCTCGACCACCATCTCTTCTTCGGACCAATCACCGACCTCACCCTCGCCTCCATGGGCGCCTTCCGCGTACCGCTGCTTATCGCGGCTGCCGCTATCGCCGTCGGAGTCTCCGGCAACCTCCTTTTTCGCCTCAAAGGAAAGGTTCGCCTCGCCAACTGCTTTATAGCCGGAATGATGGTGGCCTTCCTCATCGCTGGCCATCTCGCCTTGAATACTTTTTCGCCGGTAGTGTCATCGGCGATTCTTGCCCAGGCCATCAAGCCCGAAGTCGAGGCCGGTGATGTGATCGTCATCAACGGCCCCTACGAGGACGCCTCGGCTCTGCCCTTCTACCTTGAGCGTCAGGTGAAGCTCCTCAACCGCCGCCCGGACGTCCTGGCCCCCTGGTCCTACGCGCCCGACGCCCCACCCATCTTCCTCGATAACGCCGCACTCGCCGCCCTCTGGTCGAGCGACACTCGCGTCTGGGTCTGGACCCCGGCTGCAACTCCACCTGCGCTGCCCGGTCCCTCCTATGTCATCGCCCTCATCGGAGGCCGTGAGGTTCTCAGCAACCAGCCTAATCAGGGCGGCGCCTCGTTCTGACGAGCACCTTTTTCGTTGTTCTCTGACTCTACTTCACTTCCGGCGTTCTAGACGTGATCGCACAGCTACCAGCGCCGGCCGCAGCCTGCTTGCATCGATCCATTGCCTCGTTGTCGGCGATACTCTGGTCGAAGGCAGCTTGCGCAAAGCCCCACTGTCCCTGCCCATTTGTTGCAAACGATTTGAACGGTCCGCCGAGCAGATACCGGCGCCATGCCTCCTGCCCCGGCCCGGTCAATCCGGCTGGGGCAGGCACCTTTGGCGGCTCGGGCCCGGGCAGAACTACGTCTCCCAGCGGTAGCAGGTTGTGCTCCCGCAGAAAGGCCTCGACCGTGGCGGACCAGGCGCCTGGGTTCCGGTAGAGATGATGCCCATCATCCCCGTCCGGCGGAGCCTGTACGAATTGTTCCACGCCTCCACCCTTCACATAGGCCGCCTCGAACTTTCGCGCCATTGGCGGAGGAAACCAGTGATCGTTCTCCGAGTAGATCCAAAGCATCGGCACCTGCCCATGCTTCCGGGCTCCTTTGCCGAACGCCGCATAGGCCGCGATCACTCCATCCGCATCGCAGTTGTGCTCGTGGCCGTCGCCGCCCCGCCCACCGGCGAAGCTGATACCTGCCTTCAACTCCTTCGGCGGATCGGCCACGAGTGCCGCCTGCGCGAATCCTCCGGTCGAAACGCCCGCGCTCACTACCGTGCTGCCGTCTACCTCGGGCAGCTTCTGCGCAAACCGAATCACCGCCTTCAGGTCCTCGGCGCTCGCTTCGCCCGCCTCCTCAAAGCTTCCGTTGCGTGCACGGCACCCGCCCTTGCTGCTGTCCCGCTCGCCGCCCGACCGGCCGTAGCCTTTCCGAACCACTACGAACGCCACATACCCGCGCCGCGCGAACCACAGCGCCTGTCCCAATTGCGACCACGGAGTTACATGCATCCGCTCCTGCTCATCGTTCGATGTGCCATGCGTCAGAACGACCAGCGGATGTTGCCCGGGCCGATCGGCATACACTTCGAGAACATCGAGGCCGTTGGGAAACGCTCCTGGCGCCGGCGCCCACATCTCTTTCTCGACATATCTGAGCGGAGGGGTTTGCTGGGTCCCATCGGTGGGTTCTTGTGCAGTTGCGGCACCTGCCGCCAGCATCACCGCGCACGCCAGACTCACAACCGTCCGCATGACCGGCAGTACAGCCGATTTTCTGCACTGCGGTCAAGCCACAGTGTGGCGCGTGCTCCCGATTACGTGTCATCCTGTGTCTTCAGCATTCCCTTTTCCAGCCGGAAGGTCTCTCCACGCCACGTCACCGTGTTTCCTGCGAAGCTCCATACCCACACCGCCATCGCTGTCAGGTCCCGTACCGGAACCAGCCACAGATCCCTGAGCACCTGGCGGTCGCCGAGGATTCCGACCCCCACCCCCAGGGCAACAGTCACTCGTGCCAGCAGCGCAAGACTCAGCAGCGCCAGGCCTTCGATGGCGAACCCCGACGCCACCCAATTCAGCAGCGCCCAAGGCAGTCCATAGGTGAACATGAGACCCACGTAACCCGCGCGGCGGGAGTCCCGTATCGCCCGCGCCCACCTAAGTTGGTGCGCGAAGTAGCCTCCGAGCATGTATGCCGGAACTGATGTGTCCACAATCTCCCGGCTGAGTGTGACCTTGTATCCGGCCTCCGCGACCCTTCGCCCAAGCTCATAGTCATCGGCCAGAGCATCAACCAGCGGAGCGAATCCCCCAATCGCGTCGAGCGCCGCCTTCGACACGGCGAGGGTTGACCCCAGCCCGAACCGAATCTCTCCGTCCATCTTCAGCGCAACCAGCACACCGGGAAAGAAGTCGGTCGAGATGCCCAGCGCCTCCAGCCTTGACCCCAGTGTTCCGTGCGCCTGTCCTCGGTATGGTGCCGTTACCAGGCCAACCGGCTTGCTCCCCTGAGACTTGTTCCCTGAGCCCTGAATCCCAAACTCCGCCATGATCCTCGCCAGATACCTTCGGCCCACGCGGATATCACTGTCGTTCACGATCAG
>DATJYJ010000237.1:0-4707 GCA_035578025.1 Verrucomicrobiia bacterium
GCAGGCCATCGGGAAGCACTACGCGGGGCAGGACAAGTTGTTCAAGTCCAAGGATGCCGTCGAAGGACCGCTGGCATTCTCGCAGAAGCGCAAGCCGAACTGGTCGGGAGAGTGAATGATTCCCGAGCTGGTAAGAGCGGGGCAGGTGGTTCAGGCGCTGGTCGCAATGGTGATAGCGGCAGGATTCCCCCCGTTCACGGCCGGCGCGTTTTGGGGAATCGTGACGGTGTGGGGGATCGTGACGATCCTGTTCGATGACGAGACGCCGCGCGGCGTCCCGGGTGCAGAATACCTGCATGTGCGCCGCACCCGCGGCGACGTTCGGTAGTAAGCGCGACGACCTGACATTTCTTGACATTTTCCGAGCGGGGCTCCGGGAGGGAAGGCCAGGGAATTGGCGGTCTTTTCCCGCCGCGGCCTGTGCATAAGACCACCTTTGACTACATTTCGGATTCGGAAGGACCGGACTGGCGGAGCGGGGCCCGGACAGTAACATTCCGTAACATTTTTGGATGAGTGAAATTCGACCGGCGGGGGGACGGCGGCTGAAGGGTGGACGTGAGGCTGAGGGCAAGCTGGCGCATCGAGTATATGGTGCGCCGATGGAATTTTGCTCGCAAACGGATGTGATGAGGCGGAGAATGTTGTACACAGCTTGTCAGCAGTGCAGCGGCGCAGGCCTCCAGATTTCGCTATTGTCGAAGCATGAGACCGACATTCTTACTGCTGTTATTGCGACGATCGCTCTTCCGTTGGTGCTCCAGACTGAAGCCCTTTGCGATTCCACTCGTATGCTGCCGCCGCCAGTGACTAGTCTGAACATCAAATTATCCAACAAGAAAGTAGTGCGAATAGATATTCGAACGGCCACTGCGCCAGCCGGATTTCCGTACGCCAATTCCTTTCAGTGGGCGCGAACTATGACGCTCCTCCAGTGACATTCGTGATCGGCATCGACGTTTATGAAAATGGCACCAAGCTGTCTGCGCCGCCGTCCGCCTTTGCGGATTTGGGGAATCCATCGCTGGCCTCGGCAGTCGCCACGGGGAAGGACAAATTCACTTTGACGATTCAGGGTGGAGACGCATCGGTCGCCTATACCGCCACCTTCATGTTCAAAGGAGTTGAACTTCAGCGTCGGAAAGTCGCGAGCGGAGAATTTCCGGAGGACTGGGAGGAAACTCGTTACACTGTCGTTCAAGGAGACCGCTGAAGGGAAGTCCGAACCTTTGAATCGCGCGAGCATCGCTCGCATCGAAAAGGGACCCACTCCTTCCGCGCATCGGAATGCGCGACCTCTTCGCCCTGATAGGGCGAGGCCCGAAAGCTCCGGCCGGGGAGCAATCGAGGTATTGGCAAGAGTTGTGGATCGATGGCCCCATCCTTTTCATCACTTCCGACACCTACGTGTCGCCGCCGAGACCGTTGGCGAGGGTAACGCTCAGCTCGCTTCGGGATAGGATGAGGCTCGCTGCTTAAGGAGCCGCACCAGGAGACGGATTGCAGCATCGCCCTGTGCTAGGTTGGTGGGTTGCAGCACGACTTGGCCGTCCACGGCTGCCATCATGAGCGCGGCGAGGGGGGCGCGGTCCGCGGCGGGCGTGTCGAGCACGGCAGAGAGCCATGTGACCCAGTTCTCGCGAATGCGGTCTACAACCACCCTAAAGAAGGGGTCGCCGCGACTTGCGCGGCTCGCGCACTCGATCCAGAGCCGGACGGGATCAGAATTAGAGCCTTGCTTCAGGACCTGCCAGATCCTTTCGAGCGCACGCGCCGGAGGCAGCTTTACTTCTCCGAAGATCGCTTGGAGCGACCGCGCGAGGTTGGCGGCGATTTGCTCGAGCACCGCTGAGAGCAGATCCTCCTTGCTCATGAAGTAGTAGAGCAGCATCCGGTCACTGGTGCCTACCACCCGCGCGAGGGACCGTAACCCAGCGCCCGCCAGCCCGTGGGCCAGCACGTGGCGAGCGAGGGTTGCGACGATCTCGGCGCGCCTCTCCTCTCTTCCCATAAGTTCGGTCAACTGTTCGAACTTTGAGTGTAGCACTCGCTACGAAGACATGCTAGAAAATGTAGCGGGCGCTACAAGGATTCGGCGCTCGAAGGAGATACGCGCTATGGACAGTTGGCTCTATCAGACTCTTCCCATGATCACGCTCGCCGGCTTCGTCGCCACGGGTCTCCTGATCGCGCTATGGCCTTCGGTAACGAACATGCGCGGAGCCTGGATTGCGCCGGCCGCTCTGGGTTTGCTCTTCCTGGGGTGGTCGCTCTTCGCCGTCTCGAGAGGAGGGCTCCTCGGCGCCTGGCCGGAACATGTGCGCAGCGCTTGGGGCAACCAGGTATGGTTCGACCTGCTGCTCGGGGTCGGCAGTGCGTTCGCTCTGCTTGCGTCGCGGGCAAGGACGGCCGGGATGCGACTGGTCCCTTGGTTCATCGTTATCGCCTGCACCGGCAGTATCGGCCTGCTTGCGATGCTGGCGCGCTTCATGTTTCTCGCGGAACGCTCGGAACCATCCGTTATCGCTCCGTTGACGGGGAGGACCCAAGGATGACCGCATTTCGCACACTTCTCGCTGCGATGTTCGTGGCTATCACCGCATACACGTCCGTGACAATCAGCCGCCACGGATGGAACCTGATGCCCGTGTTCTTCGGGGACATGGCCACGATGGCGTGGCCGGGGCAGTTTAATCTCGATTTCATGTGCTTCCTCATCCTGTCGGGCCTCTGGATGGCCTGGCGTCACGAGTTCTCGCCGACCGGCCTTGCGCTCGGCCTACTCGGCTTCGTCGGAGGGACCCCCGTGCTATCGGCATACCTGTTCATCGTAAGCCGCCAGGCGGACGGCGACTGGGCTGCGCTCCTGCTCGGCCCGGCGCGCGCTCAGCGTGCCTCGCAGGCGAGGCGCGCATGAAAAACGCCTGACCAGGATGTGCGCGCTCATGGTCACCTCGGCGAACGGCGGATTTATTTGGGGATGAACTCGGAGAGCTTATTCAGGCCGCATGGGCGTTCGGCCCGCGCACTCTCTTGGTTTGTTGCACGCCGTCCACGAACGTGATTCCGCGCCGCAAGAGCGGTAACAGGTGGGCGCCGTCCAGCCGGCGCCCTCGCGTCTGCACCATGTCAAGGAGCTTGTAGGCCATCAGGAGCCCCTTCTTCCACGACCCCGCGCTTCGTCACGCGCTGGCGGAGCCGTACGGCCGCGAACGGGGATTCGAGTGTGCAGAGGCGCGTGACTTGAAGCGCCGGGGTATGCCCGCTCCGGTCGTCGCGGCCGGGGATGGGGCGCTCGGGTTCTGGTCCCCCATCCGCGACGTCTGGCCGAATACGACGACGGCGTCACCGGCTCCACGATCCACAACTACTGGTCATATCTCGGAGAAATCAGGAACGGAGACGTTTGGCGAAGAAGGACTCGATGCGGCGCCAGCTGTCCTGGGCGGCGGGGTCGTTATAGCCGGCGTGCATTGGGCTGATCGCGCCGATCGAGGCGAGGACGCCGGAGTTCTGGCTCATGAAGCTGTGGCCCGCGTCCGGGTAGATTTTCACGTCGTGGTCGATATTTAGCTCGGTGAGCAGCTTTTCGAGGCGCTCGCCCTGCGAAGCGAACATCTTGTCTTTGCCGCCGTAGCCGCCGAGTACCGGGCAGATGCCGCGAAGGCCTTCGGCGGTCTTGGGCACATCGCCGTAGAACGCCCCTGCGACGCCCATCGGGGCGCGGACGGCATAGAGCAGGGCGAAGCCGCCACCCATGCAGAATCCGATCACCCCGACCTTCGAAGCATCGACGCCCGGTTGTTGCTGGAGGAATCTGCGGGCTGCATCGAGGTCATCGAAGGCCGCGCCGCTGCCGCGATTCAGCGTCATCAGCGTACGTGCGACGCAGACGATCTTCGGGCCGGGAACATCGTAGAGGTCGGGAGCGAGTGCGACGTACCCGAGGTCGGCGAACCTGGAAGTGATACGCCGGATGTCGTCGTTCAGACCGAAGATTTCGTGGATTACGATCACCGCTGGATGCGTGCCGCCATCGTCGGGCGTGGCTAGCGCCGCGCGCATCTGATGGCCGTCGGCGGCGGGGAACGTGAGATCGCGGATGCTCATCTGGATTTGCCTTTGCCGCGGCGGCTTTTGGATCGCGGGCCTGCGCCGTAGTCGCCGAATGGTTCATCACGTTCGCGCACCGCCTGGCGGAATCCCGTTTCCTGGGCGCGCCTGACGAAATCCATCCCTTCCTGGGTGTGCCGCGCGATGCCGTCGAAGAATGAACCGAGCAGGCGCGACGTCCCGAGGCCCATCTGCTCGGCGGTGTGATTGCACAAGAGCTTGAGCATCTGGAGCTGATTCAGCGGCACGCGCGCCATCCGCCCGGCGAACGCGGTGGCATGCTCGAGGAGTTTCTCTTCGGGCACCGCCTCGAGGATTAGACCGATGCGCGCGGCTTCGAGCGCGGGAATCTCGTCTCCCGTCAGCATGTAGCGTTTCGCGCGTTCCAGACCCATCCGATACACCCACATCGCGGTGGTGGGTGTCCCCCATACCCGCGAGGGCGGATATCCAAACGAGGCCGTGTCGGCCGCGATGATGATATCGGCGCATAGCACCATGTCGGTGCCGCCCCCGATGCACCATCCCTGGACCGCGGCGATAGTCGGCTTACTGCAGTACCAGAGCTTCAGATAGGTGTTCACGTAGCGCGAG
>DATJYJ010000238.1:0-64065 GCA_035578025.1 Verrucomicrobiia bacterium
AGCGAGCAACGCATCGAACTATCTTAAACCGGAGCCGTAAAATGAGAAAGAGGCCCTTATGTCACCCTCGCGCTCTTTTTCCGCCTCCTATGATTCGCTCACCAAAACCTTGTCTGCGATCCTGTGCGGTGCAGTGCTGATCGCGGGTATTGCCACGGGCAAGCTTCTGGTGCTGCTCCTGGGGGCCGTGTTTATGCTGCTGGCATGGGCCTGGTCTCCGCGCAGTTACGGGGTCTCGCGCGAGGAGATCCTGGTTCGCCGCGCCATCGGGGCGGCGCGGATGCCGCTGGCCGGTTTGCGCGAGGCGCGGGCCGCCGGGCGCGACGATCTGCGCGGGGTCGTGCGCCTGTTCGGGAATGGCGGGCTGTTCGGGTATTACGGCCTGTTCCGCACCTCGAAGCTGGGCAAATGCTCCTGGTATTGCACCAATCGCAGCAAAATGGTGGTGGTGGTCACGGACGCGAAGACCGCCCTGTTCAGCCCGGACGATGTGCCGGGCTTTCTCGCCGCCTTGGGCGCGGTGCCGGCCAGTGCCGGGGCCAGCCCGATTGAACCCGCGCGGGCCAGCCTGATGCCCGCCATCATTGGCGCGGCAATCGGAGCGTTGGCGCTGGGCGTGGTGTTGCTGGCTTTCCTCTACTCACCCGGTCCGCCGGATTGCACGCTGACAGCCACCAGCCTCACGATCCACGACCGGTTCTATCCGGTCACGCTGCGGGCGGACGCGGTGGACGTCGGCGGGATCCGCATTGTGGACGTGGCACGCGACACGCAGTGGAGGACCACCGCGCGCACCAACGGATTCGCCAACGGGCACTATCGCTCGGGCTGGTTCCGGGTGGCGAACGGAAACGAGGTGCGGCTCTACCAGGCCGGCGGCCACCGCCTGGTGTTGATCCCGCAGAAGACCGGGCCGGCGGTGCTGGTGGACGCCCGCGATCCGGAGAAACTCCTGGACGAGATCCGCTCGGCGTGGCAGGCCGCGCGGTAGTTATCCGGATATAATCGCAGTTCCACGGAAAGGAAAATTTTCATGGCGCAAATCGGATTCATTGGTCTGGGCATCATGGGCAAGCCCATGTCGAAGAACCTGCTGAAAGCCGGGCACTCGCTGATCGTCTACGACGTGGTGCCGGCGCCTGTCGCGGAGATCGCCGCGGCCGGCGCGCAGGCCGGGCAATCCTGCCGCGACACGGCGGCGCGCTCGGAGATCACCATCACCATGCTGCCCGACGGGCCCGAGGTGGAGGCAGCCATCCTGGGCCCGGGAGGCGTGCTGGAGGGCGCGCGGCAGGGCTCGATCGTAGTGGATATGAGCTCCATCAGCCCGCTGGTTTCGCAGAAGATCGGCGCGGCCTGCTCCGCCAAGGGAGTGGAATTTCTGGATGCGCCGGTAAGCGGCGGCGAGCCCAAGGCGGTCGACGCCACGCTGGCCATCATGGTGGGCGGCAAGGCGGACGTTTTCGAGAAGGTGCGGCCGGTGCTGGAGAAGATGGGCTCGAGCGTGACCCTGACCGGTCCGGTGGGCGCGGGCAACGTGACCAAGCTGGCCAACCAGATCATGGTGGCGTGCAACATCGCGGCCATGGGCGAGGCGCTGGTGCTGGCGACGCGGGCGGGGCTCGACCCAGAAGTGGTGTTCAACGCCGTGAAGGGCGGCTTGGCCGGCAGCACGGTGCTCAATGCCAAGGCGCCGATGGTGATCGCGCGCAACTTCAAACCCGGCTTTCGCATCCGGCTTCATCAGAAAGATCTGCGCAATGCGCTGCTGGCCGCGGAATCGATGAAGGTGTCGCTTCCCCTCACTGCGCTGGTGCAACAGATGCTGATGGCGCTGATGAACGACGGCAAGGGCGACCTGGATCACTCGGCCATCGCCACGTTCGTCGAGGAGATGGCCGGGATCGAAGTGAAGAAGCCGGCGGCGGCGCAGGCGTAGCGGGGCAGTCCCGACCCGCCCGAATCATAGCTGGCCGAAGAGCGTGTGTAAGCCGTCGCGCACGGCGGATGCTGGGACTCTTGCCTTGATGCTTCTCAATATGGATTTCTCCGCCGGTTCCAAGCCACCCGCATAGACTTCGTTAAGCCGGCGAAGCATCTCTTCCTGTCGCTGGCGCTGGAAGCTCAGCCCCATGAGGCGCGCGGCCTCGACCGCCTGCTGCAAGAGCCGATAGTCGAGGGAAATTGTGGTCTTCATCGCCTACTACCAATGGCAGTGCCAAATTGCACTTCATCTGGAAGGACTGGCGGAATGACGATCGGGTGACGTCTGCCGTGAAAGCCGCGGTCCACCGGGGCCATGCGGATTTGATAGGCTGAATGCCTCGTCAATCGGAGGGAATAGGGATGGCAAACGTACTGATTACTGGCGCCAGTGCCGGAATCGGGCTGGCAACCGCATTGGAGTTGGGCAGGGCAGGCCACACCGTGTACGCCACGATGCGCAACCCTGCTCGCGCCCCGGAACTGGCCGAACGCGTCTCGCAGGAACGCCTGCCGGTCTCGATTTTGACGATGGATGTCAATTCCGACCGGTCGGTCTCGGACTGTTTCTCCGCAGTCCACGGGCGGAAGGGGCAGGTGGACGTGCTGGTCAACAACGCGGGAATCGAGCGGCATGGCACGGTCGAGGAACTTCCAATGGAAGCCTTCCGCGACGTCATGGAGACCAATTACTTTGGCGTACTGCGGTGTATCCGGCAGGTATTGCCGGGCATGCGCGAGCGCGGCGGCGGATGCATCGTCAATGTGACTTCCGTTGCCGGCAAAATCGCGTGTTCGCCGCTGGCCCCGTACACGGCTTCGAAGTTCGCCCTGGAGGCGCTGAGCGAAGCGCTGGCAGGCGAACTGAAGCCGCACGGTGTGCGGGTAGCGATTGTGGAGCCCGGCATTATCGATACTGCCATGGCGCATGCCATCGAACATGCGCCGGCGTCGCAGTACCGGCAGCCGGGGCAGATCGCCTCGCTCTTTCGCGCCTCGCTCGCGCAGCCGACGCCGCCTTCCGTCGTGGCCGGCGTCATCCGGAATATCGTGGAGAGCGGCACGTGGCAACTGCGCCATCCCGCCGGACCGAGTGCGGAACCGTTCTTGAAGTGGAGGGCCGCGATGACGGATGAGCAGTGGGTCGAGTTCAACTCGCTGGACGCCGCCGGATTCAAGAAGAGGGTGAAGAACGATTTCGGCCTCGATCTCGATTTGCCGGGCGAGGATGCACGCCCGCTCGGTCAATCGGCTGCCTCCTGACCGGTCAATCCTGGGACGCGCGCCTGAGGCGGTCGCGGACGCCCGCCCACTCTGCCGTATCGGGCGGCATCTCGACCGCGATCCAATCCAGGCCCTGAGTATCGAGACGATGCAAGGTGCCGTAGAGCGCCGCGGCATAGGCGCGCGGACCGGCCGGCATCTCTTGGCCGATGCGCAGCAGGACGCCGCGGCCCTGGCGCGGCGCCGCGCCCAGGTAAAGCGGAGTTCGCGGGCGATAATGGCGCGGATGCATGCCGGGGGAGGCGTGGGCAGTTTCGGCGTTCACCGCGCTCGCGGCGATCGGGCCCACCATGGCTTCCAGCTCCGTAACCGGGATCACTCCCGGCCGCAGCAGCACCGGCGGACCGGCGAGCGACAGCACGGTGGATTCGATGCCGACGTTCGCCGGACCGCCGTCGAGGGTGAAGTCGGCGAGCGATTGCGGGACGTGCGCCGCCGCGGTCGGAGAAAGCTCGGTGAACCGGTTGGCGCTGGGCGCCGCGATCGGCACGCCGGCGAGCCGAATCAGCTCGAGCGCCATGGGGTGCGCCGGCATGCGGAGAGCGACCGTCGGCAGTCCCGCGGTGACGATGTCCGGAATCGCGGGGCGCTTCGCGACCACCAGGGTCAAGGGGCCGGGCCAGTAACGCTGCGCCAGCGCTTCGGCAGCCGGGGGCCAGCCGGCGGCGAGCTCGCGGGCCATCTCGATCGAGGCCACGTGAACGATCAGCGGGCTGTGGCGCGGCCGGCCCTTGGCCTGGAAGATGCGCGCGACCGCGGCCTCATCGAGGGCATTCGCGCCCAGGCCGTACACGGTTTCCGTGGGGAATGCGACCAGGCGCCCGGCGCGGATCAGCTCCGCCGCGCGGGCCATCTCCCGGCTCGGGCTCATTCGGGGGCTTCGTCCTTGTCGTCGCCCGCGGTCTTGCCGGTCTTGCGCCAGACCAGCCAGGTGTGCATCAGCGGGTCGAGATCGCCATCGAGCACCCGATCCACGTCGCCCAGGGCGAGCTTGCTGCGCAGGTCCTTCACCAGCCGGTACGGAGCCAGCACGTAGTTGCGGATCTGGCTGCCGAAGTTGATCTCCAGTTTCGAGTCTTCGGTCTTGCGCGACTCCTCGCGCTTCTTGGCGAGCTCGTACTCGTACAGGCGCGCGCGAAGCTGCTTGAATGCCGAATCGCGGTTCTTGTGCTGCGAGCGCTCGTTCTGGCACTGCACCACGATGCCGGTGGGAAAGTGCGTGATGCGCACCGCGGAGTCCGTCATGTTGACGTGCTGCCCGCCGGCGCCCGACGACCGGAACGTGTCGATGCGCAGGTCCTTCTCCTGAATATCGATCTTGATTTCGTCGTCGATCTGGGGGTAGACGAAGACGCTGGCGAAGCTGGTATGGCGGCGCGCGTTGGCGTCGAACGGCGAAATGCGCACCAGCCGGTGGACGCCGATTTCCGATTGCAAGAGCCCGTAGGCGTTCTCCCCGTTGACTTCGAAGGTGGCGCTCTTGATGCCCGCGCCTTCTCCCTCCAGGCGGTCGGTGATCACGGTCTGGAAGCCGTCGCGCTCCGCCCAGCGCAGGTACATGCGGAGCAGCATCTCGGCCCAGTCCTGGCTCTCGGTGCCGCCGGCGCCGGGGTGGATGGTGACGATGGCGTTGCGGCCGTCGTTTTCGCCGGAGAGCAGCATGGTGGTCTCCAGCTTTTCCAGCAGCTCGCCGTAAGGCTTGAGCTCGCGCTCGATGTCCGGCTCGACTTTCTCGCCTTCCCGCGCCAGCTCGAACAGGGTATCCAGATCGTCGGTGAGGGCGCGGACACGGTCGTCGTTGGCGATGGACTGCTCCAGCCGTTTGCGCTCCTGCATCACCTTCTGGCTCTTCTCGGGCTGGCTCCAGAAGTCGGGCGATGCGATCTGTTCTTCGGTTTTGGCTAGTTTTTGTTTTTGCGCAGGGGCGTCAAAGATACCTCCGCACGGCCAGTGCCTGGTCGCGGAGGGGTTGATAGGCGCGTTGTAGTTCGTCCAATGTCATGGGGGTCAATCCAATTCTAACATCCACGCCTTCTTGCCGAGGTTGCGCGCGCGCGTCTTTCCCATCATGGTCTCGGCGCCCTCCGCCTCGTGGATGTGGCCGCAGAAGAAGTATGCCGGCTGGTGCTTCTCGATGAAGTCGCGCACCGCCGTCGAACCCGCGTGCAACCCGGGGCGAACCTGGTCGAGGGCGGTGCCGCGCGGCGGCGCGTGGCAGACCAGCACCAACGGCTCGAGGGCGGCGAAGGGTTCGATGCGCCGGGCAAGCTCGGATTCGCTGTACTCGCCCGGGGTGTTGAAAGGGGTCGGGCTCGAGTAGCCGAGGCCGGCGACGTGCCAGCGCCCCACCTTGAAGAGCCGTTCGTGGAAATCGTTGAGACCGTTTTCGGCGCACATCTGCGAAATCTGCGCCGCCGATTCGTGGTTGCCGGGCAGTACCCAGACCCGCTCGCCGCGCGTCCTTAGTATTTCGCCGCAGCGTTCCAGGCCGCGGCCCCAGCTCACCTGGTCGCCGGCGGAGATGTAGTAATCGGCATCCACGCGGAGGATACGTTCGAGCGTCTTCCAATCGTTGTGGATGTCGGAAAATAGGAGTAGCTTCAAGGCGGACCTCAACCGATGGGCGAATTCGACACCGAGCTATCCAAGATTGTTGCAGAATTGAACCGGGCGGCGCCGAGCCAGAAGTCCGTGCAAACGGCCGGCCGCAGCGCCGAGGCCACTGCGTCGCTGGAGAGGCTGCTGCAAACTGCCGCCGCCAGGGGCGCCAGCGATGTCCTGCTGATCGCCGGCGCGCCGCCGATGTTCCGCATCACCGGGAGCCTGGTGCAGGGACCCGGAGCGGTGCTGGAGGCCGAAGATGTGCGCTCGCTGGTGGTGCCGCTGCTCGAGCCCGGCCAGTCGGACGAGCTGCACAAACGGAAATCGCTGGACCTGGGGTTTGTGCGCGAAGGGCTCGGCCGATTCCGCATCAACATTCACCACCAGCGGGGCACGCTGGCGGCGAGCATCCGGCTGCTGCCCTCCAGGATCCCCTCGCTGGAATCGCTGCACCTGCCGCCGACACTGGCAAAGCTGGCCGAGCGGCGCCAGGGGCTGGTGCTGGTTACCGGACCCACGGGCTGCGGGAAGAGCTCGACCCTCGCCGCGCTCATCGATATCGTGAATACGCGGCGGGCGGCGCACGTGGTAACCATCGAGGACCCGGTGGAATATCAGCACGCCAACCGCAGCGCGGTGGTCGAGCAGATCGAGGTGGGGCGCGACACGCCGGACTTCGCCGTGACGCTGCGCAGCATCATGCGGCAGACGCCGGACGTGATCCTGGTGGGCGAGATGCGCGACGCCGAGACGATTGCCACGGCGCTGACCGCGGCGGAGACCGGCCACCTGGTGCTTTCCACGCTGCACACCAACGACGCCATCCAGGCGATGTCGCGCATTCTGGACTCATTCCCGGCGGGCAACCAGCCGCAGATCCGGCAGCAGATGTCGCTGGCGCTGGCCGCCGTGATCGCGCAGCAGCTCGTGCCCGGCGTGGACGGCACGATGCGCTGGCCGGCGACCGAGATCATGATCGCCACCGACGCCATCCGCGCGCTGATCCGCAAGGGCGACGACCATCAGCTCCGCTCGGCCATTTCGGTGGGCCGCGCCGAAGGCATGATGACCATGGAGCAGTCGCTGACGGAGCTGGTGCGGGCGGGGCGAATCACGCGCGAGACAGCGTTCGCGCACGGCTTCCGCACCGACGACCTGGCACGCTATCTGGCCTGAGCGATTTGCAATATACTCTCTGAAACGCACCTGATTTCGGAGGAGGGGCTATTCATGCGAGCGCGAATCTGTTCGGCCGCAATTCTCTGCCTGGCTGCGCGCATCCTGGCGGCGCAAGGCACCATCACGACGGTCGCGGGCACCGGCACAGCGGGATTTTCGGGCGATGGCGGCCCGGCTGTCAATGCCAAAATCACCGGGGCCAGCGACACCGTCGCCGTCGATAACAGCGGCAATCTTCTGATCGTCGACAACAACCGGATCCGCAAAGTGGATGCGTCCGGCAATATCAACACCATCGCCGGCGGCGGCACGTCGTCGGCCGACGGAGTGCAGGCTACGGCGGCGCAGATCTTCCCGTCGGCCGCCGCGGTCGATAGCGCGGGAAACATCTTCTTCGCGCAGGGCACCATCGTCCGCAAGATCGGCACCTCCGGAGTGGTCACGACCGTTGCGGGAAACCCCACCAATTTCACCTTCGGCGGCGACGGCGGCCCGGCGCTGAACGCCGGATTCATGGCCACCAACGTCGGCGTCGATGCCGCGGGCAATCTGTACATTGCGGACTCGATCAACCACCGGATCCGCAAGGTCGATACCGCCGGGATCATTCACACCATCGCCGGCACCGGCACCCAGGGCTTCTCCGGGGACAACGGGCCGGCCACCAGCGCCACCCTGGGACTGCCGCAGGGGCTCGCCGTCGATGGTCCGGGGAATGTCTATTTTGCGGACGGATTGAACAACCGCGTGCGCAAGGTCGATACTTCCGGAAACATCAGCACCATTATCAGTACCGGCGTGATCGTGCCCTTGTGGGTCGCGCTGGACAAAACCGGGAACGTGTACGTCGCCGATGCCGGAGGCAATGCGATTCGCAAACTGGATACTTCGGGCAAGCTGACGACGGTCGCCGGAGGGAACGGGCTCGGCTTCGGGGGCGACGGCGGACCGGCGACCAGCGCCAAGCTGTTCATGCCTTCGAGCGTAGCCGTGGACGGCGCGGGCAACATCTATATCGCCGACACCGATAATTTCCGCATCCGGAAAGTCGCGGGCAGCGGCGGAGGCGGAGGCGGAGGCGGCACGCCCGCGATCGGCAGCGTGGTCAACGGAGCCAGCTTCGGCAACGGACTGGTATCGAACTCGTGGGCGACCATCACCGGCACCAACCTGGCTACCGTCACGGACACCTGGGCCAACGCCATCGTGAACGGCAAGCTGCCCACCACGCTCGATGGCGTGAGCGTGACGGTGGGGTTCGCTCCCGCATACATTTATTACGTCAGCCCGACACAGATCAATTTCGTGGTCCCGCCCAACCTGAGCGGCAGCGTGCCGGTGACGGTGACCGTCGCGGGACAGGCCAGCGCTTCCTTTACGGCGACGGCTTCCACTTACTCACCGGCATTCTTCCCCTGGCCGGGCAACCAGGTCGTGGCGACCAGGCAGGATTTCACGTTTGCCGCGAAAAACGGGACGTTCGGCGTGCCCACCACGCCGGCCGCGCCGGGAGATGTCCTGATTCTGTGGGGCACGGGCTTCGGGCCCACCGTTCCGGCGGTGACGCCCGGGGTCCAGGTTCCGGCTCTGCCGAACGGCCAGACGTATTCCACGATTCTGCCGGTCACGGTCACGATCAATAATGTATCCGCCACCGTGTACGGCGCCGCCGTGGCCACGGGCTACGCGGGGCTGTACCAGATTGCGATTCAGGTGCCCCCGTCAATCGGCAACGGCGATTGGCCGGTTACCGCGAGCATTGGCGGCGTGCAATCGCCTGCGGGCATGGTCCTTTCGGTCCATAACTGAACCTTTTGCGCCCGCTGATCTGAATGGACAGGCGATGGCGCCGGCGGCGATTGCTCCGCGCTGGCGTTTACTCGCCGGCCACCTGGAAAGTGCCGATGAAGCTGCTGCGGCGCAGGCGGCTGTTCCACGTCTCACCCAGGCCCTCGCCGTGATAGGAGTTCTCCAGCGCGTAGGCCGGCATGACGTGCTCCAGCTTGGTCAGCGGCGGATAGAAGATGTCTTCGTTGCCGCAGGTGTGGTCGGCCTCGGTCATGGCGCGGGTGCGGATCTCGGCCAGCGAACCGGCGGTGAGCCGCGCGGCGCCGCTGTGCAGGTTGCCGCCCTGCACGGTCAGCTCGATCGGGGCGTACTGCACCTTGACCACATTCTTCAACAGCGCGCCGCCCTGGTTCTTCGCGAAGGCGACCAGAGCTTCACGCTGCGCGGCATCGGCGCGCGAGTCCACGATCAGCGCGGCGATGGCCGAATTCGGGCCGGTGTGGACGTTGCCCAGAGTGTGCTCGGCGCGGACCACGGCCACGACGCCCAGGCCGGCGATGTTCACGCCTTTCCAGGAGCCGTTGTTGATCTTCCAGCCCAGCACGGCTTCCTTGCCGTTGATTTCGGCTTCACCGTTAGCGAAGCACGGTCCGGTGTAAACATCGGCCGTACGGGCTTCCATGTAGTTGCCGGAAACGTTACTGGCCGGAAGACCGGCAGCAAAGGAGAAAGCGGCGGCCACGAGCAGAAGCGTGGCGGCGGTGCACAGAGTTTTCATCCCAGTATGTCCCTCTTTGGAAATTATACCCCGAGGGGCGGGTTGCCGACTGCCGGGAGCCTGACCCCACATGCTAATCGCTGATTTCGATCTTCGGGCCGGTGTCTTTGGCGGCCTCCTCGGCGCGCGCCGCGACGTGGCGCGCCAATTCGAGGAACGGCTCGCCGTGGCCCTTTCGCTGCACGATGGGCTGGCCGCTATCGCCGCCGACGCGCACGTCCGGATCCAGGGGCAGTTCGCCGAGGAAGTGTACGTTCATCTCCTCTGCCGTGCGCCGGCCGCCGCCGTGACTGAAAACATCGATGCGCTCGTGGCAATGCGGGCACGTCAGGTAGCTCATGTTCTCGACGATGCCCAGGATGGGCACCTTCACCTGATGAAACATCATTACGGCCTTGCGCGCGTCTTCCAGGGAGACGTCCGATGGGGTAGTCACCACGATGGCGCCGGTGACGGGCGCCGTCTGGATGAGCGAGAGTTGGACATCGCCCGTGCCTGGAGGCAGGTCGATCACCAGGAAATCGAGATCGCCCCAGTCCACGCCGCGCAGGAACTGCTGGATGACGGAATGGAGCATGGGGCCGCGCCAGACCAGGGGCTTGTCGCCGGGGCTGAGGAAACCCATCGACATCAGCTTCACGCCGTACTGGTCGAGCGGTTGGATGCGCTCGCCGTATGCCATGGGCGTTTTGTTGATCCCCATCATGAGCGGGACGTTGGGACCGTAGACGTCGGCGTCCATGAGGCCGGTCCGGTAGCCCAGAGACGCCAGGCCGACAGCGAGGTTGACCGATACCGTCGTCTTGCCGACGCCGCCCTTTCCCGAGCCGACGGCAATCAGATTCTTGACACCTGCAATAGGCAGCTTGGGCATCTGGCCCGGAGGGTTGGAGGTCATGGATATTATGGTAGCAGTCAGGACAACTCGGCCCTTCGGTGCTGCTCAGACGGCACGGGCAGGGTCGCGGCCAAACACGCCAGCCTGCATCCACGTCCGTCAATGGGTGTACAATGCTTTAATTCAAGGGGAAGTTTCCCCGAAGTCGGGTCATTCAACGCCCGGGCGGGGGTGTCCTGTCCATGGCGGGCGGATTCCTTCCTTTACTTTCCACCCCTTGGAATGGTAGGCTAAGTTACTCATAATGCGTACAGTTGACTTGATTCAGCGGAAACGCGACGGCGAAGAGCTTGCTCCCGAAGAGATCGAGTTCCTGGTGAATGGATACACCAACGGTGAGATTCCCGATTACCAGATGTCGTCCTTCTTGATGGCCGTTTTCTTCGCGGGTATGACCGACCGTGAGGTCAGCCGGCTCACGGAGTGCATGCTGCATTCGGGCGAGACGGTGGAGCTCTCGTCCATTCCCGGCGTCAAGGTGGACAAGCATTCCACCGGCGGAGTGGGCGACAAGACCAGCTTCATCGTCGCCCCGTTGGCCGCCGCGGCGGGCGTGGTGGTGCCGATGATGTCCGGCCGCGGGCTGGGGCACACAGGCGGCACCCTCGACAAGCTGGAATCCATTCCCGGATTCCGCACCAATCTCACCCCGGACGAATTCCGCGCGCAACTCGCGGAGTTGGGTCTGTGTTTCATCGGCCAGACGGATCAGCTCGCGCCGGCGGACCGCAAACTGTACGCGCTGAGGGACGTGACGGCGACGGTGGAATCGACGCCGCTGATTTCGTCTTCGATCATGAGCAAGAAGCTGGCCGAGGGGATCGATGCCCTGGTGCTTGACGTCAAGGTGGGCAGCGGCGCGTTCATGAAGAAGCAGGTGGACGCGCGCCGCCTGGCGCAGACGATGGTGGGCATCGGCCGCCGCATGGACAAGAAGGTCCAGGCGCTGATCACCGACATGAACCAGCCGCTAGGCTACGCCGTGGGCAACGCCCTCGAAATCATGGAAGCTTCGCAGACGCTGCAGAACGCGGGTCCGGCGGATCTTACCAAGCTGTCCCTCGAACTGGCTGCGCGCATGATTTTCCTGGGCAAGAAGGCGCCCTCGCTGGACGATGCGCGCCGGCTTGCCGAGAAGCACCTGGTGGACGGCAGCGCCTACCAGTTGTTCAAGAAAGTGGTGGCGGCGCAGGGCGGCAATCCGCAGGCGCTGGACAAGTTCGAGCTGCTGCCGAATGCCACCGGCATGCGCGAGGTCACTTCGCCGCGCGCCGGGTACGTGGCCGCCATCGACGCCGGAGATATCGGAATTGCCAGCAACATGATCGGCGCCGGCCGCGACCGCAAGGAGGATTCGATCGATCCGGCGGTGGGGATCATCCTCGAGGTCAAAACCGGCGAGAAGGTGGACGCCGGCAGCGTGCTCTGCCGCCTCTACTACACCAAGGAAGACCGCGTGGAAGAGGCCGCGGAGATGGTGGAAGACGCATTCCGGGTATCGTCGCAAAAGCCCGACGAGCGCGAGCTCATCCTGGAAGTAGTCGGGTAATGGGACGGTTCACCGGGCTCCTGGGGTTGGTAGTGATCCTGGGAGCGGCATGGCTCTTCTCCACTCACAAGCGGCAAATCAAGCTCCGATTACTGGCGTGGGGCATGGGACTGCAGCTCGCCTTCGCCATCCTGGTGCTCAAAACCGAATTCGGCAAGGTTTTTCAGGCGATCGGGGCGGGCGTGAACGCGATGCTCGATTTCGCCGAAAAAGGCAGCGAGTTTCTGTTCGGCCCCCTGGGAATCAAGTCCGGCCCTTACGGCGTGATCTTCGCCTTCCAGGTTCTGCCGATCGTGATTTTCATCGCCTCGTTCTTCTCGATTCTCTATTACCTCGGGATCATGCAGGCGGTGGTCAAGGCGATGGCCATCGGGATGCAAAAAGTGATGGGCGTGAGCGGCGCGGAATCGCTCGACGTCGCGGCCAGCATCTTCATGGGACAGACCGAGGCGCCGCTGACCATCAAGCCGTTCCTGGCGGGACTGACGGAATCGGAGCTGTTCACGATCATGACCGCGGGCATGGCGCACGTCTCGGGCGCAGTGATGGCGGCGTATGTGAAGGTCGCGGGAGTTTCGATTATTCACCTGCTGACCGCGGTGATCATGACCGCACCCGCCACCATCATGCTGGCGAAGATTTTTGTCCCCGAGACGGAGAAACCGGCTACCGCCGGCCACGTCGATGTAAAGGTGGAGAAGACTGCGGTCAACGTGATCGACGCCGCGGCGCAGGGCGCGGGCGACGGGCTCCACCTCGCATTGAATATCGGCGGCATGCTGGTGGCGTTTTTGGCGCTGATCGCGATGGTGAACGGCATCCTGGGCTGGCTGCATACCCTGCCCGCGATGGGCTGGCTGCCCGCGTCGCTGGAGCGCCTGTTCGGGATTATTTTTTCGCCCTTGGCGTTCCTCCTCGGCGTGCCTTGGAAGGACTGCGGCGCCATCGGCGACCTGCTGGGCACGCGGCTGGTGCTCAACGAATTCGTCGCGTTCCTGAAGCTGGGACCGCAGAAGGCGGCGCTGGACCCGCGCTCGTTCACGATCGCGACCTACGCACTTTGCGGGTTCGCCAACTTCAGCTCGATCGCGATTCAGATCGGCGGGATCGGGGCGCTGGCCCCGAATCGCAAGAGCGACCTGGCGCGGCTGGGCCTGCGCGCCGTGGCGGCCGGGACCATGGCCAATTTCATGTCGGCGTGCATCGCAGGGATGCTGCTGTGACGGAAGAAGCACAGCGCTACATCGAAGGCCATACCGGCGTCCGGCCGGCGATCGGCGTGGTGCTGGGCAGCGGCCTGGGGGCCTTCGCCGACGAGCTTTGCGAGCGCACCGAGATCCCCTACGCGGAGATTCCCGGCTGGCCTCGATCGACGGCCGTGGGACACGCGGGCAAGCTGATTATCGGCAACCTGCGCGGCGCGCCGGTCGCGGTGATGTCGGGGCGCGCGCACCTGTACGAGGGGCACCCGATGCAGGCGGTCACCTATGGCGTGCGCGTGCTGCATGCCCTCGGCGCGCGCGGAATGGTGTTCACCAATGCCGCGGGCGGCATCAACCTCGCGCTGGAACGCGGCGGACTGGTACTGATCAGCGATCACATCAACCTGCAGGGCATGAACCCGCTGGTGGGGCCCAACGATGATTCGCAGGGGCCGCGCTTTCCCGACATGAGCGACGCCTATTCCCGCGCCTGGCGGGCACTCGCCAAATCCGTCGCGGCGGAGCTGGGCATCGCGATCGGCGAGGGAGTGTACGCGGCCATGCTGGGTCCCAGTTACGAAACGCCGGCGGAGATCCGTTATCTGCGGACGATCGGCGCTGACGTGGTGGGGATGTCCACGGTGCCCGAGGTGATCGTGGCCAATCACATGGGGATGCAGGTGCTCGGGATTTCGTGTGTGACGAACATGGCGGCGGGGGTGATTCCCGAGTCGAAGATCAACCACGAAGAAGTCCTGGAGACCGGGGCGATGGTGCGCGACACGCTGGTGCGCCTGCTGAAGGCGCTGGTGCCGAGGCTGGCGTGATGGAAACCGACGCGCTCCGCGCCGCCGCTCTCGATGTCCGATCGCGGGCTTTTGCGCCGTATTCGCATTTCCAGGTCGGAGCGGCGCTGGAGGACGCCGATGGACGCGTCCACACCGGGTGCAATGTCGAGAACGCGACCTACGGGCTGACCGTGTGCGCCGAACGGGTGGCCGTGTTCAAAGCCATCAGCGAGGGCGCGCGCAAGTTCCGCCGCATCGCCATCGCCGCCGATACCGACACGCTGACTCCGCCGTGCGGCGCCTGCCGGCAGATCCTGTGGGAGTTCTGCGGGGACGTCGAGATCATCCTCGTCAACCCGCGCGGCAAGACTGAAACTTATCAGCTCAAAGAGCTGTTTCCTAAGCCTTTCGATGAATCGTTTTTGTAGCTTCCTCCTCTGTGCCTTCGCTCTGGCGGCCGCCGAGCCCGCCGACGCCGTCTGGAGCGCGCGGTATGTCATTACCGAAGACGCGCAGCATCGCGTGATCGAAAATGGCGCCGTCGCGATCAAAGACGGCCGCATTCTGGCCGTCGGAACCAGGATTCAGATTCACGCCAGGTACAGCGCCAGGCAGCACCTCGACCGTCCGGAAGCGATTCTCGCGCCCGGGCTGGTCGACACCCACACCCACGCCGCCATGAGCCTGTTCCGCGGCATCGCCGACGACCTGCGCCTGCAGGACTGGCTCGAGAAGTTCATCTTTCCGGCCGAGGCCAGGAACGTCAGCGCCGAGTTCGTGCGCTGGGGGACGCGGCTGGGCTGCCTGGAGATGCTCCTCGGCGGGACCACCACCTTCACCGACATGTACTACTTCGAGGATGTGGTGGCCGAGGCGGCGAAAGAGGCGGGCATGCGGGGCGTACTCGGGGAAACCATCATCGGCTTTCCGGTGGCCGACAACAAGACCCCCGCCGACGCCCTGGTCTACACGGAGCGCTACCTGCAGCGCTTCGCCAACGATCCGCTGGTCGTCCCGGCGGTCGCGCCGCACGCGCTGTACACCAATTCGGACGAAACGCTGAAGGCGTGCCGCGCGCTGGCCAACAAATACAAAGCGCCGCTGATCATCCATCTTTCGGAGACCAAAAAGGAGAACGACGACGAGCTGGCCAAGCGGCACACCACACCGGCGAAGACGCTCGACGATCTCGGCGTCTGGAACGGGCGCTCGCTGGCGGCGCACGCGGTTTGGGTGGATGAGGCCGACCTGGCGATTTTGAAGCAGCGCGGCGTCGGAATCGCGCACTGCCCTTCGAGCAACATGAAGCTGGCCAGCGGCGTCGCGCCGGTCGCGCGGATGCTCGAGCTGGACCTGCCGGTGGGCCTCGGCCCCGACGGTCCCGCCGGCAGCAACAACGATTTCAACCTGTTCGAGGAGATGGACCTCGCCGCCAAATTGCAGAAGGTCGTCACGGGCAATCCGCAGGCGCTTCCAGCCGCCGCCGCGCTCGAAATGGCCACCATCCGCGGGGCGCGCGCCCTCGGCATGGAGAAGGAGATTGGCTCGCTCGAGCCGGGCAAGCGCGCCGACATGATCATGGTGCGCACCGATCGTCCCAATGCTCAGCCGCTGTACGACGCGGTCTCGCAGATGGTCTATGCCCTCAAAGCGGAAGACGTTCGCGACGTCATGGTCAACGGCAAAACGGTGGTGCGCGATGGCAGGATTCTGACGCTCAACGAAGCGCAGATTCTCGCCAAGGCTGCGGAATACCGGACGAAAATCGCCGCCAGCCTGCGGTAGAGGCGGTTACAGGTACAATGAGATTTCACGAATGAAGCCATTCTTTGTTGCTGCCGCCGCGGCTGCCGCGCTCCTGCTGGCGGCCTGCAAGCACACTCCTCCCGCCAACGTCGCGGCCGAGGTGAACAGTTACGCCATCACCTACGGCGAACTCGAAAAGACCTACCAGTCGCAGTATGCCCAGCAGTCGGAGGGCGCCACCGAAGACCAGATCATGGCGCAGAAGCTCGACGTGCTGTCCAACCTGATCACCAACCAGATCATGCTGCAGCGCGCGGAGCGCCAGGGACTGATGGCGGTCGACGCCGACGTGGACGCCGAAATCGCCAAGATGCGGTCGCCCTACACCAAGGAGGAATTTGACAAAACCCTGGCCGACCGCCACATGACCATGGACGATCTCAGGGCCCAGGTGCGCGCCAAACTGAGCGTCGACAAACTGGTGAACAAGGAGATCACCAGCAAGATCACGATCACCGACGCCGACGTCAAGAACTTCTACGAGGCCAACAAGCCGAGCTTCAACCTCACCGAGCCCGCCGTGCACATGGCGCAGATCCTGGTCACGCAGTTCCCCGACCCCAACGTTCACAATCTGAAGAACAGCAAAGCCCAAAACGACAAGGAAGCGCAGACAAAGATCCAGGACATCGCGGCGCGCCTGAAGCGGGGCGAAGACTTCGCCATGCTGGCCCAGAATTATTCCGAAGACCCCAACTCGGCGCCGAACGGCGGCGACATGGGTTTCGTCAAGGAGTCCGACCTGGACAAGGCCAACCCCGAACTGCGCAAGATGGTCTTCTCGCTGCCGAACACGGGTGTCTCGCCTATCATCCACACGGGCGAAGGCTATCGCATTCTGAAAGTGATCTCCAAGGAGCCCGCGGGGCAGCGCGAGTTGAACGATCCGCGCGTGCAGCAGAACATCCGCGAGACGCTGATCAACAGCAAGGACCAGCTCTTGCGCGCGGCCTATTACGAGACGGCGCGCAACAGCGCGAAGATCGAGAATTACCTGGCGCGGAGCGTGGTGGACAACGCGGGGAAGGGAAAGTAGGAAGAAAGAAGCCGAGAAGCGAAGAATACGCCGTACATTCTCCGCTTCTGCGCTTCTTCCCTTCTTTGCTTCTTCGCTTCTCGGCTTCTTTACTTCGTCTTCCCCATCTCGTACACGAAAATCGTGTGATCCATCTTTCCCACCTTGACATGGATCGTGTCTTCGGGCTTCCAGCCGTGGACGGGGAATTCGTTGGAGATCACACGGGCGCCGGGATGTAGCTGGCGCTCGAGCGCGGGGCGCAGGCGCTCGTTGGAACCGGTGAGGAAGAACATCGTGACTACGTCGGCGGGGCTCAGGTCCGTCCGCAGGGCGCTGCCTTCAATGATGCGGACGCGGTCGGAGAGGCCGGCCGCCTCGACCCTTTCGCGCGCCTTTCGGCAAAGGTCCGGCATCAGTTCGACTCCGACGGCGCGCACGCGGTATTTCTGGGCCGCGGTGATGACCACGCGCCCGTCGCCGCTGCCCAGGTCGTAGATCACTTCGCCGGACTTGAGACGCGCGGCGTCAAGCATGCGCTCGACCACGGATTGAGGAGTGGGAATCGGCGGGGCGAGATTTTCTGCCGGCCCGAATTGCTGAGCCCAACCGGGCAGAATGGCGAATGCGATTCCGAACGCAGTGAGCGCGACCCGCATGTTCTATTGGGCCAGCGGGGCTGAGGTGCTTCCCGGCTTCCCAACCTTAAATTTTACTATACGGCCGATGATCTCGCTCCAGGCGTAGAACAGGTCGCGCGGGCGGCTGATGGTGAACTCCGAACCCTTGAGCGCCTTCACGGCCGTGCCGATCGCATCGCGCCACGGATTCGCCTGCGGGTTCACGTTGTAGTTCATGTAGAACACCGGGAACTTGATCTCGCCCAGTTGTCTCAATGCATCCTGCTGGATGCCGGCGTCGGTCATGACCTTGGGGCCGGCGATGATCACCGCGTCGGGCGATTCCTTCGGCTCCTTGACTTCCTGTGTGATGAAGTTCGTCAGAAAATCGGTGTCGCCGTGTTTCTGGCCAAGGCGTTTGAGATCGACGGTCCCGAGATTCAGCGAGTGCAGAGCCTGCCCCATCGCCGGGAAGTCGATCTGCGACGCGCCTTCCTGGCGGTAGATCACCCGCTGCTCCTGCATGTTGAAAGCCACGATAGAGAATTTGGTGATGCGTGGCTCGCGGGCGATGCTGCGGAGGATCGAAATCAGGGCGTTGGTGTCGATGGGCTGAAGCGTGGCGGAGAGCGAATCCTGTGGGGCGAAATTCACGATTACCTTGACGTTCAGCGGGCCCTCCTGCGGCGCGCGCTCGACGGGCGGCTCCTGCTTGAACGGCTCCGTCTCGGCCGCCAGGACCCTGTTGGGCGCGATGTCCAGGGCGATCTGCCTGTCCTTCGCCGGCAAGGTTGCCTCGGCGTCCCAGTTATAAGAGCAGACGCGCTCGGCACGGTCGCGCATCAGCCAGTCGATGTGATACTTGCCTTCACCCAGATCAAATGTGCCGGTGAGGTTGGCGCTGCCGCCGGCATCGGCGTCGATGGCCGGCACGCTCCAGTGTTGCGAGAAGTAGATCGGCTCGTCTTTGCCCTTCTCGGGTGTTACGCGGAACACCATCGTGAGCTGGTTGTCGCTGCCCGCCAGGTCCTTGAGCGCTACGGCGACGTCGTACCCGGCGTGGAATTTGAGGTCGAACCCCAGGGCGGGTTTTACGGGTGTGACCGTGCATGGAATGTCCTTGCGAATCTCCTGGGCTTCGAGAATCGCGGCATCGGAAGTGAACAGCCGCACCGCGCCGCCCGGACCGGAAGCGGGCATGAGAGTCTGGGCCCAAAGGGGGGCGCAAGCCAGGATCAAGGCGCACGCCTGCCGCTCCGCTCTCCCCATCCGCCCGAGCATAGACTTCAACCAGGCTGTCATCACCATCGCGGAAGCACCTGAGGTGCCAGTTTGGCCCCGTTCGTCCAGGGGTCTTAACAACGGTATTATGGCGCATTTTTGAGTCGCTGCAACCTGCAATTGGTAATCGCATCGTAAAAAAGTACCTGGCGTCAAAAGTACTGCGGGCCGAAGTTGCATTCCTCCACACCGCGGCTAGAATAGGTGCTTGTTCGGCATGGACCGGACCAGGAATCAGGGTGAAGAAATCCCGTCGGCGTCGGGTCTTCCCGCGGAAACGATCGTCAGCCCGGAAACGCTCCGCGGCGTGCGAATTCCGCCGGGCCAGGCGCGCACGAAGAAATGGCCGGTCCTGGACGCCAGCGGACCCCCGCACATCGATCTCGCATCGTGGCGTTTCCGAATCGACCGGTCTGTGGGAGGGCGTCACCACTCGCGAGTTGGTGCAGATCGCGGGCGGAGTGTTGCCGGAAGCACGTTTCGTGCTGGTTCACGGATTAGATCGCGGCTGGACGACCAGCCTGACATTAGAGAGCTTGATCGCGAAAGACTCCGAACAGAGCCGCGACTGTCAGGGAGCGCCGGTCGCCGATCACCAGACCGTACTTGCCAAAGCACGCACTAAGCCACCGCCGCCCGGTGTTTCACACGATACCGCGAGACGTACGCGGCGCCCGGCGGAGCCGGCTCCGGATGAGCGGCCGATTGGATCTCATCCAACATGGCCACCACCAGCATGGCGCCGGGCTCGAACCCATAGGCTTCCAGGGCCGCCCTGACCTCACGCAGGCCCGCTTCGTAAGCGGGGAATTCCACGAGAGTAACCGCTTCTGTCTCCTCACGATCGTCGGGATAGCGGTAGATCACCGCGGCGTCGTGATAGATCTGCGGATTGATCGGAAAACGGACCTGCGCCAACGCCTCCAGCAGGGATTCCAGCTCATTGGGGTGGACACGCACCGAAACGGATACCAGTTGGCCTTCGGATGTTCCAAGGGGCCAGACGCTCATAAACCCTCCAGCATCCGGCGACGGGGGTTGCCGCAAGAACAAAAAACCCTGGAGCCGCAAGGCGCCAGGGTCGAGGTGTTCTCGAACAGACCGACTCGCCTTTAGCACTTTTTTTCGTGGTTGCAATTAGCCGGGCCCGCCAGGACCCATAAATCAATCCACGTCATCCTTAGGTTAACACCCCTGGGTTCCGGAGGCAACAGGTTTAATGTTAACGGTTGCATCACGAGCGGCCGGGCGATGCAAGGCTGTGCTACGCTGAGTACACCCTGGAGGGTCATTCGTGAAAGTACTGTCTGTCATCGCAGCCGGCGCTGCGCTCGCCGCCACGCTCTTGGCGCAGCCGCAGCAGCCGCCCAAGACACACCTCAAAGTCGGCGACATGGCGCCGGATTTCACCCTGCCGTCGACCGCGGGGAAGCCCGTGAAGCTGAGTGATTTCCGCGGAAAGAACACGGTGGTGCTGGCGTTCTTTCCGGCCGCGTTCACCGGTGGTTGAACCAAGGAATTCACGGCGTACCAGGCTGGTATCGCCAAATTCGAAGCGACCGACACCAAGGTTTTCGGAATCAGCACGGACAACATTCCTTCCCAGCGGGAATTCGCGGCCAAGAACAAGATCGAAGTTCCCCTGCTGAGCGACTTTAAGGATCGCGGGGTCGCCAAGGCGTACGGCGTCCTTCTCGAGGCCGGCATGGCCAACCGCGCGACGTTCGTAGTGGACCCGGAAGGTAAGATCGTTTACATCGAGGAGGGAAGCTCGGCCATCGATCCCACTGGCGCCGAGACGGCCTGCAGCCGCGCGGCGCACAAGGGACAGTAAGCCTTTCTTCGCGCGGAATCTCGCGCAGGCCGGGAGGCCTGCGCCACTACCCCGGCGCGACTTCGGTAAGCTCCACCTCGAGAATCGCGCCGCATTTTCCGCACACCACCCTGCCGTCTTCGGTGAGATACACGGCGATCGAATGGCAGCGCGCACATTCGGCGGTCGGGTCGGTGGCATCGGGCAGGGGGTCGGGTGGAATCAGACCGGCGACCGAGCCGCCCGCGGCTTTCGTAGCAGGCTCGAACGTGGTGCCGCAGTTGCCGCACACGTGATTGAAACAGCAATTCGGCGTACAGCTATAGAACACCTCGCCGGAGCCGCACTGCGGACAGGCGATCTCCAGCTTCCGGGTCTTCATTTGCTGACTTTGGACGCGGGCAGAAGCTCCGGAGCCAGGATGACGTTGGCCTTGTTCACCAGGTCGTCGACCTGCTTCTTGGCCAGCTCCGGCCGGACTTTGGGCTCGAGTTCCGGCTTCAACTCCTCGAAGGTCTTGGTTTGAAATTCTTCCACCTGGATCAGGTGATAGCCAAAGGGCGACTTCACGGGCTCGCTCAGCTCGCCGGGCTTTAGCTTGAACGCTGCCTGTTCGAAGCTGGGCACCATCTGGCCGTGGCCGAAGAATCCCAATTCGCCTCCGTTGGCGCCGCTGCCCGTGTCGTCGGATTCGGCTTTCGCGATCGCCGCGAAATCGCCGCCACCCTGAATCTTGGCCCGGAGCTCCTGTGCCTTGGCCAGCGCCTCGGCATCGCTGAGGTCTTTCTGTCCCGGCTTCACCGCCACCGGCGAGCCGGTCATGCGGATCAGGATATGCCGGGCGCGAACCTTCTGAAATTCGGCCTTGTGGTCCTCGTAATACTTCATCAGGGCAGCATCGTCTACCTTGAGGTTCTTCTTGATGTCCTCATTCGTGTGGTTGGCCAGGATGGCTTCCGTGGAATACTGCGCCTGGGTCTTGTACGCGGGACTCTCGTCGATCTTGCGGCGCTTGCCCTCTTCGCTGAGCACCAGCGTGCGCACCAGGTTGTCAATGAACTGCTGGCGCCCCGGTCCGCGCACGTAGACACGGGTGTTTTCCGGGTAGGCCTCGAGAATCTGGTCCAACTGGCCTGCGGTAATCTTGATATCGTTCACCTGGACGACTACCTTTTCGGGCGGCAAAGTAGTCATGCTGGAGGGCGTGAGCTGGATCGGCATGGTGACGCTGCCGTCCGCATTCGGCGTGGGCGGCTTGGGGGGCGGAGCAGGCGGGGTCTGGGCGAGGCTGAGGCCGGCGCCGAATAAGAGCATCAGGGGAAAAACCTTCATTATTCTCATCATAGCAATCCAGGGCTGGCACCTTGGAATGGGAGGATGACGAAAACCGGTCGTCCGCCGCCTGGGCGATTCTAATGCGCGGGTTCGATGACGGCGCTCATGGAGCCCTGGGAGCGCGGCAGGCGCCAGTCCGGGCCGTAGGCGTGAATCTGGTCGCGCGCGAATTCGGCCTCGCGCAGCTCACAGGTGATCAGCACCGTCCGTCCGGCGCGGTCCACTTCTTCCGCATGACGGTACGCCTGATCCAGGGAGAAAATGAAGATCTTCTGCAACATTTCGATCACGTAGTCGTAGGTGTGATCGTTGTCGTCGAGCAGGACGACGCGGTAGAGGGGGACGGTCAAGTCCCGTTCCATGACTTCCGCTTCAGGTGAGATCGCAGGCTTCGACATGACACCGGCCCGACGCCAACATTTCAGTATCCGCCATTACGGCGGCGATGTGCTACTGGGCTCCGCGCGTCAGCAGCATCGCCTTGAGCGTGTGAAAGAGGATGTAGTTGTCCAGCATCAGGGACATGTTCTTGATGTAGTACAGATCGTACTCCAGCTTGGTGATGGTATCCTCCATCGTGTCGCCGTACTTGTAGTTGATCTGCGCCCAGCCGGTGATTCCAGGCCGGACGCAGTGGCGCTGCCGGTAGTACGGGATCTGCTCGTTGAGCGCTTTGACGAACTCCGGGCGCTCGGGGCGCGGGCCCACAATCGACATTTCGCCCTTGAGCACGTTGTACAACTGCGGCAGCTCATCCAGCCGCAGACGGCGGATCACCCGTCCCACGCGGGTCACGCGCGGGTCGTCCTTCTGCGCCCACACGGCGCCGGTCTCGGCCTCGGCATCCGTGCGCATGGAGCGGAACTTGAAGAGGGTGAAGAGCGCGCCGTCGAGTCCGACGCGCACCTGCCGGTAGAGCACCGGGCCGGGAGAAGACAGCCTCACGGCAAGCGCGGTGAGCAGCATGATGGGCGAAGTCAGCACCAGGCCGATCACCGCCACCACGGCGTTGGACAGCCGCTGATAGAACAGGTTCTGGCGGCGCGGGCCGAGTTCGCCGGAAAAAATCATATCCGACGGCCGCACTTCTTTGAGGCAGACGCGCCCGCATACCCGTTCGTAGGCCGTGGCGACTTCCTCGATCATGTGTCCGCCGAAGCGCAGCTCGAGCAGGTCGCTCACCGGCATCCGGTTGCGCCGCTCGAACATGCCCACGACGATCAGGTGCGGCTGTGTCGCGCGCACGATATCGCGCATGGCGCTGATCGGCCCCAGCACCTTGCCGCCGGCCAGCATGGCGCCCGGTTCATGCCGGTCGTCAACGTACCCGGCGACATCCAGGCCAGTCTCCGGCCGCTCCGCGATGTGGCGGCCGATCTCCTCCAGCAGGGGGCTGCCGCCGACGAGCAGCAGCCGGTCCTTGCCCACCACCTGGAACGCGTAGGCGCTGAAAAAGTTCCGCCACAGAAAGATGGCCACCACCGCCACCGAGCTGCCCACTACCATCACGCGAATCGGCACGCGCAGCCCGGCGTCGAGGTAGGCGATCAAACCCTGCGTCAAAAAGGCGATCCCCATTACCAGGCAGAGCTGCTGCACCAGCACGATCCGCGACTTCACGTGGAACTGCGAATAGAGATCGTGAAAATGGAGGCCGATGAGAATCGACCCAACCACCAGGAAGATGCGGGAAAGACCGCCGTCATCGAGCAGGTAGACCGTCGGATCGGCATCGAATGTCAGGTAGGTCGCGAGCACGAATGCCGAGGTCACCAGGAGGAATTCGGAGACCAACAGCGTCAGCGTTCCGACTGGAATGAAAACCTTGAATAATCGGATCATTCGACGGCCCGAGGCACGAGCGACTGAACGTTAATTATACTCGGGAATGAAAGCTCCTCATATCCGGTAAATCAGAACGACTGTGCAGAAACCCATCTACTTCGACTATCACGCGACCACGCCCGTGGATGACCGCGTACTGAACGCGATGTTGCCATACTTCGGACCAAGATTCGGCAATGCCGCCAGCGCCACCCACGCTTTCGGCTGGGAGGCGGAAGGCGCCGTCGCGCACGCGCGCAGACGCGTGGCGGATCTGTGCGGCGCCTCACCGGGCGAGATCGTCTTCACCAGCGGCGCCACCGAGAGCGACAATCTCGCACTGAAGGGCGCGGTCCCGCCGGGCGCGCACATGGTGACGGTGAGTACGGAACATAAGGCGGTGCTGGATAGCGCGCGCCGGCTGGAACAAGCCGGCAGGAGAGTGACGGTGCTCGCGCCCCGGTCCGACGGTTTGATCGATCTCGACGAGCTCCGCGAGGCCGTCCAGGCGGATACCGTGCTGGTCAGCGTGATGTACGCCAACAACGAGATCGGCGTGATTCAGCCGATCCCCGAAATCGGACGCATCTGCCGCGAAAAGAAGGTGCTGTTCCACAGCGACGCGGTACAGGCGTTCGGCAAGATGCCGCTGAACGTGGAGGCCGGCGGAATCGGCTTGATGAGCATCACGGCCCACAAGATGTACGGTCCGAAAGGCGTGGGTGCGCTCTACGTGCGCCGGGGGGTCAGGCTGGAAGCGCAGATGGATGGCGGAGGCCATGAAAGCGGAATGCGCAGCGGAACGCTGAACGTGCCCGGGATCGTCGGTTTCGGCGAGGCGTGCGCCATCGCGGCGGCGGAGATGCGGGAGGAGTACGTCCGCGTGCGCGCGCTGCGCGACCGCCTGCTCGATCGGATTCGCGCCGGCATCGACGGAATTGTGGTGCATGGCTCGATGGAGCATCGGCTCGGCGGTAATCTGAACCTGAGTATCGACGGTGTCGATGGGGACGCCCTGCTGGTGGCTCTGCCCGACCTCGCGGTGTCGACGGGGTCGGCGTGTTCTTCGCACGGTACGGACGGCAGCCACGTACTCCAGGCGATTGGAGTGCCGCCCCGGCTGATGCAATCGGCGATGCGGTTCGGCTTGGGACGATTTACCACCTCGGAGGAAGTCGATTACGCGGCGGAACGGGTGGTCAGCGCGGTCAGCAGGCTGCGGGCGGAGAGTCCTGTGTAACGTGCTATACTCTAAGGGTCTTTCCGGTTCGAAAAGATCCAGGGAATAATTATGCCGAAGCTCAAGACTCACAAGGGTGCGTCTAAACGGTTCAAGAAGACGGGCACGGGCAAAGTGGTTCGCAATCATGCCTTTGGCCGTCATATCCTGACCTCGAAGCCGCACAAGCGCAAGAAGAAACTGCATCAGAGCGTGGTAGCCGACGCGGCCGACCAGCCCGCTCTGAAGCGTATGCTCCCGTATTAAAATCCGGTGAGCGATTGTGCGGACGGTGCGCGTGGCACGTGCCCGATCCGCCAATAATTCAAAAACTCAAAAAGGAGATCAAACGTGCCCAGAGTAAAACGTGGTACCCACCGTAGGGCGTCCCGGAAGAAGACACTAGCCCAGGCTTCCGGATATTTCCTCACCAAGAGCAAGCTATACCGCGCAGCGCAGGAGGCGGTTGAGCGCGGACTGAAGTTCGCGTACACCGGCCGCAAGAACAAGAAACGCGAATACCGTTCGCTGTGGATCGTGCGTATCAACGCGGCCTGCCGCGACGCCGGCATTTCCTATAGCAAATTCCTGCATGGCCTGAAGGCCGCGGGATTCGACCTGAACCGCAAGGTGCTGGCCGACGTGGCCCTGCACGATGACGCGGCGTTCCGCAACCTGGCGGAGCTGGCCAAGTCGGCGCTGGCGGTGAAGGAATCCGCGCGCGCGGCGCTCGAAAAAGAGTGAGCCAAGCCATGACCCCGGCCGAACCCGAGACCGACTCGCTGAGTACCCTCGAGGACCGCGTGCAGCGCGCGGTCCAACTGGTAGCGCGTCTCCGCCAGGAGAGGGACGCCGCCATCGAGGAGGCGTCGCAGGCCCACGCCGAGGCGGCCCGCCTCTCGGCGGAGAACCATTCGCTGCAGGCCGAGCGCAAGCAGGTTCGCAGCCGCATCGAGAAGCTCCTGGGACAGATCGATCAACTGAGCGGCACGGTCTAGCCGGCGCGGGAAGGGACGCACCTCATGGACGGCAGCACTCCCGAGAAGCAATCGGTTCGGGTGACCATCCTGAGCCGCCCGTACACGCTGCTCGCCACCGGCGACCCACGGGAAGTGGAGGACGTGGCGGCCAGCGTGAACGAGCTCATGCTGTCCATCGCGTCCAAAGCGCCCAACGCCGACTCCACGCGGATCGCGGTACTTGCGTGCATGCACCTGGCCGACAAGCTGCGCTCTCTCGAGCGCGAGCTCGATCGGGTTCGCGCGCATGTGGACCGCAAGAGCGTCGAGCTCACCGGCGTGCTGGAACAACTGCTGGCAGCGGGTGAGGAATCGTAATGCTGCGTCTGCTGTCTCTCGCGGCGGCCGCCGCGATACTGATGGTCGCGGCCAGTTACACCGACGAGATTGCGGCCTGGCGCAAACAACGGGAAGAACGGCTGAAGGCTCCCGGCGGATGGCTGAGCGTGGCCGGCCTTTTCTGGCTGCACGACGGCGCGAATCCGTTCGGCAAGGACGCAGGCAACGAGATTGTCTTGCCCGATGGACCCGCCCGCGCCGGCTCGTTCGTGTTAAGCGGCGGCAAGGTGAAGGTGAAGATGGACGGCGCCGAGCGTGAGCTATGGCCCGACTCCGCCGACGTAGCCACCGTCGGCCGCCTGAGCCTGTACGTCATCCAGCGCGGCGAGAAATTCGGCGTCCGGCTCAAGGACCCGGAGAGCGAGTACCGTCGCGCATTCCACGGCATCGACTACTTCCCGGCCAAGCCCGAATATAAGGTGACCGCCAAGTGGGTTGCCGAACCGTCGCACATTCCGATCTTGAATATCCTGGGCCAGACGGAAGAGATGCAGAGTCCCGGCTACGCGGTGTTTTCGTTGCAGGGCACGGAGTACCGCTTGCGTCCGGTGCTGGAGACTCCGGATGCGCAGGAGTTATTCTTTATTTTCCGCGATCAGACGAGCGGAAAAGAGACTTACGGCGCTGGACGTTTTCTCTATTCGCAAATGCCCCAGGACGGCCGCGTCGTACTCGATTTCAATAAGGCCTACAATCCCCCGTGCGCCTTTACTCCCTATGCCACATGTCCGCTGCCGCCGGCGGAGAACCGGCTGGCGGTGAGGATCGAGGCGGGGGAGAAGGCTGTCAGCCATTAGCTGTCAGCCATTAGCTTTCAGCCATTAGCTTTCAGCTGTCAGCTATCAGCTTTCAGCTAGTTACTCTCGGTGCTCGCCAGTGCTATCTGATAACGTACGGGAAGCGTGAAGGATTTCATGGGTACAAGGTTTGGCAGAAGGCACACGCGTTGACGCTGGCGGTATACCAGGTCACGGCGAGTTTTCCGCGCAATGAGCAATACGGTCTGACGTCTCAACTACGGCGAGCGAGCTCGTCCATTCCAGCGAATCTGGCGGAGGGCTGTGGACGAAACGGCGACGCCGAGTTTGCACGTTTTTGTTCGATTGCTGCCGGCTCCGCCAGCGAGCTGGAATATCACTTGCTATTGGCGCGAGACTTGAAGCTGGTCTCTCCTGAAGACCACGGAGCGCAACGCACGATCGAGGTGAAGCGAATGCTGACCGTGTTGTTGAAGAGGCTGAAAGCTGGTGGCTGAAAGCTGATAGCCTATCGCCCCAAATACTCCTGCAAATTCGCCAGCGACCTGCTCATAGACACGGCGCCGTCCGTGGGCGGCGGACGATACGCGGCAATCCTCGAATGCACATGTTTGTTCAGTCGCACGAAAAGACCCGTGATCCCAGGGTCGCGCCAGCCGCGATCGGCTTCGTCCTCCAGAATTTCGAGCGCCTTCGGGCGCGTATAGGCTTGTTTGTAAGGGCGGGGATTCGTGAGCGCATCGTAGATATCGACGACCTGAATCACGCGGGCCAACAACGGAATGGCAGTGCCGGCCAGGCGATCGGGATAGCCCGTTCCGTCCAACCGTTCGTGATGGTGCCGGATCAGCGGTAGGACGGGGTGCAGCGATTTCAGCGGGCGGCAAATCTCCTCTCCGCGCGCCGGATGGGTACGCATGGTCTCCCATTCCCGCTCGGAGAGCCGCCCGGGTTTGAACAGGATCGAATCCGGTATGCCGACTTTGCCCACGTCGTGCAGATACCCCCCCAGATACAGTGCGAGCAAACTCTTGCTGTCCAGCCGCATGGCGACTCCTAGGGCAACCCCTGTGAAGGCCAGGCGCTCGCAATGGCCGGCAGTGTGATTGTCGCGTTGCTCCACAATCTTCGCCAGAGACAGCAGCATCGATTCGGTTTCACTTACCTGCAATGGCGGATCTTCCGCCTGCTCGCTGGCGGGCGCCGGCACGATCACTTTCACCGGTGCCGCCTTGCCGGCGCAGACTGCGGCCATCCGGCGAACCGCACGCCGTGGCTTCGGAGATTTGCTGTCAGCGACTAGTTCCATGATGCTAGTGGTTATATCGGCAGCAATTGGGAAAACTAGAGAGTACTAGAGCAAAGATTTGGGCGGCCTCAGTGCCGAACCACCGTTACCGCCCGCCACGCGGAATTCCCGGCGGCGTCGTAGGCCCGGATCGTGACCACGTTGGTTCCCACCAGCAAGGGCACGTTCGCGTTCCACGCATTGGTTCCGGAAGCCACGCCGGAGTCGCCCCCCGAAGTGGTCCATTTGACCGACGCCACGCCTACGTTGTCGCTTGCCGTGCCGCTGAAGGCCAGGCTCGCTGCCGTCGTCGACACGATCGTCGAACCGGGTGAGACAATCTGCAGTGTGGGTGGAGCGGTGTCCGGCCCCGTGGGCGTAGGCGTGGGGCTGGGTGTGGGAGTGGGCGCCGGCGTGGGCGTCGGGGCCGGTGGAGGAGTCGGAGCCGGGGCGGGAGCGGGGAGGCTTGTTCCCGCCTTGCCGTACAAGGCTTGAATGGCGGCAATGTCGTCGTCGGTCAGGCCCGCCGAGAGCCTGTAGTAGGGATACATCACGGCGCCGGGCCGGTCGGAATGCCCCAACCCCAGCGCATGGCCCGCCTCGTGCAACGCCACCGAAAACAGATCGACCGACTTGCCGACTGCCCAGGCTTCGTCGGCATCCATGTGCATGTCGCCCGCGACCGGCTCGGAGTTGGGCGGCGACGGATAGAAAGTATGTGCCAGCGTTCCGCCCGGACCGTCGAACGGATAGGAATCGCCGTGCGCGCCGCGCGCGAAGAGAATGTCGATGGCGCGGGACGAGGAATCCTGCCGGCCGGCCGCCATGGCAACGTTTGCATATTTCGTCCACTCGCGAAGCGCTCGCTCGATTTCCGATTGCGCCACCGCCGGATCCAGCTTGTCGGTGACCGAGCGGACAAAGTAAGTGAGTGAGACGCTGCCCGACTGGTCCTTGGGCCAGCCGGTGCCCACCAGGACATAGTCGCCGACCGCGCCCGCCTCGGTCATCGCACCGGCGCATCCCGCCATCGGTTCTCCCGCGGCCAGTTCCGGAGCCGCGGGTAGAATGTATTCGACCTCGTCCCGCGCCGCCAAAGTCTCGATCCCGCTGTGCGGGCCGGTGACCACCAGTTGACCAGGCAGCAGGCTGGGATTTTCGATCACGTCGAAGCCCGAGCTGGTCGCGGCCGCGCGCGCAACGTCCCCCGGCACGTCCGCATAAAACTCCACCAGGATTGGACCCGAGGCCTCCTGGTCCAATTGCGGACTGATCTTGTCCGCCGCTTCCAGTGCTCCCGCCCACGTGACCGGCAGACCATCCAGGTGCGGTGCGGCCGCAGCCACCAGCAGGCCATTGTCCGGGACGTATTCGAGGACGCGCATGCCCCTCTTGGCAAGCTCGGCGCGAAGCTGCGCATCGGGATACCGATGGAATTGCAGAATGACGTGAGTCTGTTTTGCCCCCGGGCGGATCTCGTGGCGCCCGGCTGTGGCGCGGGCTTTCAGACGAAGAGTGGTCTGGGTCATGGCGCAACAGGCCGCCAGGAGAATGATCGTCACTCCGAACCCAAGTCTCTTCATTTTGCACGCTCTGTTTATGCTCTTCGGGAGCTGCGGCGGCGCACCTCTGAGAAAATCCGCCGGTAGGTGAGAATTTTCTGTTGTTCCAGGTACTTACTCCAGGAATAGCCAGATGAGGTACTACTGGTGTCTCCTGCCGGTGCTGGCTCTTGGCCCGCAGGCGTGGGGTGGGTCGGCTCCCCGCACGGTCTACCGGATCGAAACCGTGGCCGGCAGCAACCTGATCGGCGACAATGGGCCCGCCACGGCCGCCCAGATCTCCAGTATTCAGGGGATCGCCCTCGACCGCTTCGGCAACCTCTATCTCTCCGACACGGACAACCATCGCGTTCGCCGCGTTTCGACCTCTGGTGTGATCACCACCGTCGCCGGAACCGGCACGGCGGGATTCAGCGGAGACGGAGGGCCGGCGACCGCTGCGCAGCTCAATCTGCCCTACAGCGTGGCGGTCGATTCGAACGGCAGTCTCTTCATCGCCGACCTGGGAAACCAGCGGGTCCGGCGCGTTGCTCCGGACGGGACCATCGCCACCGTCGCCGGCGACGGCCGGAAAGCTGCTTCGCCCGACGGCATACCTGCTTCGCAGGCGAGCCTGCTCTCGCCGCGCAACCTGGCCGTGGATGATGCCGGCACGCTCTACTTCTCGGAGTTCGAAGGGCACCGCGTGCGCAAGGTGGGATCCGACGGCAGGATCTCGACGGCCGCGGGCACCGGGCAATCGGGATTCCGGGGAGACGGTGCCGCCGCAGCCGGCGCCCTGCTCAGCTATCCGGCGGGTTTGGCGGTGGACCGTTCGGGCTCCCTGTACATCGCCGATTCGGGCAATAACCGCATCCGAAAGGTATATGCGGGCGGCACGATCGGAACCGTACTCGGCGGCTCGTCCGCGACTGCTCTGAGCGGTCCGATCGCGGTGGCCGTCGATCTCGCTGGAGCGCTTTACGTTGCCGACTCGAGCTTCGTGGTTCGCACGTACACCGCTTCCGCCAGATGGATGGACTTCGCCGGCAACGGAGCACCGGGATTCGGCGGCGACGGCGGACCCGCCACGCGCGCTATGCTCGCCGCCGCGCGCGACCTGTTCCCGGGAGCGGCCGGCGGCCTCTATATCGCCGATGGGGCACGCGTCCGGTTCGTCGATTCCACGGGTGTGATCCACACCTTCGCGGGAGACGGCTACGTCAGCTCCGTGGGTGACGGGCACGCGGCTACCTCCGCCATTCTGCACCAGCCGGCCGGGGTGGCCATCGATTCCGCGGGAAACCTGTTTATCGCCGACCCGGGCACCGAGCGGGTTCGCCAGGTGCTGCCGGGCGGCAACATCACCACCTTCGCCGGAACCGGCACCGCGGGGTTGGGGAGCGAGGGGGCGTCCGCCAGCGCTTCCCCACTCAATTCTCCGATGGGCGTGGCGGTGGATCCCTCGGGCAACGTGACCATCGCCGACACCTACAATCACCGCATCTGCCAGGTCTCGGCGGATCGCCGGGTGCGGACCGTAGCCGGCACGGGATCGAGCGGATCGGGAGCCGACGGGGCTCCGCCGCTGGCCACGGCGCTGCGCGGGCCGCGCGCCGTATGCCTGGATCGCGCGGCCAACCTCTATATCGTGGACACCTCGAATCATCGCGTGCTGCGCGTGCCGCCGGGCGGAGTGGTGCAGACGGTTGCCGGCAACGGATCGCCGGGCGCGGCCGGAGACGGCGGGCCGGCCCCATTGGCTCAGCTCAATCAACCCTCCGGATGCGCTCTCGATTCCTACGGCAATCTGTACATCGCGGACACGGTGAACAACCGCGTGCGCAAGGTCGGCCCCTCGGGCGTGATCTCGACGGTGGCGGGCGGGCAATCGGGGATCGGGGACGAAGGCCCGGCGGTCGCCGCCGGCCTGAACGCGCCGGCGGCCGTGGCGGTGGACGACTCCGGCGATATCTACATCTCCGACAGCGGCAATCACCGCATCCGCCAGGTCACGCCGGACGGCGTGATTCACACCATCGCCGGCACGGGGCTGCCGGGGTTCTCCGGCGACAACGGGCCGGCGTTGTCCGCGCTGATCGACACTCCCGGCGGCCTTTTTCTGGATGGCGCAGGCGCACTGTATTTCGCGGACAGCCACAATAACCGCATCCGCCGGCTGGTTCCCGATGCGGTCGTGCCGCCCGATCCCATCGTGCTGCCGCCCCCGCTGGCAGCGGTAAACGCGCTCAGTCTGCAACCCGGGCCGGTCGCTCCCGGCGAGATCGTCAGCGTCTTCGGCGCGGGCCTCGGCCCGGAGGCCGGAGTCCCGGGCACATTGGATGCCTCGGGCCTGCTGGCCAACCTGGTGGCGGGTGTCGAGGCGCGGTTCGATGGAGTGCCCGCGCCGCTGTTTTACGTGCAGGCGGGCCAGGTCAATGCACAGGTGCCGTATACCGTTGCCGGCGCGGCCTCGACTCATCTGGAGATGCGCTATCAGGGAGCAGTGACCGGCTCGCTCGATCTGCCGGTGGCGGCCGCGGCTCCCGCCCTGCTCCCGGTCGTCACCAACCAGGACGGGTCGCAGAACAGCGATTCGGCGGCGGCGCCGCCGGGAACCGTGCTCACGCTGTACGCCACCGGAGAAGGCCTGAGCGACGGGGCGAACATTGCCGGAAAACCGGCGGTGGCGCCGCTGACGCATCCGGCGCTGCCGGTGACCGTGACCATCGGAGGTCTGCCGGCCGAGACTCTGTTCGCCGGCAGTGCGCCCGGCATGGTCGGACTGATGCAGATCAATGTGCGCACTCCCGGCGGATTCCTCGCGGCCGGCAAGGCAAACCTCTCACTCACGGTGGGCGGCGCCGCGGCGCCTGCGGTGGCTGTCTGGCTGAAATAGACGCCTGCTATCCTGGGACCGGATGCCGCCCGTAGCCCTGACCATTGCCGGAAGCGATCCGTCCGGCGGCGCCGGAATCCAGGCGGACCTGAAAACCTTCCATCAGTTCGGAGTCTACGGCGAGGCCGTGATCACGCTGATCACAGTGCAGAACACACTCCGCGTCTCGCGCATCGAAGTGCTGTCGCCCGAGCTGGTGCTCGAACAGCTCGACGCCGTGTTGGAAGACATTCCGCCGCAGGCCGCCAAGACCGGAGCCCTCGGTTCCGCGGATATGGTGGCGGCGGTGGCGCGCGCCGCGGAGGCTTTCCCTTTTCCACTGGTGGTCGACCCGGTAATGGTGAGCAAGCACGGCTTGCCGTTGCTGCCGGAGAGCGCCGCCAGGGCCGTGCGCGAACTGCTGCTGCCGCGCGCGGCGCTGGTCACGCCGAATCTGTCCGAGGCCGAGGCCCTGACCGGCACCCGCATCCGCACCATCGGCGAAATGCGGCGCGCCGCGGCGGACATCTTCCGCCTGGGCGCGCGCGCCGTGCTCATCAAGGGCGGGCATCTGGAGACCGGTGCAACCGATGTGCTGTACGATGGCTCGGAGTTTCGCGACTTCCCGGCCGTGCGCGTCGAGACTGCGCACACTCACGGCACCGGTTGCACCTATTCGGCGGCGATCACGGCGTGCCTGGCCGCGGGAATGCGGCTGTGCGATGCCGTGGCCCGCGCCAAACAATTCATCCACGAAGCGATTCGCACGAACCCAGGCCTGGGCCGCGGTTCCGGACCTGTCAATCACCACGCGAGACTTCCATGAAATTCGACGAGCTCCTCATCGCCGCCATCGGCCGTTCCGAGATTCCGCTGCGCTTCGAACCCGGCGCCGACGAAGCCGTGGCCAAACCGGTAACCGAGCTGATCGAAGCCTGGATCACGGCCCACCTGCCGGACCACGCCGCCAACGATTTCGACCGTGGGCGGCGGGCTCTGGCCCTGCAACTGCTCTCCGAGCTGAAGGGCAACTCGGAACTGCCCTGACAGGCTCAGCGCCGCGACAGAATCTCTCGAATCTTGTTGGCGAGTACCTCGCGGCTGAAGGGCTTGGGCAGAAAATCCACGCCGTCTTCCAGCACGCCGTGATGGATCACGGTGGAATCGGTGTAGCCCGAGAAATACAAAATCTTCAGCCCGGGACGAAGCGTGAGCAGGCGGTCGGCCACCTGGCGCCCGCTCATGTTCGGCATCACCACATCGGTGAGCAGCAGGGATATCTCACCCGTGTAGGAGGCGGCGGCTTCGATGGCCTCGGCCCCTCCCGCGGCAACCAGGACCGTATAGCCCAGCTTCTGGAGGATTCGGACGGTGAGCTCGCGCAGGCCTTTTTCGTCCTCCACCACGAGAATGGTCTCGCTGGATTCCGCGTGCGGGAGCAGGGACTCGAGCCCGTTCTCCTCCGCCGGCGCTTCGTCGACCCTCGGGAAATACATTTTGATGGTGGTGCCCCGGCCGGGCTCGCTGTACACCCAGATGTCTCCGTTCACCTGTTTGACGATGCCGTAGACCGTGGCCAGACCTAGTCCCGTGCCTTTGCCCTTCTCCTTGGTCGTGAAGAATGGCTCGAAAACGCGCTTCCTGGTCTCGGCGTCCATTCCGACACCGGTATCGCTCACCGCCAGCATGACGAATGGCCCGGGCTGCACGCCCAGGTGACTGCGTGCGTACGACTCGTCCAGGACCACATTCTGAGTTTCGATGGTGACACGGCCGCCCTGCGGCATCGCGTCCCGCGAATTGACCACAAGGTTGACGATGGCCTGCTCGAGATGGCTCGGGTCGACCTTGATGTTGCCGGCATCGGAAGAAAGGTGGAGAGCCAGTTCGATGTCCTCGCCGATCAACCTCCGTAGCATCTTCTCGGTCTGTTCCACGACCGTGTTCGGGTTCATCACTCGCGGCTGAATGAGCTGCCGCCGGCTGAATGCCAGCAGGCGGTTGGTCAGGGCACCGGCGCGTTCGGCGGCCCGCTGGATTTCCTCGGCACAATCGCGCAGCGGGTCGACCGGCGACAACTCGTCGAGGATCATCCGGTTGTATCCCAGGACGACAGTCAGCATGTTGTTGAAGTCGTGGGCCACACCTCCTGCCAGGCGGCCTACGGCATCCATCTTCTGTGCCTGAAGGAGCTGTTCTTCGAGGTTCTTGCGCTGGCTGATATCGTTGACGAAGGCGATGGCGAACGTGCCATCGCCGGTTTCGACATGGCTCAGGCTCACTTCAACCGGGAACTCCTTGCCGTCCTTTCTCCGTCCGGAGAGTTCCATGCCGATTCCCATGGGACGGGTTCGGGGATGCGCGAAGTAGTCGTCGCGTTGGTGGGTGTGGGTGCCACGCTTGGATTCGGGGAGGAGGATCTCGACCGTTTCGCCGATTAATTCCTCGCGTGTGTAGCCGAACATTTCTTCGGCTTTGGGGTTCGCCAGAACAATGTGTCCGGTTTTGTCGAGACCGATAATTCCCTGAGACGCGGATTCCAGCAATGCCGCGACAAGTTTTTCACTTCGTTGCAGCAATGCCGCCGGATCCTTCTTTCTGGCTCGAGCCATGCCGGTGCCCCGGCTTGGCTGCGCACCGCTTGTCTGGGAATCCGACACAGCGCCCCTCGTTTCCCCTCACACAGGTATATTCTTCAACAAGTCTAGCCGGGAATGCAAACATAAGTAGTAGGAAGGCCGGTTCCAAGGGCCCATTTACACTCGTTTCGATCTGCCATGCAGAACAAACGCTTCGGACCTTTGCCTCTGTTCGGACCAACGACGCTCGCCGAACTATCGACAAGGGTTTCATTGGCAATGGTTTGCCGTCCTGGAGCATCGGCCGGAGTGTTTGTTATGGCGAAACATACGGTACTTTTGCGAAAACTCCTTGAGAGGATGCCTGCCGCTCGCCTACCATCCTTCAAGGTCCACAGCTTTAGGAGTCGTGAGGGTCAATTCTATGAATCGCCTGGTTGCGATCGCGCTATTGAGCGCCTTCTCTGTGTTCGCCCAAACCAACCGCGGCAGTATCAGCGGCACGGTAACCGACCAAACCGGCGGCGTCATCCCCGGCGCGGCCATCACGGTAACCAATCTCGGAACCAACGAGGTTCGTAAGATCACGGCGTCGGAGGCAGGAGTTTACACGGTTGCCAACCTGGAGCCGGTGACTTACAGCATCGAGGTCGAGGCCAAGGGTTTCAAAAAGCAACTGGTTCAGGACGTCAAGGTGGACACCGCGTCGAACACGACGGTCAACGTGACGCTCCAGGCGGGATCGGTCGACACCCAGGTCACGGTGACGGCCGAGAGCACCAGCATCGATACCCAGTCCGGCACCTCCAGCAATACGGTCAACGAGCGCCAGATTCAGGACGTTCCGCTGCTCAACCGCAGCGTGCTGGATCTTGCCATGACCCTACCGAACGTGTCGGGGGACGCCGGCAGCGAGAACCCGGTGATCACCAGCGTGACGCCGTGCCCGGGCTGCAACCTCGTGGTGGGCGGCGGGCGGCCCATGAGCACGCTCATGATGGCCGACGGCACCAACAACACCGGTGTCAGTCTGGCACGCACCATGGTGAGTTTCACTCCGGAGACCGTGCAGGAGTTCACCGTGCAGACGTCGGCGTATTCGGCGGAGTTCGGAACCACCGGCGGCGGCGTGATCAACGCCACCACCAAGAGCGGCACCAACTCTCTGAACGGGACCGCGCTGTGGTACAACCGCAATCCCGAGTTCGCCGCCGCGCCCTTTACTCAGGCTGCCACCAACCGGCCGGTGCCTACCCTGAAATACAACCAGTTCTCGCTGGCGGCCGGAGGCCCGGTCTACATCCCCAAGGTCTACAACGGAAAGAACAAGACGTTCTGGTTCGCGGCTGTCGAGCCCTTCTACCGCCGCGATCACCTGGATCAGTACGGCACGCTGCCCACCGACGCCATGCGCAATGGCGATTTCAGCGATGTGGTCAACACCGCCAGCGGCTGGCTGCCCAAGAGCGTGGTGCAGCAGTTCACCGGGATCGCGCCGCCCAGCGCGCTCACGGTCACCGGCAACGACAGCACCATCTACGACCAGTACAGCGTGGTCAACGGCAACCAGTTCCAGCAGATCCCCTTCTGCACCTCGACGGTGACCACCAACTGCCAGCAGGGGACCACCTATACTCCGTTCCCGGGGAACATCATCCCCAAGAACCTGTTGGACCAGACAGCGCTCAAGACTTTGCCCATGATCGCATCGGCCGGCCCGTATTACCTGAACAGCAACGGCACCATCAGCAACATCTTCGCGCCGCGCCTGCTGAGCCAGAACGAGACCCGGTACACAGTGCGCATCGACCAGGTGGTCTCCACCAAGAACCGGATTTACGGGCGCTTCAGCGTGACGCCGGTGATCAAGATCCAGGGCACTCCGGTGAGCCCGACCAACAACGGCGCGGTCTACAGTTGGGGCGCGCAGGCGATGGTGGCCGATACGCACACCTTCAGCCCGACCGTGATCAACGACATTCGCCTGAACTACACGCGCGGACGCTTCAGCAACACCGTCGATCCGCAATGGGACCCGTACACCGGCGCGAACCTGAACACCCAACTTGGCCTGCCCAGCATCACCAAGGGCGGTCTGCCGACGTTTAGCGGCCTCTTCCCCGGCAGCAGCCTGGGCGGCGGCGGCAGCACGGCCACCGGCTTTGGAGGCGCAGGCTCCACCAACGTGGAAGACAAAGAGGAACGATACGCCTTCACCGACATAGTCTACAAGAGCCACGGGAACATGAGCCTGAAATTCGGCGTGGACATGAGCCACTCGCTGCAGAACGTGTATCCGCTGTACGGCGCCTTCGGGGGCATCTACGCCTTTGCCGCCACGCAGACCAATTCCAACGGCACTTCGACGGGCACTGGCGGCAGCGCGTGGGCCAGCTTCCTGCTGGGCGTGGCCAACGGCAACGTCACCATGCGCAATGTGCAGGTGCCCTACTACTACCGCTGGAACTCCGGCGCGGCGTTCATTCAGGACGACTGGAAGATCCGCCCCGACCTGACTCTCAATTTCGGACTGCGTTACGCCCTGCAGATGCCGCGGACCGAGAAGTACAACAACCAGGGCGTCTTCCGCCCCGATCTGGCCCAGCAGATGACGCTCTCGCAGCCGCTCAAGCTCTCCGACGGCACCACGCTGACGACGGCGCTCAACGTGCCATTCGCGTTCTCCGGGCTCGGCGGCAATTCGCGCTATCTCACGCCTCCGCAATATACGGATTTCGAGCCGCGCTTCGGCTTCGCGTGGCAGCCCCGGTTCCTGGCCGCGCGGCACCTGGTGGTTCGCGGCGGATGGGGCATGGCGCACGCTCCCATCAGCGGCTTCACCATGCTGCCGCAACCCGATTTCAGCGCCACCTCGGGTTTTGCCACGACGGTGCCTTCCTCCACGGCCAATCCGAACTACGTAATGCGGCTGGGTGAGAATCCGCCGGTGATCACGCCGGTTTCGCCGGCGCAGCAGGTGTTCGGATTGCAGGGACCGCCGGCCAACGGCCTGTCGTACAACAACGGCCTCTACTACCAGCAGTCCTTCGGCGGCTACGCGGTCTCGCAGAATTACCACACGCCGTACGTCAACAACTGGAACTTCACCGTTTCCTGGCAGGCCAACGCGACCACCACCATGGAAGTCGCCTACACGGGCAGCATGGGCATCCACCTGTTCATGGGACCGGAAAATATCAACCCGAAGGATTCCGACTTGATCAGCGCCCAGCTCGCCGCCAATTTGAGTACAACGGCGACCATTGCGGATCCCCTGGGGCGCAAGAATCCGCTCACCGGCGCCACGCTGGCCGTGCAGAACGGTACGCTGGGCAGCCCGTTTCTGGGATTCTCCACCTTGAACCTCTGGTACGATTCCGCGGGGAACAGCATCCGCCACGCCGCTTATTTCAACGTGGTTCACCGTGTGGCACGGGGACTGACCTTCACCGCCAATTATACGTACGGCAAGTCGATCGACACGGCTTCGAGCGCCGGCGGCGACAAGAACATCCTCACGCCGGTGGGCGGACAGGTCGGCGGCCAGGTGGCCTTCGGCGGAACGCGCGCCAACGATCGGTCTGTCTCCACCTTCGACCAGCGTCACGTGATCCACGGCACCGCGATTTACGATTTGCCGTTCGGCAAAGGCCGGCATTTCGGAAATAGTCTGTGGAAGCCGCTGGATTTCGTCGTGGGCGGTTGGACCACCACGGGCCTGGTCCGCTTCAATACGGGCTTCCCGTACATGGTGTATCTCTCCGACACCAACCAGCTTGGCGACACGACGCATACCATCCGGCCCGACCTGAATCCCGGCGTGCCGATCATCAATCCGAACTATAGCCGGTCCTGTCCGGCCGGCACGGGATGCGAGCCGTACGTCAACCCGGCGGCGTTCATGCGTCCCGCGCTCGGCGCGCTGGGCACGGCACCGCGCACGCTGGATGGTGCGCGCGGTCCGTGGCAGCAATACTTCGACGGCTCGATCCAGAAGAGCTTCTGGCTGGGTGAAAGCCACAAGCGCCGGCTGCAGTTCCGCGTCGACGCGCTCAACGTATTCAATCACCCGACCTTCGCCGTCTACCCGAACAACGCCGGCGGCGCCGATTTCATGGGCGCTCCCAGCACGGCGACCCTCAGCACCGCGAACTACAACGCCTGGGCCGTCGCCAACAACCAGCCGCAAACCACGACCCCGGCCGGCACCACCATCTACAACAACATCGTTGCCATGGTGAACGCGCAAAAGAACGCCAACGGCGTTCTGCCCGCGAACTTCTTCACCATCCCGCTGCCGACCGGTTTCTACTCGAAGCAGCCCAATTCGTTCGACATCACGACGCTGAGCGGCTATAAGCTCTACCAGTTGCGCACCGCGTACGCGACGAATTTCGGAACGCTCTACAACAACGGAACCCCGCGCTACGTGCAGTTTGGGGTGAAGCTGTACTTCTAGCTTCCAGCTATCAGCTATCAGCTATCAGCTTTCAGCTCTCAGCTTTCAGCTATCAGCCTCTACGTGCCACGGATGGGCTGAAGGCTGATAGCTGATGGCTGACAGCTACTACCCACACATCGCCATCACCTCGATCGCCTCCAGACACCCCTGCGAGACGCTGTTGGTCGAGATGGCCGCGTCTTCGATCGGACTCACCACTTCGGGGCCTTCCAGGTGCTGCGCGTTGATGCGCGGGACCCGCACCCCGGCCCACGCGCGGCGCGCATACGCTTCGTTCTTGGTCAGGCGGTACAGATACGCCGAGAGGCGGCCGGGACGGGAGTATTGAGCATCCGCACCTTCGGTGCCGGTGGTTCTGTCACGCTCGACAACGGATTGCGGAGCGTTGTGGAGACGGCAGTATTGCTCCCAGGCTTTCTTCCATCCGGGATGGTCGATCAGTTCGTTGAGCTCGAAAACGACTTCGGCCCCGCCCATGATGGTGGCCAGGTTGTAGGTTCCTACGCGCTCTTCGAGCGCGTAGAGCTTGCCGGTCTTGGGATCGTAGCCGTAGAGTTGGTTGGGGCCGGTGAGAAAGCCGAACGGCATGGCGGCAATCGAATCCATCCCGGCGACGATCTTGTCGCGCCACTTCGCGTCGCCGGTGCGCTCCCATTCGGTCATCCAGTTGCCGGCATACGCCAGCCAGTCGGGACCTCCGCGCACGCGCGCGGGATAGGCGATCTCACCGGTGCGCGGCTGCGCCAGCCGCATCGGATCGAGATCGAGCGTCGTGGCATCGACATTGACGACCTCGCGCATGATGTCGCCGGTCCGCTCGTCCGTGGTCAGGTAATGATAGTAGCGGCGGTAGGCGGCCTGACTGATACGGGCTTCCTTGGCGCCGCAGCCCCAGTGGCGCACGTTGTGGCGCGAGCCGAGCATCGCGAACCGGCCGAGGTGGTACGTATCGACTTCGCTGGTGTGGCGCGTCATGGCCTCCGCCATGCGGAAGGCGTCGGCGCGCCCGGTGCGCAGAAAGTAGTGCCAGAACCACATGTCCGTGCCGAGTTCGGTGTTGTCCCAGGCGAAGCCGCCGATGTCGTAGCGCCATTCGTGGCGCGGGCCGTCGTGCTGGTGCATGACGTCGCCGAAGTTCCAGAAGCCGTACCAGTGGCGCTGATCGGCCTCGCGGCGGTAGTGCTCGAAGCAGGCGTCGATCTGGTCTTCGATCTGCTTCTTCTGGTCGGTGGAGCGGTCGGGCAGGCCCCAGATGCCGAAGACCTTGGCGGACACCAGGTGCTCCGGCGGCGCCGCCAGCAAGGGCGGAGCCTGCGCCAGCTTCGCCTGCCGCAGGGTATCGGCTTTCGTTGGCACGCTCGCGCTGGGAAAGAGCGTCATCTCGCTGGTGCGCGCCACGCCGTGCGGCGTGCTGAAACCGGGCTGGACGTCTTCGTAGCTCGAATCGAGATCGTGGGCGCGCGTGTCGTAATGGCGGAGGTCCATCGCCGGAGCGTCAGGCGACCAGAGCCAGACGCGTAGTTCCGCGGTGTCGGCGGTGGCGTGGCGTACTTCCAGCGATGCGGGGTGCGACTGCCAGAAGTTCTTCACGCCGGCCGCGAGTCCGCCGGTCACGTCGCCTGCAAAGACCAGGCCGTCTGAGCGGCGGCCGCCGATCACGTCCAGCCAGCAGCTCCGCGGATTGGTGCGCTTCTGGATGGCGAAGCCGTCGGCGTTGGCCTGGACCAGCTTGAAATCGTCCCACACCGCCCAGTCCGAAAGCAGCTTCTGCCCGGCGGCGTTGAACGTTTCTTTGTTGGCGATCCGCTTGCCGGCGAGCTGATCCGGGTACGACGCGCCTTGCAGGAAGCGCCGCCCGGTGATGGGCTGCACAGGCTCGCTCCACAGGCCGTCGCCTTCGCCGGAAAATCGGACGTGCCGGTTCTGGACCTGCTCGCGCATCGGCACGGAGAAGACCAGGCCCAGGCCGCGGATGAAATCCTTCTCGTGATCGCCGTCGAAAACGATGGTGTGCACCAGCCGGATGGCTTCCTGGCCGGAGTAGAAGTACAGGCGCACGATGAACGGCAGCCACTCGCGCGACGCATTCTTGTGGACGCCTTCGATTTTCACGGTGGCGCGCACCGGCCCGTTTTGCTCCAGGGTGACCTTACGGATGTCGCTGGTGAAGTCGGCCCCACCATCGAGCATGCAGACCAGTTTGGCGTCGCGCGCCACCACGCGGCCGTCGATCGTCATCGAGTCGATGATTGACGCGTGCCCCACCACGCACTGCAGCTTGCCGGTGTCGATTCCGGAACCTGACGCTTTCAGGATTCCCGCGGCCGGCGTCCCGGGCGCCAACCGAAACGGCCCGCTCCCACCGGCCACGGTCGCGAACCCGGAAAACTTGATCGATCCGTCCGGCCAATACGCCAGCGGCCATTGTTGCAGCGGCAACGGCTGTCCGTTCGGCGCCGTCAGCGCGAAAGTCTGGTCACGGCGCACCGCACCCCGCACCCAGGGAACGCCCCAACTGACGCCGGTTTCTGCGGCCGGCGGCGTGCCTCCGAGCCAGTTCACGGAAACAGAACCGGCCTGCTGCGCAGCTAGCTGCGGTTCGAACGATGCGGCCGCTGCCATGATCCCGATTGCATCCCTGCGCGTGATTTTCACCATGCCCCCCTACCCTACAAATACCCTCTCTACTGCTTCTTTACACCGGCGGGTTGCCTCCAGGCTGCCGTCCATGTGCGGCTCCAGCGACACCGGCCCTTCGTAACCCAATTCATCGAGGCGCCGGAAATGCGCGGCGTAGTCGATCATCCCCTCGCCCGCCGGCACCCAGTCCGGAAAGCCGGCTCCCCTGCTGAGCGGCTTCAAATCTTTGACGTGAACGTTGGCGATCAGCGGCGCGACGATCTCCAGCTCGTCGAGCGGATCGCGATTTTCGAGCCAGGCCACGTTGCCTGGATCGTAGTTGATGCGCAGCGGCTTCGATGCGGCGCGCCGGATCAGTTCCGCGGTCGCGCGTCCGCTGTCGCACCAGCAGATCGGCTCGGGCTCGACCATCAACAGCAGGCCGTCCGCTGTCGCACGCTCGCCGGCTTCGGCCAGCCATTCGATCACCTGCGCCGGCGGATTGTCGCTGGAGAACCCGGGCGCGGTGGCCTCGGTGGCGCCCGGCTTGTGGAACCCGAATACGATCAGCCCCGGCAGATTCCAGCGGTGCGCCCATTCCGCGGACCTGGGATAGACTTCGCTCATCTCGTGTTGGAACTCGCGGGCGTTCTCCGTGTACTTGAACAGTCCCGGCGACAGGGCGGTAATCTGCACGCCGGCTTTTTCCGCCAGGGCCTCGGTCCCGGCCATGGCTGCCTCGCCGCACATCGGGGCGCGGCCCTCGAGCAGATTGCGCACTTCCACGCGGCGGATGCCGAGGGCCGTGCAAACCGTCAGCGCTTCCCTGAAATCGCGCGAGATTTCGTCGCTGACGATGCCCAGCCTCACGCCACCTCCACGGCGCGGCCCTCGCGCGCCGAACGGTAGACTGCGTCGACCACGCGCAGATCGTGGACCCCGCTGGCAATCGATACCGGCGCCGGACGCCCGTCGCGCACCGCCTCCAGGAATTGCAGGTGCTGGTTGAGCGGATTGCCGATATCGGCGAAACCGGGCGGCTTGATCTCCATGGTCTGCTCTTCGCCTTGCGGGCCGCCGAACGCGGCCACCAGGCCGCCCGAATACCGGACCACGCGACCCTCGAACGCGCCGCCCGACGACGCGGCCGACAGGCGGTTTTCCCGGTACACGGCCCGGCCTTCCGTGCCATGGATCGCCAGTTCTTCGCCGTTGGCGCACCAGGCGGTGTCGATGGTCGCCATGGCGCCGCTATCGAATTCGAAAACCGCAATCGCCAGGTCCTCGCCTTCCAGTCCGGGGCAGTGGAGATTGCGCTGGAACCCGGATGCCTTCACGATCCGCGCGCCGGTGACCCACTCGAAGATGTGGATGTAGTGCACCGCAAGCTGGATGAAACAGCCGCCGCCGGTCTCGGCCACGCTGCCGCGCCAGTTGCGGTCGCCCTTCAACGCTTCGTCGCTCCACATCATGCCGCCCTTGTGCATAAGGCGCGCGTAGCAGTGCACGATGTTACCCAGCCGGCCCGCGGAAACCATGTCGCGCAGGTCGTGGATCAGCGGCTGGTCGAAGTAGCTCATGTAGAGGCCGACCGTGCGGTTGGATTTCTCCGCGGCGTCCGCGATTGCTTCGGCGTCCGCCACCGTCGGCGCCACCGGCTTCTGCAACAGCACGTGCTTGCCCGCTTCGATCGCCGCGACCGCTTGCGGGCGGTGCAGGTGATTGGGTGTGTTGATGATCACCGCGTCGATTTCATCCGTGAGCGCGAGCCCGAAGTCCGCCACTCCCATCGCCGGATCGATGCAGTTCACCAACTGCACCCAATCCAGGTTCTGATACACCGGCAGGTACTGCGCCGCCATACCGCCGCAGCCGACAAATGAGACTCGAATCATGCTTGTTTCCTGGTTGTATAAAGAGCGATCGCCATGCCGCCCAGCGTTGCCGCCATCAGGACCAGTGACGATCCCCATCCGAGCGGCAGGTACAAGATCAGTACGCCGCAGAACATCACGCTGGCCGCGATCACCTTGTCTGTAATCTCCCTTTCGCGAAAGAACAGCCACCCGGCCAGTACGGCGAGCACGATCCCGGCGCGCTTGATGCTCACCGTGATCACCACCGCGATGAAGGCGTAGCTGGCGAGTTGGAACAGCAGCGAGACTGCGTCGCAAAGTCCGGCGAGCGCGATCCACCGGAAATTTGCGCGCGCGGCGGCGGCGAAATCGCAGCGCTGCGCGCGCGCCAGCAGGTAAAAGGCAATGGAAAGGCCGAGGCCGTAGACGCAGGCTTCCGTGTAGACATCGCTCATCGCGACCAGCTTCGCGTCCAGCGGATTGGTGAGCGAGAAGACCAGCGCGACCAGCAGCATGTAGCGGCTGCCCTTGTACTCGATCACGGCTTTGACCGGCGCCAGCCAGCCGATCGCAAATAACTGCCGGTGCATCACCAGCGAGCCGATCACGATCAGCAGAACACCCAGCACCTTGATCGGCTGCGGCTTCTGCCCCAATATCACGAACGTGGTCGGAATCAGAAAAACGGGCGTGAAGGCCAGGAACGGGATGCACATCGACAGCGGCGAGATCTGCAAGGCGCGGAAGTAGAGCCTTGTCACGATGGTGATCAGGCCGACGTCGAGCACCATCAGGGCGGCGAACAGGCCCACACCTCCGCGGATCTCGACATGCGCGCCGACTGCCAACCGCGCCGCCAGTACGATGCAGAACACCGCCGCCACGGCCGTGCGGATCCAGAACGTGGCCGGCAACAGGTCGCGCTTTTCGAGCGCGTGCTTGCGGCAGACGTCGGTGAGCACGTTGATCACGGACATCGCCGCGGCCAGCAGGAGTCCGATGGGCGAAAGAGCGAGGGTGTTCACCTTCCGATCAGCCTTACCGGCCCCAGAAGGCCCGAGGGCAGCGACTTCACATCCTGCATGTCCTGCGCCTGGAAACGCTCGCCGAATTTCGCGTTCAGCTCTTTGTAATCGGGCAGGGGCGCGCCGGCCATCTCGTTCAGCGCGAGGTTCCCCACCACGATCTTGAAGGCATTCTCGCCGGGCTTCAGCAGCCCGCTCACGTCTACCCGGTACGGTGGTTTCCAGACCGAGCCTGCGGGCTTGCCGTTGACCCAAACCTTCGCGCATTCCCTCACCGGACTTTCCAGGAGCGCGCGCATGCCGTTCGCGGGACGGCGTCCGGCATTCGGATCGACCGGAGTTCCCTCGCCGAAATCCAGCCAGGCGCGGGCCGGCGGCGATTGCAGTGTCACCGTCTTTTCGTACGTCCCGCTGCCGGAGTAGAACGGCGGCCAGGAGGCCTTGGGTGCCCCATCGATGCTCAGCTTCCAATCGGCGAGTTCCGTAACGCGACCCTCCGGGTCGCCCGGCGCGGCCCGAAGGGCCGCCGCGTTACGCACGACCACGCGCGATTCATATGGCGCGAGCACGCCGTGCGGGTCGGAGTCCGTGCCGCTTGTGGGATCCCACCACGCCGCATTCGTCCATGCGGTAAAGTGCACCGCGTGATTCGCCGTGTTCGCCACAAAGTACACGTCCGCGTACGGCAGCTTGCGATGCACCACGCCGATCTCCGGCGGCAGCGTCCAATCGGGCTTCAGCGCGGCATGCAGTGCTTCACCAAGCTTGCCCTCGTCCGTCAGCTTGTACTTCGCCGAGATCGCCTGGATCTGCGCCGCATCGCCCTGTTCTTTCAGTCCCGGCGCCTTCGAGGGCAGCCGTTTCGTGAAAATCACCGTCCCCTTGAATTCCGCGATTCTCCGGTAGGTCGCGAGCGGAATCCGCTCCACATTGGGCACCACGAGAATCTTGTAGTTGATGCCCTTGGCCGCGATGGCGCCGTCGTCGATGAAGTCGAAGCCGTACCCCGCGTCCAGAATCGCCGGCACCACGTTGGCTCCGATCAGCCCTTGCATAGCCTGATTTACGCTCGGCCGTCCGTTCACGCGGAATCCCGCGAACGCGTCGTGCGTCGGCAGGTACACCGCCACGTCGTTCGCCGGCGTCCCCTGCCGCAGGATCCAGCTCACGCGCTGCAGGTACTTGGTGATGTCCGGCATCACGATCCACCACGGATTGTGCTGGTTGAACACCGCCGCCGCGTAGAAGCGCCATCCCGGCTCGCCCACCTCCGGCGGCGAATACGGCCACCCGTGCCCCACGAGCTGATTGATGCCCTGCAAAAAGTGGATGTCGGCCTCGGCCTTCATGTCCAGCGGCGTGGCGCGGAACACCGGCGAATGCAGCCACGTCCAGGTCTCGCTCGAAATCACCGGACGCCCGTAGAGATGCCCCGCCGACGATGCCCACCGGGTGGTCGAAAACTGCCGCCACTCGTGCCCTTCGCCCTCCGGCAGATCGACCAGCGCGTTGCTCGATAACGTCACCGGCGGAATCCCGTAGGTCTGCGACCGGAATTTCGTCCCGTGCGCCTTGGCCCACGCCGTCAGCGGCTTCAGATAGTTCTCGTCGGCCAATTCACTCAGCGTCAGGCCCCAATCGTGCCGTACCGCCGCCGCGTTCTCGCCCGTGTCCTGAGCCAGCGACGGCAGAAACGGCGTCAAACTGTACCCTCGGCGCTTCTGAAATTCATCCGGCAGGTTCGGCGTCCAGTCGGCGTTGTACACTTCCAGGCTGTCGCTGAAAATCGCGTACGGCGGCGTCTTTTCGAGCGCCTTCAACATCGGCTCGCCCACCGCCCTGAAGTGCGTCTCCAGCGCCTCGCGGCTGTAGTGGTCGAGCACCCAGCCTTCCGCTCCCACCGCCGGACGCTTCACCGTCTGGCCCGTGTGGCCGGCCCAGAAATTCAGTCCGTCGATGGTGACGATCAGGTTGTCGTTCGCCGACGGCCGCCGCGCCTCCCCCTGTGTCGTCCGCAGCCGCCCCGCCGCGAGCTCGATCGGTATATGCGGTCCTCCGTACGGCCATCCGCTGCCCAGCGTGAGATCCATTCGCAGCCCGAGCTCCTTCGCCTTCTCGCCGGCGAATCGCAGCGCATCCAGAAACTCCGGCGAGAGGTACCGCATGTTGCCTTCGAGCTGCAGCGGATAGGTCGCCTGCACTTCGAACCCGCCGATGCCGCCCTCCTTCATGAGCCGCATCTCGCGCTCCAGCTCAGCCTTCGTCACCGCCGGGCCGAACCACCACCACCGCATCATGATGCGGGCGTCGCCGGGCGGCTGCTCGAAGCCGCGCCGCAGTTCCGCCAGGTTCGCCGGGTCGGCCGCCAGCGCGCACACCAGCGGCGCCAGGAACAGCACACTGCACGTTTTCATTTGCAGACCATGTTATGCCCCTTCGGCCGCCTGCGCCAGCGGATTCCCGAGCGCTGCGCGCCGTTTCAACCGGAAAAACGCCCGGCTCGCTTCGCGCTCTCTCTCACGCGGCCTCCTTTCATTGCTTTCGCCCGTGTAAATCCCACCTAATCCATAACTTCCGCCGCCGTGACGAAGTGCTGGCCGTTCCGCACAACAAAACTCCAGCTCGCCCCCGTCGAAGCGTTTGACCGAAGCGTCAATTTGCCCGGATCATATAAAATCAGACGGGGCACGCCCAAATGACCGACCAGCAAACCGATACCATCGTACGCGCGTTGGACGCGTTTCATATCGAACTGCCTTCCTGGGGTTTCGCCAACACGGGAACCCGCTTCGGCAAGTTCAACCAGCCCGCCGCCGCCACCACGACGGCCGAAAAGTTCGCCGATGCCGGCCAGGTACATCGCTTCACCGGCGTCTGTCCCACCATCGCCCTGCACGTGCTCTGGGACTTTCCCAACGGCGTCAAAGATTGCGCCGAGGTTCAACGCCTCGCCACGGAGCACGGCCTGCAACCCGGTTCCATCAACCCCAACGTCTTTCAGGACCAGCACTACAAGTACGGCTCTCTGGGCAACCCCGACCCGGCCATTCGCAAGGCCGCTATGGATCACATCCTGGAGTGCGTCGCCATACAAAAACAGCTCAACAGCCGTGATCTCTCGCTCTGGTTCGCCGACGGCTCCAACTACCCCGGCACGCAGAATATCCGCCACCGCCGCCGCTGGTTCGAAGAGGGTCTCAAGGCGACTCACGCCGCGCTCGCCGAAAACCATCGCATGCTGGTCGAGTACAAACCCTTCGAGCCCGCCTTCTACCACACCGATATCGCGGACTGGGGGATGTCGCTGGTGCTCTCGCAGGCCGCGGGGCCGCGCGCCAAGGTGCTGGTCGATACCGGGCACCATTACCAGGCGCAGAACATCGAGCAGATCGTGGCCTGGCTGCTCGATCTCGGCATGCTGGGCGGCTTCCACTTCAACGACCGCCGCTACGCCGACGACGATCTCACCATGGGCTCGATCGACCCCTACCAGGTCTTCCGCATCTTCCATGAAATTCTGCACTTCGAGTGGGAGACCGGCAAGCGCGCCGATATCGCCTACATGATCGACCAAAGCCACAATCTGAAGGGCAAGATCGAGGCCATGATCCAGACGGTTTCCACCGCCATGGAGCTTTACGCCAAGGCCGCGCTCGTCGATCACGCGAAACTCGCCGATGCTCAAACCAAGTGCGCGCTGGTGGACGCCGAGGGCTGCCTGAAGGATGCCTTCAGCACCGATGTGCGCGGCCTGATTCGCGAGTGGGCGGTTTCCAAAGGCCTTCCCGCCGACCCGATGGACGCCTTCCGCCAGAGCGGCTACCTGGAAAAGGCCACGGCCGAGCGCGGCGCGAAGAACATGGCCTCGGTTTCAAGCTACGCTTAAAAGAACAATGCCTCGTTACGCGTTCAAGCTGCGCATCAAGCCTGAAGCCATTGAGGAGTACGAGATCGAGCACCGGCGGGTCTGGCCCGAACTCCTCGCCAAACTGAAATCGGTCGGCATTTCCGATTACTCGATCTTCCGCCGCGATCAGGACCTGACCCTCGTCCTGCGCTGCGACGATTTCGACAAGGCCTGGAACGAACTGGATCGCGATCCGGTCAACCAGCGCTGGCAGGTCTTCATGAGCCGTCTGTTCGAACCGGTCCCGGACCAAAAACCCGGCGAGCGGTTCGCGATGCTCAAAGAAGTTTTCTACCTTGAGTAGACGGCTCCCCGCCATCGTCTGGTTCCTGGCAGCCGTCAAACTGGCCTTGCACCTCTACGCCGGCCGCGGCTACGGCTACTTCGTCGACGAGCTGTACAACGTCGCCCTGGCCCGTCACCTGGATTGGGGCTACGTCGATGTCGCGCCCATGATCGCCCTCATCGGGCGCATCGAGCTCAGTCTATTCGGCGATTCGCTCTCCGCAATCCGGATCTTCCCCGCCCTGGCCGGCGCGGCCAAAATCCTTCTCACCGCCATGATCGCGCGCGAGCTCGGCGGCGGACGCTTCGCGCAGGGCTTGGCCGCGCTCTGCTGCCTGCTGGCTCCCGGCCTCCTGGCGCTCGATCATTTTCTGAACGTCAACTCGTTCGAGCCGGTCTTCTGGTTGATCTGCGCCCTGCTGGTGATCCGCATCATCCGCACCGGGAATCACAAGCTCTGGATCTGGTTCGGCCTCACCGCCGGGCTCGGCTTGGAGAACAAGCACTCCATGCTGATCTTCGGGTTCGGGCTGATCGCGGGGCTGCTCCTGACCGTCGAACGCAGGCATCTCTTCAATCGCTGGCTCCTGGCGGGCGGTGCCATTGCCTTCCTGCTGTTCCTGCCCAACCTCGTCTGGAACATCCAGCATCACTTCCCGTTCCTCGAGTTGCAGCGCAATATCCGCGCGGACAATCGCAATGTGCACCTTTCCCTGCCTGGGTTCTTCGGCGAAGAGACCCTGGCCATGCTCCCGCTCAGCCTGCCCATCTGGCTTGCCGGCCTGTGGTGGCTGTTCCGCGGCCGCTTCCGCGCGCTGGCATGGGCCTGGATCGTCACGGCTACGCTGATTTTGCTGATGAGTCCGCGGATCTACTATCTCTTCCCGGCGTTTCCCCTGTTGTTTGCGGCGGGAGCCATCCCCTGCGAACAGATCCGCATCCGCTGGCTCAAGCCGGTCTACTGCACGCTGATGGTGTTGATGGGCGCGCTGCTCGCCCCGACTCTGATCCCGCTCCTCCCGCCCGAAACCTACATCCGGTACGCCGCGGCCACCCATCTCCAGCAGCCCCGCCTCGAGAACCACCAGCTTGGACCCCTGCCGCAACTGTTCGCCGATCAGTTCGGCTGGGAAGATATGGCGGTCGCGGTGGCGAAAATCTATAACGGCTTGCCGCCCGATGTCCGTGCACGGACCGCGATCTTCGGGCAGAACTACGGCCAGGCCGGAGCCATCGATTTGTTCGGCCCGAAGTACGGCCTGCCGCCGGCGATCAGCGGTCACCAGAACTATTTCTACTGGGGCCCTCGCGGCTACACCGGCGAGAGCATGATCGTGATGGGCGACAGGCGCGAACGGCTGGAGCAGCTCTTCGCCAGCGTCAGGTTCGGCGCATATGTGGCCCACCCCTACGCCATGCCATACGAGCACATCGGCATTTACTACTGCCAGGGCTTGAAACACCCCCTCGCAGAGATCTGGCCGAAGCTCAAGAACTGGCATTAACCCATCTTCTGCCGCGCACTCGCTACAATAAAACAATCCCCATGGGTCTGCTTCCCTCCGGTTTCGGCGCGCGCTTCTGGTGTCTCGTCGGGGCGACCTTTCTCGGTTTCCTCGGCATCGGCACCGTCCTGCCCGCGCTCGCGCCCCATGTCCGGCACGATCTCGGCGGGTCCGATCAGACCGTCGGCCTGGTCATCGGGATCTTTTCCTTCGTCGCCCTCGGCAGCCGTCTCTTCTCCGGCCCTCTCGCCGACCGGCGCGGGCGCAAGATCTGCTTTCTCTCCGGGCTCGCAAGCTGTGCCATCGCCGGAGTCGCCTACCTGCTGCCGCTCGGCATACCGGGCGCCTGCCTGGCGCGCATCTTCCAGGGATTCGGCGAAGCCTGCCTGTATACCGGCGCCGCGGCGTGGGCAGTCGAACTGGCCGGCCTCGAGCGCAGCGCCCAGACTCTCGGGCTGATCAGCAGCGGCATCTGGGGCGGCATCTCCGCCGGACCCCTGGTCGGAAGCTGGCTGGGCACGTTTCCGCGCGCTGCCGCCATGCAGGTGGTGGCGGCCCTCGCCGGATTTGCCCTGCTCACGCGCGTCGAAGAAGAGTACCGCCCGCTGCCCGATCATCCCCGCCGGCACTGGCCCGGATCGCACGTGATCGCGCCCGGACTCGCCATCGGCTTCATCAACGTGCACTACCCCGTGGTCGCCGGATTCCTGATCCTGCACCTCACTCGCTTCGGGAAAGGCGCGCCCATGGCCTTCTCGGCGTATGCGCTGTTGATTCTGCTGTCGCGCTTCTTTCTCGGCGGGCTCCCCGATCGCATCCACCCGGCCATCACCTTCTACGGCGGCATTGCCGCAATGGCTCTGGGCCTGGTTGGCATCGCCGTTGCCCCTTCGCCCGTCGCGGGAGTCGCTGCCGCCGCGACACTGGGATTCGGCTTCTCGTTCCCCTGGTCGTCCGTCGCGGCCGACGTCCTGCGCCGCACGCCGGAGCAGGAGCGCGGCTCGGCCATCGGGGTACTCACGGCCTTCTACGACCTTTTCGTCGGGGTCAGCTCGCTGGCCGCCGGCGCGGTCGCAAACCGTTTCGGATACCCTGCGGCGTTTCTGATGGCCGCCGGCGCGATCGGGGCGGCGGCCCTCGCCGGCCGCTACATCTTCTGGCCGGTTGGCCAGCCGGCCTGGCCTGCACGCCCCCAGCCCCAGGCCGAGACCGGCGATTGAATCATCGAACGGGGCCCGTCGGGAAAGTTTCCGCCCTGCCCGGTGACAAGAATCCGATCCCTACCCCGCCACCGGCGCCGGCTGCTCCACCTTCTTGCGCCGCCGCTTCCACGACTGCACCCGCTCCTGCGCCGCCGACATGTAGATGTAGAACACCGGCGTCAGGTACAGCGTCACGAGTTGCGAGAACAGCAGGCCGCCGACCACCACTAGCCCCAGCGGCTGCCGCGCTTCGCCGCCCGCGCCGTAGCCCAGCGCGATCGGCACCGCGCCCAGCAATGCGGCCATCGTGGTCATCATGATCGGCCGGAACCGGATCAGGCAGCCTTCGTAGATCGCCCGCTCCGCCGGCAGGTTGTGATGGCGCTCGGCTTCCAGCGCGAAGTCGATCTGCATGATGGCGTTCTTCTTCACGATGCCGATCAGCATGATCAATCCCACAAACGCGTAGATGCTGAGATCGATCTTGAAAATCACCAGCGTCAGCAGCGCCCCGAATCCCGCGCTCGGCAGACCGGACAGAATCGTGATCGGATGGATGTAGCTTTCGTACAGAATCCCCAGCACGATGTACACCACCATGATGGCGATGATCAGCAGCACCCACAGGTTGCCCAGAGAGTTTTGGAACGCTTTGGCCTCGCCTTGGAATGAGGTGCTGATCGTGTCCGGCAGGTTCGTGTCCGCCAGTCCCTGAACCTGGTCGACTACCTCGCCCAGCGCGGCGCCCGGCTTCAGGTTGAAGGAAATGGTCGCCGCCGGAAGCTGGCCGTAGTGGTTGATCGTCTGCGGCCCGGTCACCGTCTCGATGTCAGCCATCGTATCCAGCGGAATCAGCTTGCCGTTGGAATTCTTGAAGTACAGAAGCGACAGCGCCCTCGGATCCCTCTGGTAGCGTGGCTCCAATTCCAGCAGCACTTTGTACTCGTTGATCGACCCGTAGATGGTCGATACCCAGCGCGGGCCGTAAGCGTCGTACAGCGCGTTCTCGATCAGGTTGGCGTTCACGCCCATCACGCCCGCTTTGTCGCGGTCGATGGTCACGTTCACCTGCGGCGTCTCCACCGCGACGTCGTTGGTCACATCTTCCACGCCGGGCAGTTGCTCCACCAGATTGGTGAGCTTTTCGGTCTGGCTGTAGAGCTCCGGCTTGTCGGGCGTCTGCATCGAGAACTGGTACAGGCTCTTGGTCACCTGGCCGCCGATGCGGATGGTCGGCGGATTTTGCAGGTACACCTTCATTCCCGCAAACGCGGACAGCTTCGGACGCAGTTTCTTGATGAGGTCGTTCACAGCCAGGGGCCGCTGATTGCGTGGCTTCAGGTGCACGACAAGCTGGCCGTAGTTCGGTCCGCCCAGGTTGGATGCCACCGCGCCGCCCACGCTGGCGGACAGCGCGTCCACGTTCTCGTCCTCTGCCACCACCTTCGCGATCTTCTGCGCGTAGTCCACCATCTGGTAGTAGGATGTGCCCTGCGCCGCTTCGGTGATGACGCTCAACTGGTCCGTGTCCTGGTCGGGAATGAATCCCTTGGGAATGGTCACGAACATGTAAATCGTCGCTCCCAGCACCAGCACGAAGCTCATCATCATGGCCACACGATGGCGCAGAGCGATCTTCAGCGTCACGTCGTAGACGTGCAGCATGCCGTCGAAGAACCGCTCGGTGACCCGGTAGAACCAGCCCTTCTTGCCCTCGTGCGAGCTTTTCAAAAAGCGGCTGCACAGCATCGGTGTCAGCGTCACCGAGACCACGCCCGAGATCAGAATGGCCACCGTGATGGTCACGGCGAATTCCTTGAACAACCGGCCCAGAACCCCGCCCAGAAACAGCACCGGGATAAACACGGCCGCCAGCGAAAGCGTCATGCTGACGATGGTGAACCCGATCTCGTCCGAGCCCTTGAGCGATGCCAGGAGCGGCTGCTCGCCCATTTCAATATGCCGGACGATATTCTCCAGCATGACGATGGCATCGTCCACCACGAAGCCGATCGACAGGATCAACGCCATCATCGACAGGTTGTCCAGGCTGTAATCGAGCAGGTACATCACCGCGAAGGTGCCGATGATCGAGAACGGCAGCGCCAGGCTGGGAATAATCGTGGCCGAAACGTTGCGCAGGAACAGGAAGATCACCATCACCACCAGCCCCAGCGTCAGCACCATGGTGAATTGCACGTCCTGGTAGCTCTCGCGGATCGTGTCCGAGCGGTCGTACAGGATGTCCATGTGTACCGACGGCGGCAGCTCGCTGCGAAACGTCGGCAGCAGGTTCTTCACGCCGTCGGTGACTTCGATGGTGTTGGTGCCCGGCTGGCGTTGGATCGCCAAAATGATGCCGCGGCTGCTGAACTTGTTCTTGTAGTACCAGGAAGCCGTCTTGTCGTCTTCCACGCTGTCGATCACCGTGCCCAGCTCGTCCAGCCGCACCGGGGAGCCGTTGCGGTAAGCCACCACAACCGGCTTGTACTGATCCGCGGTAAGCAACTGGCCGCTCGCCTGCAAAGTAAACGCGCGCTGCGGACCAATGATCGCGCCCGTGGGCAGGTTCACGTTCCAGTTCTTGAGCGAGGTCTCGATCTCGTTGATGCCGATCTGGCGCGAAGCCAGCGCGTGCGGATCCATCTGCACGTGTACCGCGAACTTCTGTGCGCCCTGCACCTGCACCTGCGCCACGCCCGAAATCATCGAGATGCGTTGCGCAATGCGCGTCTCGGCGTACTCGTCGAGAGTCCACAAGGGAAGCGTGGGCGAAGTCAGGGCGATGTACAAAATCGGCTGGTCCGCCGGATTCACCTTCGTGAAGGTGGGCGGTGTCGGCATGCCCTGCGGCAACAGGCGCGAGGCCTGCGTGATGGCCGCCTGCACGTCCACCGCCGCGCCATCGAGCTTCCGCCCCAGGTCGAACTCCAGCGTGATCTGGGTATTGCCCAGCGAGTTGGAAGACGACATCGAGTTCAACCCGGCGATGGTCGAGAACTGGTTCTCCAGGGGCGTTGCCACTGCCGCCGCCATCGTCTCCGGGCTCGCGCCGGGAAGCGAGGCCGTCACCAGCAGGGTCGGAAAGTCCACGTTCGGCAGGTCGCTCACCGCCAGCGAACGATACGCCACGCCTCCGAACAGGGCAATCGCGGCCATCAGCAGGCTGGTGGCGATGGGCCGTTCAATGAAGGTCTGGGAAATGTTCATGAATCAATCTCCCGCCTGCATGACGGGTGACATGGTCTTTCGCGACTTGGCGGCCTTCCACGCGTTCCACTTGTCCACGATCGCGGCCATATACGTGTAAACCACCGGTGTCAGGTACAACGTCATCAACTGCGAGAACGCCAGTCCGCCGACCACCGCGAGGCCGAGCGGCTTGCGCGCCTCTCCCCCGGCTCCCCAGCCGAGCGCAATCGGCAAACCGCCGAGCAGCGCCGCCATGGTCGTCATCATGATCGGGCGGAACCGGATGAGGCATCCTTCGTAAATCGCTTCCTTCGGCCTCTTGCCTTCCTTGCGTTCGGCCTCCAGCGCGAAGTCGATCTGCATGATCGCGTTCTTCTTCACGATGCCGATCAGCATGATCAGTCCCACGAAGGAATAGATGCTGAGGTCCACCTTGAACAGAATCAGGGTGAGCAGCGCGCCGAACCCCGCGGACGGCAGACCCGACAGGATCGTGATCGGATGGACGTAGCTCTCATAGAGCACGCCCAGCACGATGTAAACCACCGCGATCGCCACGATCAGCAGAATCCCCATGTTCCGCATGGAATCCTGGAACACCTTGGCCGTGCCCTGGAACGTGCCCGTAATCGTGCCCGGCAGGTTGGCGCGCGCCGCCTCTTCGATTTCATCCGTCGCCTGCCCCAGCGACGTGCCCGGTTTGAGAGCGAACGAGATCGTGACCGAGGGCAACTGCCCCGAGTGCGGAATGCTCTGCGGTCCGGCGTCGGATACCAGCTTGGCCACCGCGCGCAGGGGCACCATCTGCCCTGTGTCGCTCTTCAGGTAAATCAGGTCCAGGCTGTCGGAATGCTGCTGGTAAGTGGGCAGCACCTCCAGCAGCACACGATACTGGTTGGTCGGCGCATAAATGGTGGACGAAAACTGCGGGCCGAACGCGTCGTAAAGCGTGCTGGAGATCGTGTTCCAGTTCAGATTCAGCGCCGCGGCGCGGTCGCGGTCCAGCACGATGTTGATTCGCGGCGTCTTGATTTGCAGGTCGCTGGTCACCTCCTGAAGTCCCGGCAGCCGGTTGACGATGCGCTCGAATTTCGGAGCTTCTTCGTAAAGCTGCTTCGTGTCCGGACCGTACAGGGTGTAATCGTACGCGCTCTTGGACATGCGCCCGCCGACGCGAATCGCCTGCGGCACCGAAAGCGATACCCGCAGGCCCGGGATACCGCTCAGCCTCGGCCGCAGCCGGTTGACGATGTCCACCACGGTTTCTTTGCGCTGTCGCCGTGGAAGCAGGTTCACCATCAGGCGGCCGGTAGCCGCCGCTGCGCCGAACATGCTCCCGCCCGTGCTCGAGTAGAAGCTGTCCACGTCGGGATCCTGCACCACGATCGACGAGACCAGCTCCTGATACTTGACCATCTGGTAGTACGATGTCCCCTGCGCTGCCTCCACGGTGACGTTGAAGTTGTCGTTGTCGGTGTCCGGGATGAAGCCCTTGGACACCGCCACGTAGAAGTAGCCGGTGACCCCAAGCACAGCCACGAACAATCCCAGCATGACCGGACGGTGGTTCAGCACCCACGCCAGCGTGACCCGGTAGAGTCTCAGCTGCGCTACAAAGACGTGCTCCATCGCCCGGTAGAGGAATCCGTGCGACGTCTCCTTGCTGGCGCGTAGAAACCGGCTGCACAACATCGGCGTCAGGCTGATCGACACCATGCCCGAGATCAGAATCGCGGTGCAGATGGTGACCGCGAACTCGCGGAACAGCCGGCCCAGAATTCCCGCCATGAACAGAATCGGGATGAACACCGCCGCCAGCGACAATGTCATGCTGACGATCGTGAAGGCGATCTCCTTCGACCCGGTGAGCGACGCCTGCAGCGGATGCTCGCCGTGCTCGATGTGCCGGACAATGTTCTCCAGCATCACGATCGCGTCGTCCACCACGAATCCGATCGAGAGAATCAGCGCCATCAGCGAGATGTTGTTCAGGCTGAAGTTCAGCAGGTACATCACCGCGAAGGTGCCCACGATCGAAAACGGCAGCGCCATCGCGGGAATCATGGTGGCCGAAAAGTTTCGCAGGAAAAGGAAAATCACCAGGATGACCAGCGCCAGAGTCGCCGCCATGGTGAACTGAATGTCCTGGAACGATTCCCGGATGTTCTTGGAGCGGTCGCCGCGAATCCCTAAGTGTACCGAGGGCGGAAATTGCGCCTGCAACACCGGCAGCAGCGCCTTGATGTTGTCGGTGACCTCGATCGTGTTGCTGCCCGGCTGCCGGAACACCGCCAGGCTCACGCCGCGCGTGCCGTCCTTGCCGTATTCGCCGCCGTAGATCTTGGAAAAGTTCTTGTCGTCCTCCACGCTGTCGATTACGTGGGCTACGTCGCCCAGCCGCACCGGCGCGCCGTTCTGGTAGCTGACGATCACCGGCCGGTAGTTGAATGCCCTCATCAACTGCCCGTTGACCTGGACGTTGTACGCCGTGTGCTGGCCGTACAGCGTGCCCGTGGGCAGGTTGACGTTCCAGTTGCGCAGGGCGGCGTCGATCTCGTTCAGCCCGATATGCCGCGCCGCCAGCTCGTTCGGGTCCACCTGCACCCGCACCGCGTACTTGGTCGAGCCGAACACCTGCACTTGCGCCACGCCCTCTACCATCGAGATGCGCTGCGCCAGCATGGTTTCCGCGTATTCATCCAGGTCGCTCAGCCGCATCGTGGGCGACGTGATCAGCAGGCTGATGATCGGCGAGTCGCCGGGGTTGACCTTGCGGAAACTCGGCGGCGTAGGCATGCCCGGCGGCAGCAGCGGCATCGCCTCGGCGATGGCCGTCTCCACGTCCACCGTCGCGCCGTCGATATCCCGGCTCAGGTTGAATTGCAGCGTGATCGAAGACGACCCCTGGCTGCTGTTGGAGATCATCGAGTCCAGGCCCGCAATGGTCGTGAACTGCCGCTCCATCGGTGTCGCCACCGCCGACGCCATCGTGTCCGGGTTGGCCCCCGGCAGGCTCGCGTTCACCGTGATCGTGGGGTAGTCCACCTGCGGCAGGTCGCTGACCGGCAGGGCTTCATACGCGATGACGCCAAACAGCGCGATCCCGGCCATCAGGAGGCTGGTCGCGATCGGGCGCCGGATGAAGGTTTCTGAAATGTTCACGCGACCCCCCTCCTCAGCTTCGCTTGCCCCGGCGTCCTCCGCCTCCTCCACTGCTGTCGCGCACCACCACCCGCATGCCCGGGGCCAGCCGCAACTGCCCCTCCACCACCACCGTCTCGCCCGCCTGCAGGCCGTCGTTTACCACCATGTCCTGCTCCACGCGAGCGCCGGTCACCACGTTCCGCGATTCCACCGTGCGGTCCTGCTTCACCACGTATACGAACGAGCCGTTCTGGCCCGTATTGATGGCCTGGTTGGGAACCACCACCGCGTTCGGCTGTGTGGTCAGCTTCAATATCACGCGGACAAACTGGCCGGGCCACAGCTTGTGCGAAGCGTTGGGAAAGGTGCCCTTCAACTTGATCGTGCCGGTGGTGACGTCGACCGTGTTATCCACAAACGTCAGCACGCCGCTTTCCTCGTCCTTGACGTCGCCATCCTGCGGCCGGGCGCGCACCGGAAGCTTGCCCTCGGCCATGTACTTCTTGATCGCAGGCAACTGCGCTTCGGGCACCGCGAATGTCACGTAGATCGGCTCCACCTGGTTGATGGTCATCAGGTCCATGCTGTTGGCCATGACCACGTTGCCGTTCTTCACCGAGAGATTCCCCGTGCGCCCGTCAATTGGCGAGAAGATGTTGGTGTAGCTCAACTGCACCTTCGCGTTGTCGGCAGTCGCTTTGCTGGCTGCGATGGCCGCCTTGGCGCTTTCGATCGCGGCTTTGTCCGCATTGACGGCCTGCTCCATCGCGTCGGCGCTGGCGCGCAACTGCTCCGCCTGGTCCTTGGAGATCACTCCCCCGGCCAGCAGGTCGGCGTAGCGCTTGGCCTGCGTGTCCTGGTATCTTGCCTGCGCGGTGTCGCGGGCAAGATTGGCCTGCGCCTGTCCCAGGCTCGCTTCATCGCGCGCAATGTTCGCCAATGCCTGGTCATAGGCGGCCTGCAGCGGCCGCGGGTCGATCGTGAACAGCTTCGCGCCCTTCTTCACGAAGTCGCCTTCCTGGAAATAGACGTCCGTCAACTGCCCGCTCACCTGGGCTTTGACGGTGATGGTCGAGTACGCTTCCACGTTCCCGATCACCTGAATCTCCACCGGCACGTCCCGCGTGGTGGCGTTCGCCACGGTGACCGGTACGTCCCCACCCATGCCGCGCCGCCCACCGCCCTTGCCGCCGCCCCCACCTCCGCCGGGAGCATCCGACTTGGCGTTAGTCGCGCCGCTTGTGCCGCAACCGCACAACGCGGCTGCTATTACAACTGCAACACTGAAGTGCCAAAACGTTTTTCGCAATCTGAAGAACTCCCCGGAGTCGTGGTCCCGTTATGCCTAAATAACCAGAAATCTATGCCTTTAAGGCGATATCCATCATACTAATGTTACCCAACTGACGCGGCAATGGCTCGAATGGGGCACATTTTTTGGAACTTTCTGTGATTGCAGGACTTAACAGGCCCGTTTTCGGGGAATCGCCGTCACATCTTCGGCTTCGGCGGAGGGAGCTCGCGGGCGGTTACTATGTCGTTGAATCCAAATTGGTTATGGCTGCCGTCACAGAACGGCTTGTTGGCCGAATGGCCGCAGCGGCAAAGCGAGATCACGGTACGCCCGGCAAGACCGAATGCCGCCCCGCCGGGATCGCAAATCTCGAACTCCCCTTCGATCCGAATGGGCCCGTTATTGATAACAGTGACCTTAGTTGGCATAGCTCCTATTGTGGCGCAGACGATCGCTGTTTGTCGTCCGCATTCCCGCCTGCACGGCCCTATTTCTTCTTCGGTGGAGTCGTCGTCCCCGCCGGGGGATTCTTGTCGTCCACCACATCGCCGAACTTGATCGTCGAACGCCCTTCGAACTTCTTGTAGTCCTGGTACCGCACCACCATCCGGATCGGCACGCTGTCCCCGTTCTTGAAGTGCAGCGTGTCGTTGGCGCGTGTGTACGTCGGAAACCAGTATTTGCCGTCGATCTGCTCGCGGTACGTCTCGAACTTCGGGAACGCCTGGTCCTCGCTCTTCTTGAGCAGCCCCACACCCTTGCCGTAGGTCTTCACGATCTGCAGGTCGCGATCGTCCACCCAGATCTGCCCCTCGAAATACCGCTTGCCCTGCACCATCTTCTTCGGCTTCACCGAAAACGAGTAGCAACTCACCTCGTCCACCTTGTCCTTCCCCAGGTACTGGATATCGTATTCCGGGATCTCCGGAGTGGTCAGCACGAACGGCTGCACGTTGCGCAGGTCCTGCACGTCCTGCGGCGACAGGCTGATGTGATGCAGCGATATCACCGGGGCATAGACCACCTTCTCGATACGCTTGCCCTCCGGCGTGAAGATGATGTCGTCCACCTCTTCCCACTTGCCCCCGCCCTGCACCTCCTCGAGTTTCACGCTCTGCCGGTACATGTAGTTGTTGCGCGCCTGCTGGAATTCCAGTTCCCTGGCGGCAAACTTGCGAATAATCTCGTCCGGATTTACGTCATCGGCCGCCCGCGCCGGCGTGTAGATGCCGGCCAGCAGAACGGCGGAAAGAACCATGCCTCGCATAGACTCCTCGATTGTGAGACGAACTCACTTTCCCAATAGTTTCTTGGCGACCGTCAGCAATTGTATGTTGCTGGTCCCCTCATAGATGCGCCCGATCTTGGCGTCGCGGTAGAGTTTCTCGACCGGGTAGTCCTTCGTGATCCCCACCCCGCCGTGAATCTCGATTGCCTTCGACGCCACCTGTTCCGCGATCTCGGAACTATAATACTTCGCCATGGCCGCCTCGGAAAGGAACGGCAGCCTCGCGTCGCGCAGCCGTGCGGCGTTATACACCAGCAGCCGCGCCGCCTCCACCTCGATGGCCATCTTCGCCAGGTCGAACTGCACCGCCTGGAACTCGCCGATCGTCTTGCCGAACTGCTTCCGCTCCTTCGCGTAGGCCAGCGCGTGCTCCAGCGCACCGCGCGCCAGCCCGATCATCTGCGCGCCGATCGCGATCCGCCCCTCGTTCAGCGTCTCGATCGCGATCTTGTACCCCTGCCCCACCTGTCCCATCACGTTCTCGCGCGGCACGCGGCAGTTGTCCAGGATCAATTCGCACGTCGACGACGCGCGCAGCCCGATCTTGTCTTCCTTCTTCCCCACCTGGAAACCCGGGAATTCGCGCTCGATCAGAAACGCCGTCACACCCCGGTACCCGGCCTCCGGATTGGCGTTGGCGAACAGCAGGAAGAATCCTGCCTCGGCCGCATTGGTGATCCACAGCTTGCGCCCGGTCAATAGGAAGTGATCGCCCTTGTCCTCCGCGCGCGTCGCCATGGCGAACGCGTCCGATCCCGACCCCGCCTCCGACAGTGCGTAGCTCGCCACCCACTTCTCCGCCAGCAGTGGCAGGTACTTCGACTTCTGCTCCGCCGTCGCCCAGCGCATCAGCGCGTTGTTGCAGATCGTGTTCTGTACGTCCACGATCACGCCCGCCGATGGATCCACGGCCGACAGTTCTTCCACCGCCAGGACCGCCTGGAAAAACGTGCCGCCCTGCCCGCCGAACTCCTCGGGGATCTCGATCCCCATCAGCCCCATCTCGAAAAACTGCTTGATGATTTCCTTGCGGAAGGCGCCTGCCTCGTCCATCTCCCGCACATACGGCCGGATCTGCTCCCGCGCGAACTTGCGGACCGTGTTCTGGAAGAGTTTCTCGTCCTCGTTAAGCGCGGTGAGCGGCGGCGTCACGGCCGCCAGGTGCTCGGTTGCCTGCATGTTCGCAGCTTACTCCGGCGGCGGCTGAAGGCGCAACGCGGCGTAATCATGGTTGCATGGCGACCGGCGCGCTGGTTTCGGAACAGGAATACCTCAACACGACCTACAAGCCTGGCTGCGACTACATTGACGGCGTTCTCCGCCCCAAACCCATGGGTACTCGAAAGCACGGGCTGTTGCAAGCTCAATTGGCCCACCTGTTCAGGATGGGCTTCCCCGAATTGGAACCAATCTGCGAATTGACGGTCAAGATTCGACCGGGCAAATACTATGTTCCGGATTTTGCCGTCCAGCGCCGTGACCGCGTCCAGGATCCATACCCCACGGAGCCCGTCCACCTCTGCGTCGAAATCCTCTCCCCTGAGGACAGTTTCGGCGAGATCCTGCTCAAGTGCGAAGACTACCACGCGTGGGGTGTCGAAATGACGTGGATCATCGACCCCGAAGCCCGGCGCGCCTGGGAATATCGCAAAGGCGAGCGCCCAACCGAGATCCCGCCCTCCGGCAGCTTGACCGCCGAGGACATTTCAATCCCGCTGGCCGATCTCTTCTCGGTCCTCTAACCCTACTCCACCGCCGCCAGTTCCCGCCACTGCCGCCCCTGCGACTCCGCCACGCCCGCGTACGTGATGTACCCGTTGTACGTGTTCACGCCCTCCCTCAGCCCCGGATGCTTCTCGCAGGCCGCTTCCAGCCCGTGATTCGCCAGTTCCAGCAGGTACGGGAACGTGGCGTTGGTCAGTGCGAACGTCGAAGTGTGCGGCACCGCCGCCGGCATGTTGCTCACGCAGTAGTGCAGCACGCCGTCGACGAAATACACCGGCTCGGTATGCGTGGTCGCGTGCGACGTCTCGAAGCACCCGCCCTGATCGATCGCCACATCCACCATCACCGCGCCACGCTTCATCGTGGCGATCATCTCCCGCTTCACCAGCCGCGGCGCCGACGCGCCCGGAATGAGCACCGCGCCCACCACCAGGTCGGCCGTCTTCAGATTCTCGCTGATGGTCCACGAATTCGACGCCAGCGTGACCGAGTGCCCGTTGAAGATATCGTCCAGCTCGCGCAGCCGGTTCAGATTGCGGTCGATGATCGTAACGTGCGAGCCCATTCCGATCGCCATCTTCGCCGCGTTGGTGCCCACGATCCCGCCGCCCAGGATCACCACGTTCGCCGGCGCCACGCCCGGCACGCCGCCCAGCAGGATGCCGCGCCCGCCATTCGGCCGCTCCAGGTACTGCGCTCCCACCTGCACGCTCATGCGCCCCGCGACCTCGCTCATCGGCGTCAATAAGGGCAGCGACCCGTCGCGCTCGCGAATCGTCTCGTAGGCGACTCCGTTGACGCGCGTCTCCAGCAGCTTCTCGGTCAGCTCCGGCAGCGGCGCCAGGTGCAAATAGGTGAACAACGTCAGCCCGGGCCGGAAATACGCATATTCCGCCGGCTGCGGCTCTTTGACCTTGATTACCAGGTCAGCCCTTTTCCACACCTCCGACGCCGATTCCAGAATGGCGCCGCCGGCCTGCATATACTCGCGGTCGGTGATCGAGCTGCCCTCGCCCGCCTGGGTCTCCACCAGGACTTCGTGCCCCGCTTCGCGAAGAGCCGTTACTCCGCTGGGCACCAGCCCCACGCGAGTTTCGTTGTCCTTGATTTCCTTCGGTACGCCGATGATCATGCGCGCTTCTCCGCACTCAGATTAACACCACGCACCTGTGCTGTTTTAAGGCTCAAGGCCCCAA
>DATJYJ010000239.1:0-2564 GCA_035578025.1 Verrucomicrobiia bacterium
ACATTGGTGGTCCGCATCGCGGCGATCTCCCGATCGATTAACAGGCGGGCTTTGGAGACATTCGCCGGGTCGCAGCCGTACGTGACCGAATACGTCGCGCGGGTTTCCGTCGCGTGCAAGGCATTGTCCACGTTGTAAACGTAGCCCGCCTTTTGGCGGAGATCACGATACAGCCGCGTGGCGTAAAAGCCGCCGCCGAGCACGCGATCGCCGAGTTGCAGCGCGTAGTAGTCGGGGTGGAAGCGATTCAGCGTGACCTCCTGCGCAAGCTCGACCGAGTCCTGTACCTGCGTAGGATCTGGAACGTTGGCGGAGGAAGCCTGGTTCAGCGGCACGGGTGGCAGCGTAACGTTCGGTTTTGCCCCGGAGCGTTTCCACACACCGAACCACTTCTCGATTACCGGCCGCGCTTCCGCGAGTGTAATGTCGCCGATAACGGCTATCGTCGTCATGTCCGGGCGGAATACCGTCGAGTAGTAATCCTTCACGTCCGCTAAGGAGAGAGCGGAGATCGTCTTGGGCGTCGCCTCGCGAAGCATCGGATCGTTCTTGGGCAGCAGGGCGGATTCCAGGGCGCGGCGCATCTTGTGTCCGGGGCTGGCCAGCGTGCCCGCCTGCAACGGCGCGACCTGATCGCGCACCACCCGAAAGGCGTCGGCCGGCAGCGCGGGGTGCAGTTCATTGTCGGCCAATAATTCCACTCCCTTGGCAAAGTACTGCTTCAGGACCTTCAGGCTGAAGTTTGCTCCACCCGTTTCAAATGCGGCGATCTCGTCCAGGTCTTCCTGGAACGCGATTCGATTTCGTGTCTCGGTCCCGTATGAGAACAGTTCCTCCAGCACGGCGTCAACGCCCTCCTTTCCGGGAGGAACCTGCATCACCGATTCGTGCTTGACGGAGCCGATAATCGTAACAGTGGGGCTGGCTTTTTCAGTCTGCACGATGAGCCGCACGCCATTCGAGAGAGTCACGTCGGCCGGGTGCGTCGTGGCCTGCGGCACTTTCAGCGACTTCACCGCGGATTCGGCCCAATCCGGCAGGGCCACCGGCTTGGTCGGCGCCGCCGTTGTCACCTCGGCGCCGCCAAAGCCCTTGCTCGCGACGGCCTCACCCGATGGCGACGGCTTCAGCGTCGCGACAATCGCGTTTTCGACGGAGAGATACTTCCTGGCCACGCGATTCACGTCCTCGACCGTGACTTTTTTCATCTCCTCGACAATGTCTAACGGGGACTGGCGGCCTTCGCCGGCGAGCGCCTGCGACCAGGTGGAGGCGAGCTCCAAGATGGAGTCTCGCTGGAACTCGGCGGAGGCGACCTCGCCCTTGCGGGCGGCCTCAACCAGCGCCGGTGGTACGCCTTTCTCCGCATATCCCGCGAGAATCTTCTTCATTTCGGTCGTGATGGGGGCTACGTCGGAGCCCGCGGGCACCGCCGCCAGAGCATACCCGACGCTCGCTTTGGGATACGTTTCCGCCAAGCCGAACTCCGTCCCGAGCGCCTTGCCCTGCGGAACCAGGCCGTAGAGGTCCGCCCGCTGGCTGCTGACGACATCGCCTAGAATGCGGATCGCGGCGAAATCGGGGCTCGATGTCCCCGCCATGCGAAACGCCAGGAACACCAGCGTGTATGGCAGGTTGCTGTCGAGCGTGAAGCTCTCCGCCTTGACCGGCTGCAAATTGATTTCCGGGTGCGCCGGAATGGGCCTTCGTTGGATCGGGCCGTACAAACGCTTGACCGCAGCCAGGGCCGCGGCCGGATTAACATCGCCCGCGATCACCAGAATGGCGTTGTTGGGACCGTACCAATCGCGATAAAAACGTTTGAGCATCTCGCCCGTAGTAGCATCGAAGGAGGCCTTAGTGCCCAGCGCGTCGTGAGCATACGGCGTGCCGGAGAAAAGGTCTTCGTTGAGCCGAGTAATGAACTTGTACGTCGGGTTCGACAGATCCCGGGCCACTTCCTGCTCGATCGCGCCTCTCTCTTCCGCCCACTGTTCCTGAGAGTCTTGCACATCCTTCATGCACGCGGAGTCCAGCCGAAGAGCGATTTCGAGATCCTTGGCCGGCACGGTGACGAAGTATTGAGTGATATTCTGCTGCGTGTCCGCGTTTACATTGCCGCCCAATTGGGCATAGATTGCCGAGATCTGGTCGGCGCTCAGATCCCCGCATCCGCGAAACGCCATATGTTCCTGGGCATGAGCCATCCCAGGGAATCCCGCGGGAGTTTCGTTCCCTCCAGTCAGGTAATTCTCCTCGACAGTCACGACCGGCGCCAGAGGATCTCGGACGATGACAACGCGCAGACCGTTGTCCAATGTCGCCCGAACGACGGAGCCGGGGGTCTCATCAGCGGCCATTGCGGCGAACAGAACCGCGGCAGCGAACAACAGCAATCGGCGAGGCAAGTGCATCATAGGTCTCACGAAGTCTCTCCGCTCGGCTCACGGCCAGAGTTCATTCAGCAGCCATGCAAGGCGATAACCCGCCCTTGCCAACAGAGGCTCAATGACTTCCATCGCAGCCCCCTGATAGTCCCTTCCAGCCACGATATTCAGCGCACG
>DATJYJ010000240.1:0-6574 GCA_035578025.1 Verrucomicrobiia bacterium
TCATGAACGCGGCGCGCGTGAAATCGCGCGGCGCCGGGTCGAGGTACCAGGCCACCTTGCCGTTGCCGTCGCCTTTTTCGCCGTGGCAGCGCTCGCACAGCGCTTTGTAGGTCCCGGCGGGCGTCATCGCCGGCGGCGGAGTCTTGAGGCTGGCCAGGAATGCCGTGATCCGCTGAAAGTCATCGTCGGGGAACCGGAACGTGGGCATGATCGAATCCGGGATGCGCGAGCGCGGATTCTTGAAATGATCCATCAGCCACTGGGGATCCCGGATCAGCCCCTCGTAACTCAGGTCGGGCGCGATTCCGCCGTCGGAGTCGCGCAGCTTGTGGCAGGCGGTACAGGCGCGGTCCTGAATGAGCTGCTCGCCGGCCTTTTCTCCGGCCGTGCCGGGAGGAATCACCACCGCTACGTTGGCCACGTGCGCCTTGTAGCGGTCCATCTCGGTCTCGGCGAAGTTTACCCCGCGGCGGCTCTTGAGGAAGATCACGAGCGCCCGCACATCGTTCTCGCCCAGGTTGAACTTGGGCATGAACGACGTCGCGAGGTTGGCGCGCGGCTCCACGATCGACTCCCACAGGTAGTCCACCTTGTACTTCTTGCCGGCTTCGGTGAGATCCGGGCCCAGCGTGCCTTCGCTCATGCCGTCGATCTTGTGACAGCCGTAGCAGTTCATGGCGTAGAACAGCTTGCGGCCGCGATTGACGTTAGGCGTGCCGGCGAAATTCTCGCTGGTGTGGCACTGGGCGCAGTTGGCTTCCATGTACTCCTTGCCCTTCAGCCTGGGAGCGAAATCCTTACGCCAGTTGGCCTGCACCACGTAGCCGAGCATGGGCTCGGGCCAATATTCGTCCTGCCCGTGGCTGTACTCGGTCTCGAGCCCGCGCCCCTGCCCGCCGTGGCAGACGGTGCAGCCGAAGTCGGCGAACCTGTGCCGGCGCTCCCAGCGCCCGTTGCGCTGCACATCGCCCAGCGCCGCCGAGTAGGGATGCGACTTCAGCGGCTCCGAGTATCCCGCGAAGCGCGGATCGTCCACGGCAATGTGGCAAGTCCCGCAGCGGTCCACGTGAGTGTCGCCGAAGCTGGTCACGATGTACTGCTCGATCTTGGGCGACCGCGCCTCCAGAGCGGCGCGCTCGGCCTCGTTCTTGGTGAGCGACCGCGCCTGTTCGAAGTACGCGGTCTGGTGCTTCTCCCACTTATGAAAGAACTGATCGTAGAAGACGACGCCGTGAACGATCAGAACTACAAAGCTTGCTATTGCCAGTGCCAGTCGCATGCGTCAGCTCCCCGTCAGAACGGCGACACAAATGTCCAGTTCGGCCCGCGGAAGAACGTGCCGACGATGATGAAGATGATGTTGAGAACCACCAGCGAGAGAAAGACGGTGTTCGCGAGCAGGCGCTCCTTGGCGAACCACCGTCCCACGCCCTTCGGATTGCGGTCGAAATACGGCACGCCGATCAGCAGCATCACCATCAGGCCCGGCACGCCCACGCCGCCCCAGAAGGCGGAGTAGCTGACCATCTCCTGGAGCCCCAGGAAGTACCACGGCGCCTTGGCCGGATTCGGCGGATGCATCACGTTCACCGGCTCTTCCAGAGGCGCATGGAACAGCAGCGACACGACCAGAATCACGGAAACAGTCAGCACGAAGACGAAGAGTTCCGCCAGCAAAAGATTCGGCCAACTGAAGACCGAATCCTCCGGGGCTCCGCCGTTGAAGGCGCCGCGGACGAACCCTTGAAGGCCGTAGATACGAGACGGGGGTCGGGGGTCAGGGGTCGGGGGTCGGGGGGTCGGCTCCTCCGGACGCGAGAGGCCGCCGTCTTTGCGGATGCGCCAGAAGTGGATGGCTACCAGGAGACCCAACACGGCCGGCAGAACGGCGACATGTAGGACATAGAAACGCAGGAGCGCTTCCTGGCCGACGGTCGAATCTCCAAGGAGAACGAATTGAATCTCCTTGCCGATCAGCGGAGCATAGGCTGCAATCGACGTTCCTACGGTGATCGCCCAGAAGGCAAGCTGATCCCACGGCAGCAGGTACCCGGTGAAGCTCAGGAACAGCGTCACCAGTAGCAGCATCACACCCAGGACCCAGTTAAATTCGCGCGGCTTCTTATACGATCCGGTGAGAAATACCCGGCACATGTGCAGGAAGACCATGGCCACCATACCGTGCGCGCTCCAGCGGTGCATGTTGCGCAGGAAGATGCCGAAGGCCACGGTGCCGCGCAAATCCAGCATGCGGTCGTAGGCCTGGGTGGTCGAGGGTACGTAGTAAAACATCAGCAGAATGCCGGTCACCACCAGGATCAGAAAGAGGAAGAACGAGATCAGTCCGAGACCGAGTGTGTAGGCCGGCTTCAGGGTGTGCTTGTGGACCTTGACCGGGTGGATATGCAGAAAGAAATTGGTAAAGCTTGTCGACGACCGCTCCAGGTCCGTCGAGGGCCACGGGTTCCGGAACACCGACGTCCAGATTCCCTGCAGGGCAGTCGTCCTGGTCTGCCCTTTCTCCTCAATCTGGATGCTCATACGTTAAGGTAGCTCCCCGCCTCGACCGCCTGGCCTTTATCCACTTCCAGTTCGCCGTTCGGCGCCAGGCTCAACTTGAACCAGGGCAGCGGCTTGGGTGCCGGACCGCCGGTGACGTTCCCGTCCTGGTCGAAGCGCGATCCGTGGCAGGGGCAGGCGAACCCGGTATCGCTGATGCCCACGATGCAGCCGAGGTGGGTGCAGGTGGTCGAGATGGCCGCCATCTTGTTGCCCTCGCGGACGATGCACACCCGCTTCACGTCCAGCGAAATGCGCGTCCCCGGCGGGAAGTCATCCGGCTTGCCGATGGCGAACCGCATCGGCTGCCCGTATGTCGCGCGGGGCTTGATGAACACCAGGTTCGACACCGCGCTCAGGACCGCCGACCCGAACAATCCTACGCTGCTCAACCACGTCAGAGCCGTCCTACGGCTTTGCATCACGATCCTCCTCGTCACCCCAGAACACCTGGTACTTGGTCTCCTCAATATCCCGGAAGTAATCCTGCTTGACCGCAAACACAAAAACACACGCTGCCGCCAGCGCCATCACGACGCTCGCCAGGATGGCGACCCAGGTCAGTTCCATTGGAGTTTGTCGCTCACCAGGGGGTTTTTCGGGCGCGATTCCTGCGCCCGCTGCGCCAGTTCGCTGATGTTGTTGGCGCTCAGCACCTCGACCATCGCCTGCTGCGCCTTGGCCCATACCGGGTGGGCCGGGCACCAGCCCTGCCGGCTGCACGACTGGTCGGAGTTTAGACAAAGGTTCAGGCGGATCGGGCCTTCGATCGCCTCCACTACCTGCAGGAGCGTGGCCTCGCGATGCCGGGAGTCCAACTCGAATCCGCCGGTATTTCCCCGATGCGAGACGATCAGACCCGCACGGGTCAGGTTTTGCAACACCTTCGACAGGAACTGCTCGGGACATTCCGCTGCTGCCGAGAGCTCCGATCGGCTCACCCGTGCGTCCGCGGGCAACCCGGCCAGGTGAATCATCACCCGCACCGCGTAATCTGCCGCTCTGGTCAACTGCATATAATAGAAATAGGAGTCTGTTTATCCGATTAGCGTGACTAGCACGTTTTGGGCCAATTCGTAACTTCCCCGCGCTCAATAAACCCGTCCGATAGACACGCGCGGTTTCACCCAACCCGTGGGGCAGGTCGGAAACCTGCCCCACGGGTTAACATGAAGGGGACCGATGGCCTCGCCGCCAATTCCGCCGCAGCTCGATCACCTGGTTACCCGGCCGTTCTCCTTCTATCCGCCGATCATGGGCATCGAGCACAACGAGTGGCTTTATCGTAAGGCCAACTGGAGCGAGATTCAGGTGGTCAATTGCAAGAGCGGGGCCGAGATCTGGATATCGCGCCGCTTCGTGGGGGAAGTTTCGCGGATCGACGACCCGGTGCTGATTGTCGGCCTCAACCGCGAGCTGGAATATAAGGGCGGCATGGTGATCCCTTATCAGCGGCGAGTCATCGAGATGCCGGTGGCAGTCGGCGGTGGCGCCGCGCCGCCAGGGGTCGATCGTCCCGAGCCTGCCCCTATCGTCGGCATCCGTCTCGCGTCCGCCACCGATCGCCGTATTTTCAAGCTGGTCGGCGTCGCCGTGGCGATCGCGGTTGTGGGCTGCATCCTCGCGGTCAGCCTGTCCCGGCAACGTGTGGTCTATACCATTCGCGACCAGACCTACATGGGCCTCACCGCCCGCGACGACCGCACCGGCGTCGTCCTCAAACTCGGAGAACCGGCTACCGACCACTGGCAAAACGAAGCCGGCGCCATGCAATTCGAGGCTCTCGGCTACCCCGACCGCAAGCTCACCGTCATTCTCATGGGGCCGGACCGCAACAGCGTTCTGTACATCGGCACGATGAACGATCGCTGGGAGCCCATGCACTGGATCGAGAATCGCTCCGGCAATTCGGAGAGCCTGCTGCGCGCGCTTCGGCGGTTTTAGTAGACTCTCCCTGTGAGGGTTTTGGGTTATCTTTTCTGGGCCGTCCTGGCGTGCGGGGCGGCGGTCTGTCTCGGCGGCATTGCGCTCCATCGGGGGGAGCCCATCAACAGCCTGTGGCTGGTGCTTGCCGCCGCGTGTAGCTACGCGACCGCTTACCGGTTCTACGCCAAGTTTATTTCGGCGCGGGTGATGGTCCTCAACGACCAGCGCGCTACTCCCGCCGAGCGGCTCAGAAATGGCCATGATTTCGAGCCCACCAACAAGTGGATTCTGTTTGGCCACCATTTCGCCGCGATCGCCGGCCCCGGCCCGCTGGTCGGCCCGGTGCTCGCCGCCCAGTTCGGCTACCTGCCCGGCACGCTTTGGATCATCGTCGGCGCCTGCCTCGGCGGCGCGGTACAGGACTTCGTGATTCTATTTGCCAGCATGCGCCGCGACGGCAAATCGCTGGGCCAGATGGCGCGCGAAGAGATCGGCAAAGTCGGCGGGCTGGTGGCGTTGGTTACGGTGCTCGGGATCATGATCATCCTGCTGGCGGTGGTGGGCCTGGTAGTGGTCAACGCGCTGAAGGGCAGCCCGTGGGGAACGTTTACCATCGCCGCCACGATGCCGATCGCGCTGTTCATGGGCCTGTACCTGCGCTACTGGCGTCCGGGCAAGGTGCTCGAGTGTTCGGCCATCGGATTCGTGCTGGTGATGGCCAGCATTTTCGCCGGCCGGGGTGTGGGGGAATCGGCGGCGCTGGCACCGGTGTTCACGCTGAGCGCGATCGCGCTCGCCATCGCCATCATCTTATATGGGTTCCTCGCCAGTGCCTTGCCGGTCTGGCTGCTGCTCGCGCCGCGCGATTACCTCAGCACGTTCGTGAAGCTCGGGGTGGTACTGATGCTCGGGGTGGGGATACTCTTCGTGCGGCCCGAGTTACAACTGCCCGCCTTGACCCGCTTCACCGACGGCACCGGCCCCATCTTCGCCGGCAAGATCTTTCCCTTCTGTTTCATTACGATTGCCTGCGGCGCGATCTCCGGCTTCCACTCGCTGATTTCGTCGGGCACCACGCCGAAGATGATCGCCAAGGAGACACATGCCTGGCCGGTGGGTTACGGCTCGATGCTGCTGGAGAGCTTTGTGGCCATCATGGCGATGATCGCGGCCTGCGTTTTGCAGCCCGGCGTGTACTTCGCGGTGAATTCTCCGGCGGGAATCGTCGGCGCCACTCCGGCAGCGGCCGCCGCAACTATCTCCAACTGGGGATTTCCGGTGACTGCGGCGGATATGTCCGCGCTCGCGCGCAGCGTCGGCGAGACGTCGCTGTTCTCGCGCACGGGCGGCGCTCCGAGCCTGGCGCTCGGCATGGCGCACATCTTCGCCAGTTCCGGCGGAGGGCAGGCGGTGATCGGCTTCTGGTATCACTTCGCAATCATGTTCGAGGCGCTGTTCATCCTGACGATTATCGATGCCGGCACGCGGGTGGGCCGCTTTATGCTTCAGGACCTGCTCGGGCACATTCACCCGGCGCTCGGCCGGACGAGCTGGATGCCGGGTGTCTGGGTGACCAGCGCGGCGGTGGTCGGCGGTTGGGGCTACTTCCTGGTACAGGGCGTCCGCGACCCGCTGGGCGGGATCAACTCGCTCTGGCCGCTTTTCGGCATCTCGAACCAGTTGCTGGCGGCGATCGCCCTGTGCGTGGCCACCACCATCCTGCTCAAGATGCACGGCGCGAAGTACATGTGGATCACGTGCGTCCCCTTGGTCTGGCTGGTGAGCGCGACGTTCACCGCCGCGTGGCAGAAGATCTTTTCGCCGCTGCCGGCGATCGGGTTTTTGGCTCAGGCGGATGCCGCGACCAACCCGGTGGTTGCGTTCAACGCCCGCCTGGACGCGGTGGTCTGCGGCGCGTTTTTGGTGTTGGTTGCCGTGATCCTGGCCGATTCTATCCGGGTCTGGGCAGGGATCCTTTCGGGCAACCGCGAGGCGGAGGTGCACGAGGCGCCCTTCGTGCCGTCGCAACTGAGGCCGGAGGAACTATGATCCGCTTCCTCCTGGCACTGCTGCGCGAGTTGGCGGATGA
>DATJYJ010000241.1:0-2486 GCA_035578025.1 Verrucomicrobiia bacterium
CCGCCGCTGGACCCGGCGGGGAGGAGCACAGTCTTCGCGATCCCCATGGTGCGCTGGTGCGCTAATAGCTGCTCGTCGGTGCGGCCGCTGTAGTTCGTGTGCTGGTGAATGTCGATGACCGGCTCGGCGGCTCGTGCGAGAGTCGCTCCCGCCGCCATCGCCAGCAACGTCCGGCGCGAAAGTCGATGGTTATTTTCCCAGCCAGGCCTCATAAGCCTCCAGCACAGTCTGCCCCTTGTAAACGGCCGGAGCCTTGGCCTTGTACGTGAACGTCATTTCAACGGGTCCTTCGAGGATCCAGGGCGAATAGGATGAGACGTGCACGACGGCGCGCTCGGCAGCAGCGCGGATGAGCGACTTCGCCTGGGCGTGGGACAAGCTGAGGCTCGACGCCTTTCCCGCGAGGCGCTTCACCGCGACCGTCTCCGCCTTGGGCTGCAACTCGCGGATCTCTTCGCACGCCGCCTGATCTCCAGCCAGCATGATCACCGGAATATGAAAGTACCCGGCGATGGCCGCCACCTGCCCGATCTCCCCCACGGCCCGCCCGTTGATGGTGATGCGCTCCACGGTGAAACTCTGCGAGTGCGCCAGAATGCCGCCTTTCGCGCCCGCCATGGCGTGCTGGCCGATGAAGAAGATGCCGTCGAAAGCGCGGTCCGAGAGATAGTAATTGGCCGGTGTCGGCTTGCCTTGGATCAGCCTGGCGCGCGGATCGATGTCGTCGATGGAGAGGCTGCGGCTGCCGTCGTGGCCATCCCAGATCACCACTTCCGTAGCGCCGGCGGCGAATGCGCCCTCGACGGCGGCGTTCAACTCGCCCGCCAGGAAGCGGCGCGATTCATCGTAGCGGCGCTGGCCGGGCAGAAGCTGCTCGTCCGGGTCATTGACGCCGCCGACACCCTCCATGTCGGTCACGATAAATATGCGGGCGGCGGAAAACGCAGGACGGGCTGCGGCCAGCAGCAACAGCGTGGTCAAGAGGGATTTCGCGGAAGGTATCAGGCACGACGATGTGCTCATTTGCCCTGCCCGGCCTTCTCGGCGACGCGAGCATCACGAAGTATGTTCGACATGGAATAATTCGCCTCGTGGCAGGCGTACTCGTAGAGCGGCCCTTTGATTTTGGTCATCACGATTTCGCCGGTCCAGGGCGCGGTAAAGGCTGTTGGATCGTCCAGCGTGAACCGGTAGAGGATCGTGTCCGGGCCGGTGCGGGTGAATCTTTCAGTCAGGTGAAGGTTCTCATCGGCACCGCGGTAATGGGTCTTGCCGGTAAAATTGGTGGTGTCCACGACCAGCGTGTCGCCTTCCCACCGGCCCCTGGAATCTCCCATCCAGAGGCGCACATTCCTGTTGACATGCGGCCGGCCGTCCAGGGGGATGATGCGGGCGTCGTGAATCATCTCCACGTCAATCGTCACGTATTCACGGGTTTGGACGATTTGATAGTTGTTGTTGTACGGGCCCGGGATCATGGGCGGTCCGGCCGTCGGCCAAAGGATGCAACGCACAGGCAAGCTCATATCTTCGGGGCCTTTGGGCAGGCCTTCCTGCGCCTGGGCCCGGGCCGCTGCCGCCTGCTGCGCCTGAGCTGTCAAGGGAGGAACTCTCCCGCTCGGCGGATCGATCACGATGGACGTGCGGCGAGTGGGAAAGATCTTCGTTCCGCGGTCGAACCAAAACTCGTTGTAGGCCTGAGCGACATCGGCCGCTGGAGTCGAGCCGCGGCGGTCACGGTCGCTCGCCTGAAGCGTCCGCTTCTCGAACTCCGCGGCTTCGCTTACAGTAAAGAACTCCTTCCCAGCAAGCTCGCGGGGGCGCTCAAAGGGAGTCAGGGTGGCGTTGCTCCAGAATCCTTGCAGGTCCGGGTGGCCGCCCGCCGTGCGCGGCACGACCCCGGACTTTGCTGCGACCGAACGAGTTTGGCCTTGCACTGCAGCCGTGAGTGCGAGCAACAGAAGCGCCGCGCCACTCCAGCCGGCGATACATCGATGTCTCAATACGTGCAGAGGACCTGGTGAGATGACCGCGCCAGCGGGACTGAAGTCCCGCGCAGGCTGAAGCACTGCCCCACGTGGTTTGGCATAGATTCCCACGGTCTAGAAATACAGCCGGGCCTGCATAGTAATGATGCGAGGGCCGTACTGCGGCCCGGTGGCGCGGCCGAAGTTGGCGTTGCCTACGGTTCCGTTTACGCCGAAATTGGTCCGGTTGAACGGATTGAACGCGTTGGCACTGAGTTGGAGGCGCATGCGTTCTCCGTCTCCCTTGGGCCATATGGCGACCTGCTTCACGATGGAGATGTTGTCCACCAGGACGGGCGGCTGCCGGAAATTGCCGACGTACTGCGACGACGTGCCGAAGGAGAACTGCCCCGGAACGGAGAACGGCGCCGCATTGAAGTAGAGGCTGGCCGGATTGTTGGGGTCGAGCGAGGTGCGGCTCTGTCCGGTGCGGAGGGTTCCTCCGTTGTTGTTGCACAT
>DATJYJ010000242.1:0-29590 GCA_035578025.1 Verrucomicrobiia bacterium
CCGCCGGAGACATTACAAAGCCTCACCGCCACCGTATTCGCCGAGCTTACCCACATGTTTCCGATCAAGCCCGCCGCTACGGGACCAGGCCAGCCTGGCGCCACGGAATCTCCCACCGACGCACCCGACAGGCTGAAGCTCTGGTCGGCCGAGCATGTTCCGGCCGCAATCGCGCCGAACGTGAGCGACGCCGTCGCGGTCAGGTATCGCGGCACGACTGCCGTGTCCAGCGAGATGTTGGTGCCGGACGCTGATTCCAGCGTGACGACGCCCGTGCCCGCTGTCAGTACCTTGCCGCTCAGCGCCGCCCGCTGATCTACGCCTCCGCTGGCATCCCAGGCACCTCCGGTCGCAGTCCACGTGTACAGGGGAATCGAGTTGACCGGAAAGGCGGTGATCCCCGGCATCGCCGAGCACGGGGCGGAGCACGCAACCGTCAGATTGTGCCCTACGGTCAGCACTCCATTGGCGTCGACATAAACATAGGCAGTGCCCGTGCCTGCGCTGATGGTGATCGATGTGCCGCTGACAAAGTGGCGCACGTTGTTTCCTACCCTCACGTTGCACGGCGTTCCGGCGGAGCAGTTCGGTCCCACCGTCAGCATCGCTCCGCTCGTCCAAGTCACGCTGAAATCGCCGAGCTGCGAAACCATCGAGACGCCGCCTCCGGTGCCTCCGCCGCCGGCGCCTCCCGCCGTCACCACGCACCGTCCGCTCTGGGCGACCGAAAATGTCACTGTCACGTCGTAAGTTGCCGTATTCACAGCCACCGAATTGGGCTGCACCTGCTGGCTGGGAGTCGACGTGTCGTAGCACGCGACCAACAGATTCGACGTGCCGAGCTGATGCACTGTGCCGGGAATGGTTACCGTGGTTTGCGAAGCGAAACTGGCGGCATAACTTCCACTCGAGCTGTTCGGCAGAGTCTGCGCCTCCCACCGGTTCGTTCCGGAGTTCCACGTCATCACCTGGCCATTGGTCGGCGGCGTGGTCGAGATCACCCGGTTCTGAATCGACGCCACCGTAGCGTTCGCCACCGTCCCCATCAGGTCGCCTCCCAGAGATTGGGCGGAACCACTCGGGAACTGCGGCTGCCACTGGTTGGCGCTCGAGTTCCACATCAGGGCCTGACCGTTGGAAGGCGCGGTCGCGGCCACCGACCGATTCTGCACGGCCGCGACTGTCGTGGCTGCCAGGCTCGATCCCGTGACGTCTCCTCCGATCGAGTGCGTGTGGCTCGCCGCGGCCTTGCCGTTCAACTGCGCCTGGACGTCGGAGGTAACGTTCGCCAGGTAGCCGAAAGCGGTATTGCTCACCGCGCCCGTGCCGATCTTGGTCGCATTCACGCCCGCCGCCACCTGCGGGTCGGTCACTGTTCCCGAGATCTGCGAAAAGGAATAGTCGCCCGTCTGTGCCGTCACCGCACCGGTCCTCCCGAAAACAGCGGAGACCCCGCCGTTTTGATTCTGCGGCTGCCACTGCCCGGCCGCCGAGTTCCACACCAGGCTCTGCCCGTTGAGCGGAGCCGTGGGAGAGACCGCCCGATTCTGAATCGCCGCGACTGTCGGCGATGCCAGGCTGCCGCTGAGATCGCCGCTCATCGGCTGTGTCGTCGACGCCTTGCCGTTCAGCTGGTTCTGAAGATCGGACGTCACGTTCGCCAGATATCCGAACGCGGTATTGCTCACGTTCCCGCCGGCGATCTTGTTGGCGTTGATTCCCGCGGCAACCTGCGAATCGGTCACCGTGCCCGAGATCTGGGAGAACGAATAGTCGCCCGTCTGCGCGGCCACCTCACCGGTGCGGCCGAATACACCGGAGACCCCGCCGTTCTGATTCTGCGGCTGCCACTGCGACAACGACGAGTTCCACACCAGGCTCTGCCCGTTCGCGGGCGCCGCGGGCGAAACCGTCCGATTTTGCAGAGCCGTCACGGTGGTCGCGCTCAGACTTCCCGTGACATCCCCGGCCAGCGCATGCGTGTGGCTCGCCGCGGCCTTTCCGTTCAACTGCGACTGCACGTCCGACGTCACGTTCGCCAGGTATCCGAAGGTCGTGTTACTCACCGATCCCGAGCCGATTTTGGCGGCGTTGATCCCGCTGCCCACCTGCGAATCGCTGATGGTTCCGGAGATTTGCCCGAACGAGTAGTCGCCCGTCTGCGCGGTCACCGCCCCTGTCCGCCCGAACACGCTGGGAACGCCGCCGGACGCGTTCTGCGGCTCCCACTGCGACGTCCCCGAGTTCCACGCCAACACCTGCCCGTTGTTCGGCGCCGTCGCCGAAAGCGATCGGTTGCGCAACCCCATCACCGTGGTTGCCCCGAGCACCCCGCCGACGTCTCCGCTCAATGCCTGGCCGGTCCCGGCCTTTGCATTCAACTGCGCCTGAATGTCCGACGTCACGTTTGCCAGATATCCGAACGCCGCATTGCTTACCGCACCGCTGCCGATCTTGTTGGCATTGACGCCCGTGCCGACCTGTGCGTCGGTGATCGCGCCGGAGATCTGCGAGAAGGAATAGTCGCCGGTTTGCGCCACAACCGCGCCAGTCCGTCCAAAGACGCCCGAAACGCCGCCGTTCTGATTTTGCGGCTGCCACTGCGAAGCCGCCGCATTCCACACCAGGCTCTGGCCATTGGCCGGCGCCGTGCTCGACACTCCGCGTCCCTGCAAACCGGTCACGGTCAGCGACCCCAAGGAGCCGCTCACATCGCCTCCCGTGGTATGCGTGTGATTGCTGGACGCCTTCGCGTTCAATTGCGTCTGCAAGTCCGACGTCACGTTCGCCAGGTATCCGAATACCGTGCTGCTGACCGTGCCGGCGCCGATCTTGGCTGCATCGATGCCGGTGCCGACCTGGGCGTTCGAGAGGGTTCCGGAAATCTGCCCGAACCCGAGGTTCTGCGGCTCCCACTGCGTCGTTGCCGGATCCCAAACCAGCGCCTGTCCGCTTGCCGGCGCCACCGGGGAAACGGCGCGCCCTTGCAGCCTGGACACGGTCAGCGCGGATGGCGCACCGCTCACGTCGCCGCCCAGCGCCTTCCAGATGAGGGCCGTGCCGTCCGTGGCCAGCACCATGTTGGCGTAGCCGGTTACGTTGGGAATCACCGCTCCCTGCACGGTCCACGCGTTGGTGGCGGTGCAGGCGTAGAGATTCTGCCCCGCCGGGGCGTCGGTCTTCAAGAAGGTCTCACCCACGGAACAGGTTCCCGGCAGCACCGTCCCCGTTTTCGAAGGCTTGGTCGAAGCAGCTCCCGAAAAATCGACGCTTTTGGCCTGGGTTCTGAGATCGATCCTGGTCTGTGCGTCGGCCTTCGCTCCCGCCAGGAGCGCCAACACGATCAGCGGCAATAGCTGCGCCTTTGTCCGGCCCGTCGCACGATGACACGCGCGCCCCTCCGTGCGGCTTTGGGTCCTATGGAAAAAATTCGGTTTCATCGTCAGAGTGCTCAAGTCGAGTCTTCGGTTTGCGGTATTGCCGCAAACCGCCTCTCCAGCCACATGCTAGCAATGGCACTTTGAGGCACTCTGCCAGAAAAAGGTCTAAGACGCTGAAAATAACGCGAAGATTTTTTTCAACCTCGCGTTAACGGACTTTTGCCGGTGCCTCGCGCGTGGTTGAAAACCGGAAGTTTCTGCAGGAGCTGGCCACTCAGCACCCGGAGAATCCGCTATTCCGCAAGGAGCTGGATAGATCCGGGGACACGGGGATCCCGGCGCGAGGCGACCAGCCAGAGGCGCCGGTTCGCGCCTGATGGTGTCGTGTTTTTCAGCATTCGTCTTTGTTTTCAATTACATCCCAGGTTCGTTTTGTAAAACACGCTGCTTGCGTCCGTTGGGGGAGCCTGGGGAGGGGATGGAGCGGAGCGCACAAAGCCCCCCGCGGGGAACGATAGCACGAGAGGGCGGGGGACCGGGGCCGGAAATCGCCAAGTGGCTCCGAAACAAAGGTGGATTCATGAAGAGCGGCCGTGAATTCACCGCGGGACGCGGCTCTCGCACTCGGCCCAGTGTTGCACGAGGTAATGGATCACGCGACTTCCCACAAGCTGGGCGGCATCCAGCGCCGGCAGGTAGGCCGGATAGTTTCCTCCTACCAGGTTCTTCAGGCTTTCCGCCGGAGTCGTTCCCGGAATCTCACGGTCGTAATTGCTCACCGTGCGCAGCACCAGCACGCGATCGAGGTCGACCCGGCCCGCTGCGGCCAGGAACGTCAGGGCCTGCATGGTCCCCGTGTCCTCCATGGCCGATATCATGTAGTTCCCCTTGCCCCCGGTGAAATAGCGGACCCATTCGTTCGCCCATGCGTCCATGCGCGCTCCGTGCCAGAAGGTGCTGGCCGAGATGGTGTCGCCGCGCGTCACAAAAGGAGCTCTCTGGGCGTTGGGAAAGCCCGCAAACCGGCCGCGTGCGGTGCGCATCCCCTCGGTGTCGGCGAGAGGGAGGTCCTTGGTGAGACGGTAGGCCCAATCGACCAGCGCGGGATTCAGGGTGTAAATCTCGCCCTCCAATTCGCGCCGGACCGGTTGCTCGTACGGACGTGATTTGCGCAGCGGGACGTACCCGGTCGGCCAGTCGGATGGAACGTCGCGGGCGTCGATTTCGTACGCGATGTCGCCGTCGATCACGTGGTCGGCCCAAACCGCGGATCCCAGCGACACGTCGGCGGGGTCGCCGCCCCCAATGCCGGCCACCAGCCAATAAGCCCTTGTCAGATCAAACCGGGGATCGGTTCCGAGCGCCATCACCGAGGCCGCAGCCTTTGCCGTTCCGACGCCTGTCAGCAAGCCGAGGACGCCATTCGCGTTGAGGCGGACAGGATGATAGCCGGCTGCCAGGGGAAGGACCCGGTCGAGATGCTCGCGCTCTACCCAAAGTTGGAACTCGCCGGGCGTATCGCCGGTATCGGCGCCGCGCTCGAACATCGTGACCACGATTGCCTTGATGGGGATGGGAGCCTGCGCATGCAGTGTAAGACTCGCTATGGCGCACGTGACAGCGGCGAAACGCATAGAGATCAGGCCACGAGTCTAGCAAAACCGGGCGCGGACTCGCCGGCGAGCTCGATCGCATTCGTCGTCCGCGCCCATGGCCGACCTCCTGAAGGCAGGCCCTACTTGTGCTGCAGGTTAGCGATGGAGGCCTTCAGCAGACCCACGGTGTAGGCCGTGTTGTGGACTCCACGGCTGCCGTCGTTGGTGACGAACAGCCAATTCCAGGCGGCTTCCAACTGCGGCTTGGTCCACGTATTGTCGATCGTCAACGAAGTCTTTACCGAGTTGTTGGGCGGCAGCATGGTGGAAAGCTGGTCCAGCAGGTGCTGTACCTCGGTCTGCACGCCTTCGATCTTGCCGTCGCCGTTGTAGTCGAACAGCGCGAAATTAAAGCTCGTGATCTCGGAGCCGTGGCAGCCCTGGCAGGCGCCCACCAGGTTCTCGGCCGGCTGGCCGGCGGGAGCATAGGTCGTCTTGAACGTGTGGTCCCCGGCTTTCAGGAACGCCGGATCGGTCGTGGCCACGGTCTGCATGTGGCACGTCACGCAGGTATCGTCAACCACGTACTGGTGAGCCGAGCTGGGGACCTGCTGCCCGTAGGTGTAGCCGTTGGTGCCGGCCAGCATGTCCGCCTGCGGACCCTCGTGCGGCCCATAGTGGGCGCTTCCCGCGGTGCTGTCCACGTATGTCGAGGCGTTCTGCCGCGACTGGTGGCACTGCATGCAGAGACTGCCCAGGCCGGCGGTGCTCACGACGGTACCGTCAGCCAGTTTCGGCGCCGCCGAGTTGCGGACCAGGTGCGCGGACGTGGAGGGCGTGGTCTGTCCATGCGGCTCATGGCACGTAGCGCAATCGATCGGATGATAGGTCGTATCGGTGATCGTTTTGCCTGCCATCCGCGTGGTGAAGCCCGTGCCCGTGTGGCAGCCGACGCAGCTCGCATTGCCCGCCGGATCGCGCGTGGTCACAGCGTGCATGGAGTTGTACCAGGCGCTGCTCTTGATATGGTGCGTCGGGGCGTCATGGCATTGGCTGCACTGTCCCGTATTGGAAGGCACCGAGATGGCGATCAAGTTGCCGCCGTTATTGGCGTGCTCGCTGCCCGGTCCGTGGCAGTTCTCGCACTCGATGGCGCCCAGGTTTTGCAGAGCGGTCGGCATCGCCGCGAAATTGCCCGGCTGCAGGGTAGTGGGGAATGTCCAGTTCAGTTGGCGGGCCACCGCGGAGAATCCGCCGTTGTTCACCGTGGAATTCGCGTCATACCCCACCGTGTGGCAGGAAATGCAGTTGGGGCCGTAACCGGTCCCCTGCTGTCCGTTGATGCCGCTGGAGAAAAGCGTGGCGTGAGCGGTTTTCGACCACGAAGGCACCATGACCTGCGCGAGACCGCCGCCATGGCACACATTACAGGCCGCAATGCCTACATACGTGCCCGCGATGTAAGTCTGGGCGATGGAAGTCGCCCCGCTGGTTCCGGCGGTGACCATCGCCGTCACAATGTACTCTCCCTTGACGTCCGGACGCAGCAACTGCCGTCCAGCCACCTGGTAGATCTGCCGGTCCGAGGGCTCGTATACCGGGACATTCGATCCCAGCGGACTGCTGGTCAGGGCGGCGTTCGATCCGGACGGCTTCATGGTCAGCGTCCAGATCACTCCGGAAACCTGGGTCGCGGGAATGGTGGCGTCGACCTGGACCTCCAGATACAACGGCTCGCCAAGCGCGACGGTATTCAATCCACCCGAAAGCTGCGTGCCCGTCGGCAACTTGTAATTCGTCAGGTCACCGGTTGTCACCGGCCGCACGGCCAGGCGCGGCGTCAAGGTGGTGGTGGTTTGCGCACTCAATGTGGTCGTGACGGCCACAGCCATTAGCGCCAGTGTCAAAAGACCAACGAGCGCCCTGGGTAGTCGGTTTTGAATGACCCCCATTTATGAACTCCTATTGTAGAAGAGAAATTCGATATATCAGTTATTCAGACCTTATTATAATATTCAGTTGGGGTCTTCCACTATAGTCATTTGCAACGTCTTCGATGTGCTTGATGTTTTGCAACATCGAGGCCCGGGGAATCCCCGCCCAGAAATGTGGAAATTTTCAACAAAACAGCCCGGGCGAACAGCCGGCCGTGTAGAGAAACAGGACCGCTTGCCTCGCCGGCTTCCGTGACGGCTTCCGGGGCGCCGCCCAGGATGTCCGCGAGCGCGCGGGTTCCCCTGGTGTCGCCGTCGCCAGAAACGGATACTTGATTGTCCACGTCGTCGGTGGATCGCCGACGGTCGCGCGGCAGAGAATCGTGCTCGAGTCGATGCGTGTGAAGCGCTCCACCCCGTGGAGGTTCTCTCCCAACCCTCAGACTCGCCAGGCGCTCCGCACCAGCGCCGAGTCTGCTAGACTTGCTGCCCATGCGGATCTTTCTGTCTGCACTCTTAGCCCTTACGCTGGCCGCCCAGCCGCGCGATCTTCCACAAACCACCCCGGAGGCCGCCGGTTTCTCTTCCCAGCGACTCGAGCGACTACACTCGCAGCTCCAGAAACTCGTCGACGACAAGCAGCTCGCCGGCATGGTAACGGTACTGGCGCGCCACGGCAAGGTTGTCGACTTCCGCACCTACGGCAAGCGCGACCTGGCCTCCGGCGCGCCCATGGAGAAGGACACCATCTTCCGCATCTACTCCATGACCAAGCCCATCACCGGGGTGGCCCTGATGATCCTCCTCGAGCAGGGCAAATGGATCCCCGGCGACCCCATCGCCAAATACATTCCTGAATTCGCCCACCTCAAGGTCTTCAAAGGGGTAGACGCAGATGGCAAGCCCCTCCTCGAAGATCCCGCGCACGCCCCCACCATGGCCGAACTGATGAGCCACACCGCCGGATTCACCTACGGCATCTTCGGCACCTCGCCCGTCGACAAGATGTACCGCGATGCCAGGGTGCTCGGTTCCGACAATCTGAAACAGATGATCGACAAGCTGGCGGGCCTTCCGCTGCTCTATCAGCCCGGCACCAGGTGGGTCTACAGCGTTTCCGTGGATATTCAGGGCTATCTCATCGAAAAGCTTTCCGGTAAGAAACTCGGCGACTTCATGCGGGAGAACATCTGGCAGCCGCTCGGCATGAAGGACACGGCATTCTTCATCGCGCCCGAGAAGTCCGGGCGGTTCGCGACCCTCTACGCGGCCAATGCTGCCGGCGCCCTGGCAGCCAGCAATGGGGGCAACGTGGCGATGGATTACTCCAAAGAGCCCACCATGCCCTCGGGAGGCGGCGGACTGCTTTCCACCGCGGGCGACTATCTCCGCTTCTGCCAGATGCTCCTCAACGGCGGCGAACTGGGCGGCGTCCGTATTCTGGCGCCCTCGACCGTGGCGCTGATGCGCACCAACCGCCTGCCTCCCGCCATGCGGGAAGCCCGCGAATTCGGCATCGGCTTCTTTCAGATCAACCCCGGCTTCGGTTTTGGCTTCGACTTCGGTATCTACACCGACCCCGGCTTCATCAGCCACACCGTGGGCCGGGGCACCTTCACCTGGGGCGGCGCCGCGGGCACCTGGTTCTGGATCGATCCAGCCAACGACATCGTTTTCATCGGCATGATCCAGCGCGTTATCCTCCCGGGCAGCCCGGACATGGACACCATCGCGCACCAGGCCGTCTACCAGGCTCTCCTGAACCCCTGAGCGGCGGGGACCATCGTTGTTCGTGGTCCGCGCCAGCCGCCTTATGTGCCACCCTAGAACCATGGGCTTCCGACTGGCGGTGAGCTACCGCCCCCGCGGCGATCAGGAAACCGCCATTGCCGAATTGACCCGTGGCATCTGCGAAGGGGAGCAGCACCAGGTTCTCCTCGGCGTGACCGGCTCCGGCAAGACTTTCACCATGGCCAAGGTGATTGAGCAAATCAGCCGCCCTTCGCTCATCCTGGCTCACAACAAGACCCTGGCGGCGCAGCTCTACCACGAATTCAAATCGTTTTTCCCCGACAACGCGGTCGAGTACTTCGTCAGCTACTACGACTACTACCAGCCCGAGGCATACATCCCGGCCAGCGACGTCTACATCGAAAAGGACGCCACCATCAACGACGAGCTTGACAAGCTCCGCCTGGCGGCCACGAAGTCTCTTTTCGAGCGCCGCGATTGCGTCATCGTGGCCAGCGTAAGTTGCATTTATGGCCTGGGCTCGCCTGAAGCCTACTACGGCATGCTGCTGATGCTGGAAAAGGGCCAGCGCGTGTCGCGCGATCAGATCGTCTCCAAGCTGGTGGAGATCCTCTACGACCGCAACGACGCCGATTTCAAGCGCGGCACCTTCCGCCTCCGCGGCGATGTCATCGAGGTCTACCCCACCTACGACGACAACGCCTACCGCATCGAGCTTTGGGGCGACGAAGTGGAGAGCCTCTCACAGATCGATCCCCTGCTCGGCCAGGTGCGCCAGACCTATCAGCGCCTGCCCATCTACCCCAAGACGCACTACGTCATGTCGGTGGAGACCAAGGAGCAGGCCATGGAGAGCATCCGTAACGAGCTCGAATGGTGGCATCCCGAGCTGCTCAAGCAAGGCAAGCACATCGAGGCCCAGCGCCTCTGGCAGCGCACGCTCTTCGATCTCGAAATGATCAAAGAGATCGGCTACTGCCACGGCATCGAGAACTACTCCCGCCACTTCTCCAACCGCCTCCCGGGCGAGGCGCCGCCCACTCTTCTGGACTATCTCCCGCACGATTCCGTCATCTTCATCGACGAGAGCCATCAGACCATCCCCCAGCTTCACGGCATGTACCACGGCGACCGCTCGCGCAAAGAGGTCCTGGTAGCGCACGGATTCCGGATGCCCAGCGCCCTTGATAACCGTCCCCTCACCTTCGAGGAGTTCGAGCATCGCGTCAACCAGCTCGTCTACGTCTCCGCGACTCCCGGGCCGTACGAGCTCACAAAGGCCGCCGGCGTGGTGGTCGAGCAGATCATCCGCCCCACCGGCCTGCTCGACCCGACCGTGGAGGTCCGCCCAGTCAAGGGCCAGGTCGATGACCTGCTCGGGGGAATTCGCCAGCGCGTCGACGCCGGGCAGCGAGTGCTGGTCACCACCCTCACCAAGCGCATGGCCGAAGATCTGGCCGAGTACTACTCCGAAGTCGGCGTGCGCTGCCGCTATCTCCACTCCGAGGTGTCGACCCTCGATCGCATCAAGATCCTGCGCGACCTGCGGCGCGGCGAGTTCGACGTTTTGATCGGCATCAATCTCTTGCGCGAGGGCCTCGATCTCCCGGAAGTATCACTCGTGGCCATTCTCGACGCCGATAAAGAGGGGTTCCTGCGGAGCTCGGGCTCGCTCATTCAAACCATCGGCCGTGCCGCGCGCCACGTCGAAGGCCACGCCATCCTGTACGCCGACGTCGTCACCGACAGCATGCGCAAGGCGCTCGACGAAACCGCCCGCCGGCGGCAAACCCAAGCCGAGTATAACGAGCGCCACAATATCACGCCTCAATCGATCATCAAGCCGATCGACATGAGCCTTGTCGCCATTGCCGAGGCGGACTACGTCACCGTCCCCCTGGAAGCCGACGAGGAAACGGAGAACCTCACACCCGAGCAGCGCGCCGGACTGATCCGGGAGCTCGAGGAGCGCATGCGGGAAGCCGCGCGCAAATTCGAATTCGAAAAAGCCGCACAGATTCGCGATCGGGTGAAAGCATTGCGCGCCGCAGACTGATATACTGTTTGCCCTACGGAGAACGGTTTGAGGGCCCCTATCCTTGGTTTGTACCTCGCCGCCATCGGCGGCAGCGTAGTGTTTGCGCAGGAACACGTCACCATCACCCCGCGCGCCCGCCCCGAACGCACGCTTGCATTGCGCGCCAATCTGCGGACGGATGTCCATCTTGTCCAGATTCCCGTCACGGTCACCGATCCCGCCGGCGCGCCCATTCTGGGACTCTCGGAAGCCAGCTTTCGTATCTTCGAAGACGAGGTCGAGCGGCCCATCGCCTCCCTATCGGTTTCAGACGCCCCGATTTCCGCCGGCATTATCTTCGACACCAGCCGCAGCATGAAGCCGCGGATCGCCGATACGCGCGCCGCGCTCGACGAATTTCTGAAGACGACCAACATCCTCGACGAGTTCTTCCTGGTCCGTTTCAGCGATACCGCCGAGCTGGCCGCGCCTTTTACGCGCAATCCCTCCGACCTCTGGCACGCTCTCGACGGGGTCGAAGCCAAGGGCTGGACCGCGCTGAACGACGCCATCATTCTGGGCACGCAGCACGTGCGCAAGGGCAAGTACCAGCGCAAGTCGCTCGTGGTCCTGACCGACGGCAACGACAACAACAGCCGCTACTCCGAGGGCGAGCTACTCTCCATCCTGCGCGAGGCCGACGTGCGCGTCTACGCCCTGAGTATCATCGAGCGGTCCCGGTTCGTCCAGAAAATCTGTGATGAGACCGGCGGACGCGCCATCTGGGTGCGCCATATGACCGACCTTCCGGCAGCCGTCGAAGATCTCAGCAATCACATTCGCTCCGAGTACATCGTGAGCTACAGCCCGGCGTCGCTGCAAAACGACGGCCGCTATCATCGCGTGCGGGTGGAAGTGCAGCCGCCGCCCGGCATGGCGAAGGTCTATCCCGCGTGGCGCCGCGGCTATGTCGCGCCAGAGCAGTAACCGGGCACACCGAACTCCGGACGTGCTCTCCAGGGCAATTCCAGCGCCTGTTTGATGGCCAGCTCGATGCGTGCCAGATCCGCAGTTTCCAGCACGCCCAGCGGTGGATAGACCGCTCGTGATTTGGCAACGGTTGTCACCTGATCGCATTTCGCCCACGACTCGCGATCAAGCCCGCCCGAGCCCGCGCGCAACCGGGGACGCAAACTGAAGACGCGGTGTTCCGCTGTAGAGACCGGTACAACGGAAATGTGGAGAGAGTGGCGGTTCAGCGCATCCGAAGAAATGACAATCGCCGGCCGCTCCTTGTCCAGTGAAATCAGGCAGACCTCCCCACGCTTCGGAAACCAGCCGGGGGGAGCCGCACGCCGCCGCAGCGTCACGAGTCGCGTTTCCACGCGGCCAGTCCGGCCGCCTCATATGCCCGCCGCTCCAACCGATCGTCACTCTGGCGTGCGAAAAACAGCGCAGCCTCTTCGGCAAGTGCAGTGCGGCGCTCGAGGTCAAGAGCTGATCGGAGCAATCCGTTCACACGCTCGCTCTCGGACAGCTTTCCTTTGGTGCGCTTCACTTCGACGAGAATCTCCTTGTCCAGGGAGAAGGTTTTGATAGCTTTTGTTGCTCCGGGCATGCTGAATTGTATTCCTACTAGTCTCGATTATAGCGATTCTTGTAGGCAGTTTCATCTCTGAAACCACGAGACGCCCGCAATACCCGCCGCGCCCGCCGCCAGGCACGCGCCGGCGTTTTCACGCGTGATGCCTCCCAATGCCAGCACCGGAATCCGGACCGCACCGGTCGCCTCGCGCAGTTTTTCGAGTCCCACGGGCGGCCCGTAGACGGCCTTGGAGATGGCCGGAAATACGGGGCTGAACACCACAAAGTCCGCCCCCTCACCTGCGGCCGCCCGCACCTCATCGATCGAGTGCGTCGAGACCCCGATCAGAAATCCCGCCGGCACGATCCGCCGCAGCTCGCGCGGCTCGATCGCGCCGCCGCTCAGATGCACGCCATGGGCCCCGCAGGCGAGCGCGACATCGGTTCGCGTGTTCACCAGGATCGGCGTTCCGTGCGGGTTCGGAAGCGCCAGGACGCGGCGGACCACAGCGCACAACTCGCGCGCTCCCAGGTCCTTCTCGCGCACCTGGATCCGCTCCACTCCTTCGGCGAGCGCCCGCTCCACGAAGCGTATCATCGCTTCCATGCCGCCCGCCGAATGTCGATCGGTGATGTAATATCTCAACATCAGAGCGGAGAGTAGTAGCCTTCACCGGCGCAGGCGCGGCACAGCACGCGCCCTTGGTACGTCACTTCGCGGGCAAAGCTGATCCCCTCGCCGCATTGCGCGCAAACCACACGCGGGGCTTTGTAGCCGGGGAGGTCTTCCGGCGGCGTCGCCACCCGCACCCACTGGATCTCGAACAGTTCTTCATCCGGCAGCTCTCGGTATGCGCGCATCTGCTGCTGGTTGTTCCCCGCGATCTCGGGGTACATCTCCCGGGCGCGCTGCTTCGAGCTCTCGCGTGCCGAAACGCGCACGGCCCGACGTCCTGCCAGATCGCAGAACGTCGCCGCCGCTTTTCCGAAATCGCGAAACTTGAGCGCGCGTTTCCCCAGCCGGCACCCCGTCACCACGCCGATCGCGTCCGTCATGCACCGGTCGATCTCGACGTAAGTCACCAGCCGTTTGCGATCCCGGCCCAACGGGTCATCCATCTCCAGCAGCCGAAGCCCGCAGAGCGCCATGCGCAGGCCTAAAATCTGCCCTGCGCACAAGTGCCCGTGCGCCACCCGCGCCAGTTCCTCGTACTCGGTGAGCGTCTTCAATGGCATCGATTTCAGCCTGCCAGGGGCCGCAGCCGCGCGCTGAAATGCCGCAAGAAAGGCGGCGCCTCCACCAATTGCATCCCTCGAATCTGCTCCTTGCGCGCGTTTACTTCGAGAATCGCCTCCACCACGTAGTCGATATGGCTCTGCGTGTATACCCGCCGAGGAATGGCCAGCCGCAGGAGCTCGTGACGCGCCGCATCGCCGAACATCAGCGTCCCGATCTCCACGCCGCGAATCCCCGCGTGCCGGTAGAGTTCCACCGCCAGCGCCTGCCCGGGAAACTGCTCCTTCGGAATGTGCGGCAGCATGCGCGCCGCATCGATGTAGATCGCATGGCCGCCCGGCGGTTCCACAATCGGCACTCCGTGATCCGCGATATGCCTCCCAAGGTATCCCGTGCTCACGATCCGGTATTGCAGATAGTCCGGGTCCAGCACTTCTTCCAGTCCCACGGCGATGGCGTCCAGGTCCCTCCCCGCCAGCCCGCCGTAAGTGGGAAATCCTTCGGTCAGAATCAACAGGTTCGTTTCCTGCTGAAACACGCGGTCGTCATTGGTACACAGCAGCCCGCCGATGTTGGCGAATGCATCCTTCTTTGCCGAGAACGTGCAACCGTCGGCATACGAAAACATCTTCTGGGCGATCCGTTTCGGAGTCCAATCCGCGTATCCCGGCTCGCGCTGGCGGATGAACCAGGCGTTCTCCGCGAACCGGCAGGCATCCAGGTAGAGCGGGATGCCGTGCCGCGCGCACACCGCGTGGACCGCCGCGATGTTGCCCATGGAGACCGGCTGCCCGCCTCCGCTGTTGTTGGTCACGGTGAGCATCACCAGCGGAATCTTGTCTTCGCCCTCGCGTGCGATCAGCGACTCCAGGGCCTCCACGTCCATGTTGCCTTTGAAGTCCAGCCGCGCCTGCGTGTCCGCCGCCTCCGGAATCGGCAGGTCTACGGCGCGCGCGCCCGTGAATTCGATGTTGGCCCGGGTGGTGTCGAAATGCGTGTTGGAAGGCACCACGTGCCCCGGCTGGCACATCACCGTGAACAGGATCCGCTCCGCCGCCCGCCCCTGGTGCGCCGGCACCATGTGCCGGAACCCCGCCAGGCCGTCCACGACGCGCTTCAGCCGGAAGAAGCTCTCGCTGCCGGCGTAGCTCTCGTCGCCCCGCATCACCGCCGCCCACTGCTCGGTGGACATGGCGCTCGTCCCCGAATCGGTCAGCAGGTCGATCAGGATGTGCCGCGCCTCGATCAGGAAGAGGTTATAGCTTGCCTCCTCCAGCAAGCGCTCGCGTTCTTCCCGTGTGGTGTGGTGCAGAGGCTCCACGCTCTTGATGCGGAACGGCTCGATGATCGTGCGCACGGTAACCCGGGACAGCCGGTTTATTGCTCGATGACGATCGGGACGCGGTTGCTCTCCACCCCGCCCGCCGTGATGTACAGCTCGTTCACGCCGGCGTTATTGATCGCGGGAAGCTGTACTTCCACCTGGTAGAACCCGATGTATCCCGGCGCCAGCGTAGCGCGCGTCACCGGAATCGGCATGCCGTTCAGGAACGCGTGAATGGATGCCGCCACCGCCGGTGGATTCTCCAGGGGCGCCTGCATCCCCGTCGGCCAATCGGGATTCACTTTACCCAACCCCGTGGCGAAGATCTGCACGCGCGCCCCGCTCTTCGCCGCGTTGCGCGCGTCGAGCAGCAGACCGCTGTCGGCATCCTGAAGCATCGGGGCCCCATCTTGTGTCACAAAAATCGCCGGCGATACCGGCAGCACGCGCATGCCGACCTGCACCCGGCCATTGTTCGTCACCAGCGCCAGCGTCACATTCGGGCCGGCGGCCTCGAACGGCACCTGGATCTGCGAGGCGTCGTCGGCTGCCGCCAGCACGGGGTAATTCAACTCTCCGCCGCTCGCGGAATTCACCCGGCCGCCGATCACGCTGAGCAGCCCGCCGGGCGCGGCCGGTCGCGTGCTGAAATCCGCCGAGTTCACCAGCCGGAGATTGCGCGCCCGGTGGGGTGCGACGGCCGAGTAGACGCCATAGCCGTCCAGCGCGGCATAAACCTGCACGCCCGACGTATCCAATTGGACATCCGTGGCCGCGGTGTCCGGAAGCCCGCGATTCAGGCTCGTCCAGTTCGGCGCCGCCGTGCTGGCCTGGTCGAGTTCGGTGCGCGTCCAGAAAACGCCCTTGTCGCCCGCCACGTACACCGCTCCGCTGCTCCACTCCGCCGCGACTCCATGTACCGGAGCATTCGGCAGCGTGCTGCCGTCCAACACGTCCCAGAATAGGCCGCCGTTGGTCGTGCGCAGCACGTGTGGTCCGCGCGGTCCGCCGACCACGGCCAGCGCCGCCCGCGGCTGCGCCGAGTCCACCAGGATCTTCTCCACCGGTCCGCTGGCGCCGTTTGTGTCGCCCGCTTGCGGCGTGCCCCCGTTCGCCGAAACCCAGATGCGGCCGTCGCTGCTCCCGAAATAGATGTACCCCGGTGCCGCGCGGAACGACCGCACGTCCGCGTTCACCACTTGCGAAAGCCCGCGCAACACGCTGGCTTCCATCGCAACCGAATTGTCCTGCACGGGCTGCCACACGCCGCTGCCGGGAGCAAGTTCGATCGTGCCCAGGTTGTCGGCGGCCACGCGCGTGCCGTTCGTCCCCTGCGGCGTGGCCAGAATCCGTTTCACCGGCAGGTTGGGCAGCCCCTGGTTAAGGCCCGCCCATGAGAGCCCGCCATCCAGCGAGCGCCACACCCCGAAATCGTTGGCCACCACGATTTGATCGTTCGGCCCGACGGCCACGCTGCGTTGTCCCGTGCCGATCACCGATTCCGTCCGGAACGCGGTGAGATTGTTCCAGGTAAGCCCGCCGTCATCGGACCGGAACAGGTTCTTCCCCAGCGCGTAGATGTGGCCGAAGCTGGCGGCGATCACCCTGGCACCAGACTCCGGGATTCTCGCGGTCCGCGGTTCCACCTGAGCCGGGGACTCCACCGCGGCAGCGCTCGGCAGCCAGATTTCAAAGTCAGTGGTCTCGAAGGTCTTTCCGGATCGCGCCCGCGCATACAGCCGTCCATCGGCACCGAACCACACCATGTCCACCGGTCCGGTCGCCGGCGAAGCCAGCATCAATTCCACGTCGTAGGAACCGACCTGCCGCCAGTTAGCGGACTGCCCGGCCGCGGCGCAGACCAGTACCAGAGCCAAAGTTACATACCGTCCTGCTCTGCGCACTGTATCCTTCTGACACACAGTAGATCTTATTCTACCCGATTGCGACCCCGTTGTCCGAGACCAAACTGCTGAATTTACGTTATTTGTAGCCACTGGTTAACCACGGTCCCCTGGGTGCAAAGCAAGTTTGGTGCTAGACTGTAGGCTAGCGTCCAGTATGCCGAGGCGACTTACGTACGGGCGGGCCTTGCACGCGCTGCTGACCGCGGCCGCCCTCGCGGTGTCCCTGGCGCCGCTCCACGCCCAGGATTCCGCCAAAGTAATCGTCCAGACCGGGCGCGTCTCCATCGTCAAAGATGCCTCCGGTTATACCTTCGCCCTGATGGACAATGGCGAGGTCAGGCCCGGTTACACGATTAAGACCGGCTCCGATGGCTACGCGAAATTTCAGGTTGCGGACGGCAGTACTTTCGAGGTCTTCCCGAACTCCGAGGTAGTCTACCGCAAGACCAACAGCGTCGGCGACCTGGTGAACGTCTGGCTGGGCAAGATCAAGGTCGTGATCCAGCACCTGCCCGGCATTCCCAATCCCAACAACGTGACCACCCCCACCGCGCTCATCTCCGTGCGCGGTACCATCTTCGACGTCGACGTGGAAGACGAAGACGGCACCACCTTCGTCAGCCTGGATGAAGGCATCGTGGACGTGCACCATTTGCTCCGTCCTTCCAGCGATGTCCACCTGGCCCCCGGCCAGTCGATTCGGGTTTATCCGAACCAGCCGCTGCGGCCACTCGCAGACCGTGGCAACCTGCTGCACAAGGCCTACCAGCTCGCCCAGCGGGGTTTGTACGACTACATCTACAATCGCCCCGGTGGCGGTGGCGGCGGCGGTGGCAATGTCCCGGCAGCCACCACCGGAGGCGCCCAGCAGGGCGACAAGGGCAAGCCGACCGGCACGGGGAACGGCACTAACGGTACAGGCACGGGCTCTCCGCCGGCTCCCGGCACCGGATCTCCACCTCCGCCCGGAGGCGGTGGCGGTGGTGGTTAGCCGCGCATGCTAGATTGAAAGCGTGCGGCTGATTCTGTGTCTTTCCCTCGCCGTCGCGGCATTCGCTCAGAATCCACTTCCACCCGGCCTTGAGCCGACGTGGGATATGGGTGTCGTCCTCCAGGAGGTCGGCAAGGACACAGCGCGTCTGATGCCTCTCCTCGATCAGGTGACACCGGAGAAGTGGTTTCCCGGTGGGTCGGAGACCTACGCGGCTCAGCTAAAATCGGCCAAGGATCAGGCCCGCGCCATCACCACGGAAGCCAGCCTGCTGGCCAAGAACCCGGAGAAGCTGTCGGCCGGCCTTCAGTTGTACTTTCGCTTCGAGGGGCTCGAAATCATGATCCTCTCTCTCGAAGATGCCACGCGCAGGTATCAGAACGCTTCCCTGGCCCAATCGCTGACAGCCACCTTCGCCGAGAGCGGAGCCAATCGCGGGCGCTTCCGCAGCTACCTGGTCCGCCTCGCGGCGGAGCGCGAGCAGCAGTTCGAAGTCATGGACCAGGAAGCCCAGCGCTGCCGCGCCATGCTGTTGGCTACACCTCCCACCCAAAGGAAAAAATGACCGCCACACCCGTTTTCACGTGCAGCATCTGCGGAGAGGGTTCCACCCGCATCTGTGCCCGGTGCACAAAGGATGCCTGCGACAACCACCTTTGCGAAAAGTGTTTCTGCTGCAGCGACTGCTGCGAGTGCGAGCAGGTTCTCGCCGACGCCCCGCGTACCCCGGTACGAAACGTGGTGGAGACGCCACCGGCTGTCGAACCCCAACCTCAAGAGCATCCTCCGGTCCCGGAATCCGCGCCCGTCCCGGAGCCCGACAAGATCTCAGACCCCGGCACGTCTCTCTGACGCACCCTGCTATCCCGCCGGCCAGACCGCCGCCAACTGCTTGCGCACGAACTCCAGGTCCTTGCGGATGGCCCCCAGTTCGTCTTTTGCCGGATACTTCACCTCAATCGTCACCGGGCCGGTGAAGCGCACTTTGGCCAGAGCCGCGAAGAACTTTCCCCAATCCACCATCCCCTCACCCAATGGACACGGCGCCGCCTTCCAGGCACCACCGTCCTTCGCCCAATAAAAATCCCTTACCATCACCGCCTTCAGGCGGGGCAGGGCCAGCCGCAATGCCGTGCTCCATCCGCCACCGCCGCCCTCTTCGGTTGCATAGCCCGGATCGAAATCGTACCCCACCCACCGCGGATCGATCCCGCGAAGCATGGTGCTCAGCTCGAACAGGCTCGCGCCTACGTTGTCGCCCGCCATGTTGTGCACGGCCATCGCCACGTTGTAGGCCCGCCCGATCGACGCCAGGCCCAACATCTCCCGCTGCACTTCCGCCTGCCGCGCCTCGATATCCGGCGCGTTTCCGTAGTGCCAGTAGCCCGGACGGAACATCGGGACACCCATGAATCCAGCGATGCTCAGGATCATCCGCCCGCTGGGATCGCCGCCGTTGGTCACCGCCGTCGTGAGGATCGGCACGTCCAAGCCCACGCCGCTGACCGCCTCGATCGCGCGCATCAGGTCCGAGCCCGCCTTGTCCGGCGGCACGTGCCCGCCGGGGATCACCGCCAGGTCGCAGCCATCGAAGCCCAGGTCGCGCAGCACCATGCCCAGGGAATCGTACTCGATCCGGATCAATTGCTGCGAATACAGGCAAACCGCCGGAGCGGTGCGCGGCTTGGGCGCTCCCCGCGGGCGCGGCACCCGCGGACCATCCGGGGGCGGCTGAATCGGCCCTTGCTGCTGTGCGGCGCCCACCGCGGCCGCGGCCATACCGGCCAGAATCTCGCGTCGGCTAATCGCCATCCACTGCCATTGTCGCTTACTTGCGCGTTTTCGGCGGCGCGGCCATCGCCTTCTTCAGCGCTGTGTCCCGATCGCCCTTCTGCCACTGCGCTTGAAGGTCTGCGTCCGGAATCTCCGCGATGCGTCCCACCAGCAGAAAAGCCGGCAGCGCGTAACGCAGCGTCTTCCAGCGCGCCATCTCGATCAGCGCCGGCACTGCGCGCTCGCGTGCGAGGTCCAGTGCCCCGGGGTTTGGCTGGTTCGTCAGGATCAGCAGTGCCTCGGCCGACCGGAGTTTATCGTTCAGCACCAGCGAATTGAGCATCTCCACAAACCAGGTCGGCGAGACCTTCAATTCCAGCTCCGGACGCTTCTGCGCCAGCACCGCGATCGCCTTCAGCGACCGCACCGCGTTGGCTCGCACGCTTTCGTCCGCGTCCTGCAAGGCGTATTGAAGATCGTTCAGGACCTGGTCCTTCTTTGGCACGTACCCGATCACTGTGGCCGCCACAGCACGCTGCTCGGCTTCGCTGCCGTTCCGCAGCACGTCGCGCAGCAGGTTCAGATTCTCCGCGGCGAAAGCGCGGAATCGCTCCTCGAAAACCCGCGCCGCCGGGTCGTCCGTCCGGGCTTCGCCGCTGGTGTAGTCCTCGGCGGCCGAACCCCGGCTTGCGGCTCGTTCCACTGCGCCAAGAAACTCGCGGTAGTCCGCGACCAGGTCCTCCGGCAGCACCGCAGTGCCCGATGGCGCGGTTCGGGTCTCGAAATGCGGCCCGCCTCGCTCCTCAATCCCGATGAACACCGTGACATTCGGGCCCTCGCAGCAAAGCGCCTCCACCCGCGCCGCAACCACTCCCGGCACCGCCTCCAGCCTCTCCTCGAGGTCGCCCTTGGAGGGTGGCAGAGTCCCACCGGGCTCGACACCCGCCGCTTTCAACAGCCGGTCGGCCGATTGTCTCCGCAGCCCATAGAGATTGATGTCGCCGACTTTTGGAGGCTGGGCCGTGCTGCACACGGCAGCCAGGCACAGCACGGCTGATGACCGAATCACACTACTCAGACGCGCGGCGCCGCTTCGCGTTTCACGTCCCCGCCGTGCATTACACGCGGGCCTGCTGCTGGGCCAGCGGTCCGATTACAGGCAATACGACCGTCTTGCCCTGGTATGCCTGGACAAACAGGTAGACCCACGCCAGGAAAACCGCCAGCCGAACCAGCCAATACAGCGGCCATATCGTCCAGAACCCGACCACACTGGCTACGATGCCCAATACGATGCCCATGCCGATCCACAGCACGATGCAAAAGATGTCGAAGAATAGCGACTGGAACGCGTGGAAGCGCACCGTCGGATTCCGATTGTACGGAGCGATCACCAGGAAGACGATATTGACGATGAAGATGTAAGCCAGAGCCGAGGCTACGTTGTCGGCCATTGGTGCGGCTGTCTGCATGGCCGGCGGCGGCATCGTACCTCCTCCTGCAGGAGCGGACCCTATCGGAGCCGCCGAACCCCCGGCGGCGGGCGCCGCCGCAACCGGGTTGCCGCACTTCGCACAGAATCGGCCTTCTACTGGAGCACCGCAAGTCGCACAAAAGGGCATTCTTGTTTTTTCTCCCTCTGTTGACTCTAATGTGCGGAAGCCCGGCGATCAAGACCAATTATGGTTGATGCCGTACCAGGATCACCGCCCGGGAGGGCCGAGCAAGAACTGCGGCACGACCGCCCCCGCCGCCGCGCAAATCCACAGCGCCGTCACCCCGGCGCCGAGGTAATCCACCAGCAACCCCGCCAGCGCGCCGATTCCCGCGCCGACCACCGCAATCATGATGCGCTTCGCCACCTAATGCGCCGCGGCCCCGCCTGGCTCGCCCACAATGTACGACTTCTCATCGGGCCTCAGCAGTTTCAGCCGCTTGCGAATCTCCAGTTCCTGCTCCGCCGGGTTGTCTTTCAAGCGGTTGACGTGCTCCTTTTTGCGCTCCACTTCCTGCGCCAGCACGGCGTTGCGTTTTTCCATTTGCTGGATCTGATTCTGCTTCTCCTGCCACGCGTGCATGCCCTTCGGGTACGCAAAAAATGCATAAGTCACCACGATCAGAAATACGATGACATATGCAAATCGCGTCAGCGGAGCTTTCATCGCGAGAGGAGCCTGGAAGATAATAGTAACATTGCGAGCCGGCAGTACCTCGCACTTTTTTTAAATGACCGACAAGATTGTTGTCCTCAGCACCTGCGCCGGCGAGTCCGATGCGGAGCGTATTGCCCGCGCGCTCGTCGAAGGCCAACTGGCAGCTTGTGTCAGTGTGGTTCCGGGGTTGCGCAGTTTCTACCGCTGGCAGGGTCGTCTGGAGAACAGCGGCGAGGTCCTGCTGCTGATCAAGACTTCCCGCGATCTTTTTCCGGCGCTCAAAGCAGGGCTGGAAAAAATTCATCCCTACGAGGTTCCCGAAATCCTCGCCTTGCCCATCGTCGAAGGCGCCGAGAATTATCTGGCCTGGATGAGTTCTGCCCTGCGGGCTGAGGAATCGCCGACGTGACCGGTTCGCTGCGCTCCTGGCCGGCTCTGATCTTCGATATGGATGGAGTGCTGGTGGACTCCAATGCCGCGCACAAGGAAGCATGGATCCACTTCAATCGCCGCTATGGAGTCGACACCACTGACGCCATGATCGAGCGCATGTACGGCCGGCGCAATGACGAGATCGTGCGCGACTTTTTCGGCAGTGATCTTCCATCGGAAGAAGTGGCCGCTCGTGGCAAGGCCAAGGAATCGTTCTATCGCGAAATGATCGCCGCTCATCTGGAGCAGATGCTCGTGCCAGGAGCCGTTGAGTTCCTCCGCAGGTACCGCGATCTCGCGATGGCGGTCGCGAGCAACGCCGAGATTGAAAACATTGACTTTTTGCTCGATCGCGCCGGGCTGCGCCCCTACTTTCGGGTGGTCCTTTGCGGCAGCCAGGTAGCTCGTCCGAAACCCTATCCGGACATTTATCTCCTGGCAGCGCAACTGCTTGGCGTCCAGCCCCAAAGCTGCGTGGTGTTCGAGGACTCGCCCTCGGGCGTGGCCGCAGCAACGGCTGCGGGTATGCCGGTAATCGGTCTCCGTACTACCTATGTCAACTTGCCTAGTACGGCCCTTACCATCGATAATTTCTTAAGCGGGGAATTGGAGTCATGGCTTCAAGCGCAGTTGCATCCGGCCTGAGGGGTTGGCGCGGGGCGGCTCTCGGTGCCGTCTTGCTTCTGAGCCATTTCCCTGCTCTCGCCCAGAAGCGCATCTCCCTCACCGAGCTCAACCGTCGCGATGCCGCCGACTATTCGCCGGTCCATATAGGACAGCCCGTCATCGTCAGCGGCGTCATGTCCGCGCCTGCTTTCCATGTCCTCGACTACATGATGGTGGCCATCCAGGACGAGCACTACGGCGGGGTCCTCAAGCTGCCGTCCGGCAATTCCGCGTTGGAAGCAATGCATCCCGGCGATGAGATCGAGGTACAGGGCAAGGTCGCGATGCAATACGGTCTTGCCGTAGTCGAGCCCGATTCCGTAGCGGTGCTGGGGCACCAGAAGCCCCCGGCGCCGATTCGCGTCTCACCCAGGGATTTGCAGGGGTTCGCCTACTCCGGGAGGCTGGTAACCGTCGAAGGCTCTGTGCTGGACGATTTCTACAATGCCGGCGGCGCGGTGATCATGATGGGCAGTGCCAAACAGCCGCTCAGGGTCTTCATCCCACAGCTTCCCGGACACCAGAGACCGACTCTCAACCACATCTTTCGGGAAGATACCGTGCGCGCCACTGGCGTCGCCATTCAATACTGCCCTACACCGCCCTACAACAACGGGTGGCAACTCATGGTGGCCGAGAGCAGGGACGTGATTGCCATCGGCCGTCCCAGCTCTTTTTCGCTGCCCGCGGTTGGCGGCGCCGTCGCCGGTCTTTTGCTGCTTGGCCTGTTCCTGTGGAGCCGGGAACGGCGCCTCCGCAGCCAGCGCAAGAAACTGCGCAAGACATACCAGCTCGGCGAAGAGATTCTGGGCGCTTCCTCCTCACTGACCATCCTGCAGCGGATCTCCGAAGCCTTGCCCGGAATCCTCGGAGTTACCCGCGTACAACTCTACGTCTATAACCGCACCGCCAAGACCCTCGACGCCGTGGTCGACGAGCGCGGCGTGCCAGCATCCATTTCGCTTTCCTCGCCGCCGGGCGGCACGCCAGCCGGCGCCGTCGCCTGCTTCCACTACCGCACCCTGCTGGTCATCCCCGATATCGACCGCAGCCCATTCCCCATTGCCGGAGGCGCCGGCGAGCGCGTTCCCAAGAGTCTTCTGTTCGTGCCCATGATGGCGCAGAACGAAGTGGTGGGCGTCCTCGAATTGGATCAGGACGACAAGGTTCGCGATTTCAGCGCCGACGTCCAGGCGCTGGCGCAGCACCTCGGCAACCAGATCGGCGTGGCCATCCGGCTGCTTGATCAGCGCTCCGTTCAGGAGCAGCTTTTCCGCACCGAAAAGCTGGCCGCCATCGGACGCCTGATCTCCGGCGTCGTCAACGAGCTCCAGGTCCCGCTGGCCCACATCAAGGATCTCGCCCATAAGGCAATTGACAAGGTCCACAGCGGGTCGGTTGAGCGCGAAATTTCGGCCATCGCCAGCGAAGCGGCCAAAGCCTCCAACATGGTTTCCCGCCTGGTATCCTTTGCCGCCGCCGAACAACTGGAAGCCAGGTCGGTCGATATCAGCAGGCTGATGGCCAACCTTGTGGAGTTTCGCGAAAGCGATCTGAAGGCCTCCGGCATCCGCGTGCGCAACCTGGTGTCGCCCGAGCCGATGCTCGTGCTGGGCTCCCACGGACAACTTGAACAGGTCTTTCTCAACCTCCTGGTCTACGCGGAGCAGGCGCTGGCGCGCGCCGAGCAGAAGACCATTACCTTGCGCACGAGCCTGCTCGCCAGGCGCGTGCTCGTCGAGATATCTTTCACCGCGCCAGCCGAGTTGCGCAGCACCGAAGAAACCGCCGCAGTTCTTGGTGTCACCCGCGGCGTCATCGGCGGACACGGCGGCGAGGTCCGCCTCATCGACAAAGGCAACTCCGATCCCCGCTTCGAAATCGAACTCCCAGCTTCCGTCCGCGAACGTTCTGCGCCGGCGGCTGCCGCCAGCACACCCCACGATTCCTCGCGCCGCATGACCGCTCTGGTGGTCGAACCAGACGACGCCGCGCAGCGGCAGATCCTTGCGCTCCTCTCCGGCCGCGGCTTCCGCGTGGTTCCCGTCAACAACACCGACACCGCCCTGGACATGGCCCAGCGGATGAAATTCGACGCCGCCTTCTGCAGCCTGCATGCTCCCGGTCTCAACTGGGTGGAGCTTTCCGAGCGCATGCACTCGCGCGTCGGCGGCTTCATCCTGCTCTCCGACGGCTACGACGCCGAGCTTACCAACGATTTCGAAGGCGACCGCCGTTTTGTAATCCCCAAGCCGATCCAGGAGGACGAACTCGACCGCATCCTGCATTTGATCGAGCCCAAGGGAGCACAGGTGATTCCGTTTAAGACGGGGACGGCTTGAACAAGCTTTCAGCCATTAGCTATCAGCCATTAGCTGAGAGCTGAGAGCTACAGAATCAGCATACAGTCCCCATACGAGTAAAACCGGTACTTCTCCATCACCGCGTGCCGGTATGCGGCCAGAGCCAGTTCCTTTCCCGCAAAGCCGCAAACCAGCAGCAGCAGGCTCGTCCGCGGTAGATGAAAATTGGTCAGCATCGCTCCCGTCCGCAGGAAGGGCACTCCGGGGTACAAAAAGATGTCCGTCTCACCCTCCAGCATCCCCGTCCGCGCCACGGTTTCGATCGTCCGCACGCTGGTCGTACCCACCGCTACCACGCGCTGCGCGCGCGCGATCCTGGCTGCGCTCTCGTCGCCGATCGAGTACCGCTCGCCGTGCAATCGCGCGCGCTCCACCTGCTCCTCGTGCAGCGGCTGGAACGTGCCCAGGCCTACGTGCAGCGTCACCCGGGCGATCTCCGCCGCGTCGCAGCGCGCCAGGATTTCCGGCGTGAAGTGCAGCCCCGCTGTCGGCGCCGCAACTGACCCGCGTTCGCGCGCAAACACGGTCTGGTAGCGTTCGCGATCCGCCGCCGTGTCTGCGCGCCTGATATAGGGCGGCAGCGGCACGTGTCCGATCCGCTCGAAAACCGCGTAGAGATCGCCGGCCCCGTGAAATCGCACCGTGCGTTCCCCGAATTCGCCCCGCCCGATGATTTCACCCTCCAGCCCGTCGCCGAACGAGATTCTCTCGCCCGTGCGCATCTTCCGGCCAGGCCGCACCAGTGCCTGCCAATCCCGGCCGTCTTGGGAAACGCACTTCACCAGGAAGACTTCCACCCGCCCGCTCAGATGTTCGCGCCGTTTCGGATTGTGCTTCCCCACGGGCAGTGACCCTACTCCCGCCCGGTGCCCGTACAGCCGCGCCGGAAACACCCGCGAATCGTTCAACACCAGGCAATCGCCGGCCCGCAAAAACTCCGGGAAGTCGCGAAACTGCCGGTCCTCCCAACGCCCCCCCTCCCGGTATACAACCAGCATGCGCGAGGCCGCACGGTCCGCCAGCGCTTCCTGCGCTATTAACTCTTCCGGCAATTCATAGTCGAACTCCGCGAGCTGCATCCGCCTTCATTTTCCCCCACAGCCCTATCCTCGCTCGCGAACAACTCCATCTGCTCCTCCTCCGCCCACAGTTCCGGCCGGTATTCGATCACTCCACCCGCCAGCCCATACCGTTCCCGGATCCGCCTGACTCTTTCGGCAAGGGCATCCTTGTAGGCGCGGCTTAAGTGAATGCTGGCCTCGAAGGCCTTGCGGTAGCGCTCCGCGAGGTGCGGAAACTCGCGCTCCACAAACGGCAGAAACACCTTCTGCGCCGCCACAGGCAGGTACAGCGGTCCGCCCCCGAATGTCAGCGCACCGTGATCCCGCGCGGCCCGTGCCAAGCTGTCCAATGACCTCTCACTGTCCGTGATCCCCGGCATGATCGGATTGGGATTGACCCCCACGCAAACGCCTGCCGACCGCAGTTTCTGCACCGCCTGCAATCGAAGTTCGGGCCGTGGCGCGCGCGGCTCCAGCAGCCGAGCCAGATTGTCAGCCGTCGCGGTCACCGTCAGGTGTACGTTGAGCACGTTGCGCTGCGCAATCTCGCTCAACAGATCCAGATCCCGGGTGATGAGGTCGCTCTTGGTGATCAGCCCGAGGTGCCATCCGCGCTCTTTTGCAAAAACCTCCAGGATCTGGCGTGTGCGTCCGAAGCGCCGCTCCGCCGGTTGGTAGGGATCCGTCGCCGTCCCAATTGCAATCGTGTCACCTTTGGGAGTCCGCGCCAGCTCGTGCCGCAACAAGAGCGCGGGCGATTCCTTTACATAAATCTTGTCCTCGAAGGCGTGTGCGTCCAGCTCCATGAACTCGTGCGCGTAGCGCGCATAACAGTATTTGCATCCGAATTCACACCCGCGGTACGGATTGATCGTCCAGCGGAAAGGCATATTCGGTTTGGTCCGGTTGAGCAGCGAGCGCGCGGGAATCTCGAAATACTCCACCGTGCGCTTGGCTTCGAGGAGCTCGCTCTCGGCAGCCATTCGCGCGATCCCTACGAGTGGCATAACTGCATTTTCGCCTTTTATTCGCCATATTGCAACCATGAACTTTGCAGCCAGCGCGTGCATCACTGCAACCAGGGCATGTTCTCGATCCGGGAGTGCAACTGGAAGCTGGGGAAGCGCCACTCCTTTTGAGCGAGCGGTCAGGCACAAAGCTCCCGCGTGTTCAGCCGAATCACCTCCATGCCGCTCTCCTCCGCCATGCGCACCATCCCCGACGTTCCGCCCGGAAGGCCCGCCTCTCCCGCTTCCGTGAGTGCGACGAGCACGGTCCGGCGCGCGTGCTTTTCGCGCGCACGCCGCAACTGCCACTCATGATCGCGCAGCCATACGTCGCCCGCGACGGGGTCAAGAGTCCTGGCAATATGCGTTCGGAGCAGGCGGTAAAAGCGATCGGTCCACGAGGCGTGAACGGAAGTGCCGACATATTGCGCCGCGGGCAGCGCGAGGCACACCTCCGACGGAATACCCAATTCCTCGCAGACCTCGTGGAAGAGAATGTCGCCGCCGTCCGCCGCGCCTGCGATTCCCAGCAACGGTCCCTGGCTCTCGCCGGCGATTCGCTGCATCACGCGTCGGATGGCGAGCCGGGCTTTTTCTTCGCATTCCGGGGGAAAGCGCGGCGGGGTTCGCCCCGGCTCATCCACCCGGTGTCCCGCGAACAGCACCACCGTGTCGGTCATGTGACCCGCAGCGCGGCTCGAGCCGCCAAGCCGCGACCCTATTCTTCCACCGCCAGTTCAGCCCACCCCGGCAGCGTAGCCGGCTTGTTGTTGAGGAAGACGATGCGCCGAGTCTTCGGGAACGGCAGATTCGTGGCTAGCGCGCGGTTGTAAATCTGGTACGCCTGCAGGATCTGACGGTAGTCCGGATTGGTGGTGTCCAGCCAGGCGCTTTTGGCCGCGAGCCCACCGCCCCATCCCATCGACACGATACACCGGCCGCTCTCCCGCGCCTGGGCCAGCCGCTGTTCGAGCTCTTCCAGGCTCTTGTCCAGCAATCCCAAACCGGCCATCGACGCGTACTGCCGCTGTAGGGCGAGCAGCCCCGCGGCGTACACGTTCACTGCCTCGAATACCTTTCCCCGGTCAAAACCCTCGGGCCATCGCACACTCCGCCGCACCTCGGGCTGGAGAAAGAACTTCTTCTCGATCCAGTCGCCGCCGAAAGTCGTTCCCGGCGTGGCCATCTCAGCGAACACCGGCGTGCTTTCTTCGGGGCGATTACCGTCCACCGCGCCCCTCGGACTCTGCTTCCAGCCCAACACAAACCCCGCACCCCGCGGTTGCAGGGTAGAGGTGCGCAGCAGGTAAATTTTGAAATCGCCGGCCGCCACCGTGGCCGAATCGCCGGCCGCGACGTAGCGCATCCGGCTCACGCCCGCGTTGCCGAGCGCCTGCTCTTCCACCGAATCCGCGGGCTTTCGCGGCGGCCTGTCACCGCGGGTGCGCCCCGCCACCTCCTGCAGCATGCCGTCGCGCCAGTGCGCGAACACCATCCCGGTGCGCAGCGCGCCCTTCACCGCCGTGCCCGGCAGATAGGGCCCCGCGGCCCCGCTGGCAAACGTCGGAATGTGCAGGCTGTCGCCCATCGCGCGGTTCCAGTAAGCCGAATAGGCCGGGCTCTCGAACGGTATTCTCCGTCCCGCGAAGTTCTGCGCGAAGCCGCCCCAACTAGCGAAATCCAGCTTGTCGGCCTTTTTGAGCTGCGCGAGATAGCCGTCCAGGCGCGGGCCTTTTGCCAGCAGCCGGAAGATGCGCCACTGGTCGAGCACATTCACATGGTCCTTCCAGACCATGTAGTCGATGGGACTGAGCCTGCGGCCGTCCCCGACCAGCAGCGGCGTCAGACAGGTCAGGCGATAGCGCATCAGCGCACCTCCGGCAGCGGCACGGAGAGCGCAAACCCCGCGCGAAACACCGGGTGCGCAAACCCGTCGGGCGCCACATCCGCCGCCGCGCCGCACGGCACGCGTTCCGCATACACCACGCTGCCCTCCGCCACCATGCGGGCCTGTTTCTTCAAATCGCCGCTGCCCGCCGGGCTTTCCACGCGACCTCCGCGCGCCAGCACGACATAATTCCCGCGCGCCCAATCCACCGTGTCGGCAGCGGCAGGTGTGAATAGGGAAAGGAGCCAGTGGGCCTGAAGACCAGGGGTCAGGGGTTCAGCGGGGGCCTCAACGGGGGTCAGGGGCTGGGGGTCGGGGGTCGGAGCCTCAACAGGGGTCAGGGGCCGGGGGTCGGGGGTCGGGGCCTCAGACTCCGGCTGTGCTTCGGGTTCGGTCAGCGGCTCGACGACGGGCTCGGTGGCCTGGGCTTCCACTGCGGACTCTTCCCCGGCCCCAGGCTCAGGGACCTGGGCTACTACTGCGGGCTCCGCCTCCCCGGGGGGGGGGGGGGGGGGGGGGGGGGGGG
>DATJYJ010000243.1:0-2296 GCA_035578025.1 Verrucomicrobiia bacterium
TACCTTGCAGCCGACGGCGCTGATTCATGAAGCCTATCTGCGGCTGGTCGATAACGGCATCGACTATCAATGCCGGCAGCACTTCTTCGGAATTGCCGCCCGGGTCATGCGCCAGATCCTCGTGGACCACGCGCGCGCGCGCCAGGCGGCAAAACGCGGTGCCGCCCTCACCGTTGCATTGGATCGCGGCATGGACTTCGCCCCGGATCGCGACCGCGCCCTGATCCGCCTCGACGACGCCTTGAGCGCGCTTGCCCAGCACGATGAGCGGAAAGCGCGCCTCGTCGAGATGCGATTCTTCGGCGGCTTGACGGCTGAAGAGATATCGCACTGCCTCGACCTTCCGGTTCCAGTCGTGCGCCGCGAGCTGCGCAGCGCCCAGATCCACCTTCGGCAGGAAATCGAAGGCTGAAGCCCCGCCTCGGGAACGGTTGTGGCCGACGGCGCCGGCGATCGGCAGTAGACTGGAACCATTATGCGTGCCGCCTACCTCTTGATGCCGCTGTTGCTGGCCGCCGCCGAGCCGCCGCAGGCGGAGCTGAGCAACGGATCGCTGCGGGTAAAGCTCTATCTGCCGGACGCGGCCAGTGGCTTTTACCGCGGGACCCGTTTCGATTGGTCCGGAATGATCGAGACCGTCGAGTACGGCGGCCACAAGTTCTACGGCCGCTGGTTCCAGGGCACGGATCCCGCGATACACGACTTCGAATACCGCGGCGCGGACATCGTCGCGGGACCGAATACCGCCGTCACCGGTCCGGCGGAGGAGTTCAACACCAACAACAAGGGCCTGGGTTTCGACGACGCCAAACCGGGCGGCACGTTCCTCAAAATCGGCGTCGGCGTTCTGCGGCGTCCGGACGATCAGGACTACGACCACTTCCGGCTTTACCAGATCGTAGACCCGGGCAAGTGGACCCATCGGCTCACGCGCACCTCCGCGGAGTTTACCCAGGTGGTGAACGATGCGGCGTCGGGGTATGGCTATGAGTACCGCAAGACCGTTCGTCTGGCCGGCAACGGTGCCGAAATGGAGATCGCGCACAGCTTCCGCAACACCGGGAAAAAGCCGATCTCGTCGCGCGTCTACAACCACAACTTCCTGGTGATCGACGGGCAGGCGCCGGGACCGGATTTCACCATCTCGGTGCCGTTCGAGATTCGCAGTCAGCATCCGCCGGATACGGCATTGGCCGAGATCCGCGGCAAGCAGATCCTCTACCGCAAAACACTCGACGGTCGCGATCGCGTGATGAGCCAGATGGAGGGCTTCGGAGCGGCGCCTTCGGATTACGACGTGACGGTGATGAACTCGAAGACCGGCGCCGGCGTGCGCGTGACTGCGGACCGCCCGCTGGCGAGCCTGGCACTGTGGTCGATCCGCGCCGTGATGTCGGTCGAGCCGTTTGTGGAGTTCTCCGTGAAGCCGGGCGAGACTTATACCTGGACTTTGAGATATACCTATCTCAAGTAAGGAGGCCGGGCACGTGGAACCCATCGGCCGGCGGAAGTTTCTCGGCGCCTCGGCGCTTGCAGGCGGGCTTGCGGCATCGGCAACCCCAGTTCCGGAGGAGACCGCCGAGGCGGCAAAAGACGTCACCAGGAAACTGGCCCGGTACGTGGTGAACGCCCGCCGTGAAGACTTGCCGGCGTCGGTTCGCAAGGAAGCCACGCGTACCTTGTTGAATTGGGTGGGCTGTGCGGTCGGCGGCTCGCGGCACGAGACCGTGGATCACGCTCTCGCGGCCATGGCTCCATTTTCCGGTCCGCCGCAGGCCACCATCCTCGGCCGGAAGGAGCGCATGGACGCTCTGAATGCGTCGCTCGTCAACGGCATCAGCTCCCATGTTTTCGATTTCGACGACACGCACCTGCGGACCATCGTGCATCCGGCGGCTCCGGTCGCGCCGGCGATCCTGGCCTTGTCGGAGTATCGTCCGGTTTCGGGCGCGGACTTTCTGCACGCCCTGATCCTGGGAGCGGAAGTCGAGTGCCGCATCGCGCTCGCCGTATATCCCGCGCACTACGACATCGGCTGGCACAACACCGGCACCGTGGGTCCATTCGGCGCCGCCGCCGCCGTGGGAAAGTTGCTGGGCCTGACCGAGACCCGGATGCTCTGGGCGCTGGGACTGGCGGCGACGCAGCCGGTGGGCCTGCGCGAGATGTTCGGCACCATGACCAAGAGCTTCCATCCCGGGCGGGCGGCGCAGAACGGATTCACCGCGGCGCTGCTGGCGCAGCAAAACTACACCAGCTCCACGCAGGCACTCGAGGCGCCGCGCGGCTGGGCCAA
>DATJYJ010000244.1:0-32917 GCA_035578025.1 Verrucomicrobiia bacterium
GCCATGAACGATACTCCGTTGAACCAACAAAGTGAGGTCATCAAAGTCAAAATCGTCCCACTTCCACGCCACGATCTCGCTGACTCGGAGGCCAAGACAGCCAGCGACGAGCACCATGGTCCGGTAGGGCTCACGCAGGAATGGCAGCAGTGAATTGAATTCTGCTGGCGTGAGCACTCGAGGCGTTTTGAGGCGCTTCGTACCGCCTTTCACCCGAACCAGCTTGATTGGATTCTTGTCGATGAGTTCCCACCTTTCCGCACACTGAAAGATCGTGTGCATGAGGCTGCGGATATGGCTCTTGGTTTTCGGAGCGAGTTCCAGACGGGCATCCGAGCCAGATTCACAGACGGGCACGAAGCGCCAAACGGAAATCGGCTTCTGTCAGGCTCCGGCGATTCCTAACTTACTCCTCCGCGTTGTCCGTTTCATCCACCGTTGCCGGCCCCGCCGGTGGGCGATTCACAGGCCATCTGTCCCAATTAATTCAACCACTTACGCCATCTCCGCTTGCAGCTCGGCGTTAAAATGAAAACAGGAGGGGATGTCCCGGAAGATCGCGCCCTCCGGCGCGCCTTCTCCCGGCTCGTGATCGCGAGCCATACTTCACCCGGCCATCCAACCCAATCATGATTTCCGATAAGCATTCCGAGCAGGCGCGCATCAACGGTGCCCGCTCCCGAGGTCCCAAAACCCCGCGCGGCAAAGCCTTCTCTTCGCGCAACGCCATGCGCCATGGCCTGCTCTCCAAGACCGTGCTCCTGCGCAACGAAGACTCCGGCGCGTTCCGCGAACTCTTCCAGGTCTATGCCGAACGTTTCGCTCCCCTCGACGATGTCGAGATCGGCATCATCGAAGAAATGGTCGCCGCTTACTGGCATCTGCGCCGCGCCTTCGCCATCGAGACACGCATGCTCGATTCCGATATGGACGCCCGCCAGGCCGCTTCCGAGCTCGACCGCCTCGCCGCCTCCTTCGGCGACCTCGCCTCCACCCCCAAGCTCAGCGTCCTCCATCGTTACCAGACCCGCCTCCGCCTCGTCCACTCCCGCGCCCTCCGCGATCTCGCCACCATGCGCGGCAAGCTCGCCAACAAATCAGCCGAACCAACGAACCCAGCAGGCCCTTTATTTGCAAACAAAACGGTCAAACCGGAACCCGCCGAAAACCCACCGAAGACCCAAGTTTTGCCGGCAAACCCTCAGGCGAGGGCCCAGGACCGTGCCGGGGATTTCGAGGAGCCGGAAGGCCCCGCCCCCCGGCCCCTGACCCCCGACCCCAGGAGCGAAGCGACAAGTAACCCGACATTTCGACTCTGAAATCTGCTATACCGGAATCGGCTGCACAGGAGAAGCCACTCGCATGCCACGAGCCACCGTTCTGCGAGCCGCCCTCGAACGCCGCCGTGCCCTGGTCGTGCCGGGAGCGCACGACGCACTCTCCGCCAAAATCGCCGAAAGCGCCGGGTTCGAAGCCGTCCAGATCTCCGGCTTCGGACTCGCCGGTAGCCTCCTCGCCAAACCCGACGTCGGGCTGGTCGACATGAAGGACATCCTCGATATCACCGGCCACATCGCGCGCGCCGTCCGCATCCCGGTGATGGCCGACATCGACACCGGAGGCGGCAACGCCCTCAATGCCGCCGCCATCACCGAGCGCCTGATCGAGATGGACATCGCCGGGGTCAACATCGAAGACCAGGTCTTCCCGAAGCGGTGTGGCCACATGGAAGGCAAGCAGGTCATCCCCGCCGAGGAAATGGCGGGCAAGGTCCGCGCCATGGTGGACGTGCGCGCGCGCCTAGGCCAGGATATCGTGATCAACGCCCGCACCGACGCCTTCGCTCCCCTGGGCCTGCACGAGGCCATCTTCCGCGCCAACCTCTATCTCGATGCCGGCGCCGACATGGTGTTCATCGACGGCATCGCCACGCGGCACGATATCGAGCGCGCCGTGCGTGAGATCCGCGGCCTGCTCAGCGTGAACCTGATGGACGCGGTCACCGGCGTCAAGACCGAGCTCATTCCCATTCCCGAGCTGGCCAAAATGGGCGTGGCGCGCGTCAGCATCCCGGTGGCATCGATCCTGGTCATGCACAAGGCGCTGGTGGATTTCTTCCGCGCGCTGCACGCCTCGCCCAACGGCCTCCTGGCCGGCGAGACCTTCCGGCTCTCCGGATTCAAGGAATACACGAATTTCGTCGGGCTGCCCGAATACCGCGCCCGGGAAGAGCAGTTCCTGCCGGCGCTGGCCGGCAAGCGCTGACTTCAAGGGAGAAGCTTCATGCCCATGACATTGGCAGAAAAGATACTCGCCCGCGCATCCGGGCGAAGCGAGGTCGCTCCCGACCACCTGGTCGTGGCCAGGGTCGATCTCGCCATGAGCCACGAAAACGCCGATCTCGTCCGCAAGAGCTTTCTCGATATCGGCGTGCCGCGCGTCTGGGACCCGGAGAAGATCGTCATCATCTTCGATCACCGCGTCCCCGCCGAAAGCGAGAAGACCGCGACCACCCACAAAGCGGTGCGCGAGTTCGTCGCCGCGCAGGGCATCCGCCACTTCTACGACGTCGGCCGCGGCGGCATCTGCCACCAGGTGCTGGCCGAGAACGGGCACGTGCGCCCCGGCATGATCGTCGTCGGCACGGACTCCCACACTACTACCCATGGCGCGTTCGGCGCTCTGGCCACCGGCATCGGCGCCACCGAGATGGCCGGGGTCTGGTGCGAAGGCACGCTGTGGTTCAAGGTGCCGACCACGCTGCGCATCCTGGTGGAGGGCAAGTTCCGCCCGTGGATTTCCGCCAAGGACCTGATCCTGCACGTCATCGGCATGCTGGGCGCGGCTGGGGCGGACTATCGCGCGGTGGAGTTCGATGGCGCCGCCGTGCGCGATATGAGCGTGGCCAGCCGCATGGTCCTCGCCAACCTCTCGATGGAAATGGGCGCCAAGTGCGCATTCACGCCCGTGGACGACACGCTGATCGAATACCTGTTCCCGCTGTGCGGCGGTGAGCTGGAAGCGATCGCGCCCGATGCCGACGCGCGCTACGAGCGCCTGGTCCACGTGCACGCTTCCGAAGATCTCCCCGAGCCGGTGGTCGCCTGCCCGCACGCCGTGGACCGCGTGAAACCGATCTCGGCACTCGGCGATATTCCGGTGCACCAGGCCGTGCTCGGAAGCTGCACCAACGGTCGGTTGGAGGACCTGGAGATCGCGGCAGCCATGGTGGCGGGGCGGAAGGTGCATCCGCGCACTCGCCTGATCGTCATCCCGGCCTCGCAGCAAATCTACCGCGCCGCCATCCGGGCCGGATATATCGAGACCCTGATCGCGGCGGGCGCCATGATCAATCCGCCGGGCTGCGGTCCGTGCGTGGGCGTCCACCAGGGCATTCTGGCCGCGGGCGAGACCTGCGTTTCGTCCACCAACCGCAATTTCCTGGGCCGCATGGGCAGCAAGGATTCGCTGGTGTACCTGGCCAGCCCGGCCGTGGTCGCGGCCAGCGCGATTGCGGGACGGCTGATCCATCCGATGGAGGTTGCCAAGGAGAGCATGCTATGCCTGACCAGGGGCTGACACTGCGCGGCACCGTGCGGGCCGTGCTCGGCGAGAACATCGATACCGACCTGATTTATCCCGGGCGGTACCTCAACATCACTGACCGCGAGAAGACGGCGGAGCACCTCTTCGAGCTGGCCTGGCCCGAGATCCGCGGCGCGCTGAGGCCCGGCGATTTCATCGTCGCCGCAAACAACTTCGGCTGCGGATCGAGCCGCGAGCAGGCGGCCGCGTCACTGAAGTTCGCGGGCGTAGGCGCGGTCATCGCCGCCAGCTTCGCGCGGATTTTCTACCGCAACGCCATCAACCTCGGCCTGCCGGCGGTGGTCGCGCCGGGTGCCGCGGCGCTCTGCCGGGTGGGCGACGAGTTGGAGCTCGATCTCGCCGCCGGCTCCATTCGCAATCTTACTCAGGTACGGGTCATCGAAGCGGCCGCGCTCGATCCGCGCGCGGTCGAGCTGCTCGCCGCCGGCGGGCTGATTCCCTACTTGAAACAGAAGTACGCAGCGTAGGTCAGGAGGCTTCATGCGAAAGTACCGTATTGCCTGGCTCCCCGGCGATGGCATCGGTCCCGAAGTGTGCGATGCCGCGCGTCTCGTCCTCGACGCCGCCGGTTTTCATGCCGACTATCTGCATGGCGATATCGGCTGGGAATTCTGGCGCAAGGAAGGCGATGCCCTTCCCCAGCGCACGCTCGACCTGCTGGCCGGCACCGATGCCGCGTTTTTCGGAGCGATTACCTCCAAACCCGCGTCCGAAGCGGCCCGCGAGCTGGCGCCCGAGCTTCACGGGCGAGGGTTCAACTACCGCAGCCCCATCGTGCGCATGCGGCAGCTTCTGGATCTGTACGTCTGCCTGCGCCCCTGCCGCGCGTTCCCCGGCAACCCGCTCAACTACCGCGACGGCATCGATATCGTTGTCTTCCGCGAAAACACCGAGGGCATGTACATCGGCGTCGAGTTTCCGCGGATTCCCGACATCCTGCGCGCCGACCCGGCCATCCGCAAGCTGCCCGCCGAGGCCGCCGTGTCCATCCGCAGCATGACCCCGCATGCCTCGCGCCGCATCGTGGAAGCGGCCTTCCAGTACGCGGTCAAGCACGGCCGCCGTAAGGTGACCGCCGTGCACAAGGCCAACGTGCTGCGCGCCACCTGCGGCGTCTTCCTGGAGGCGGCGCAGGAAGTGGCCGCGCGCTACCCGCAGATCCAGTTCGAAACCGCCAACGTCGATGCCATGTGCATGTGGCTCCTCAAGAACCCGTCGAGCTACGACGTCATCGTCACCACCAACCTGTTCGGCGACATCCTGAGCGATCTCTGCGCCCAACTGGTGGGCGGCATGGGCTTCGCTTATAGCGGCAATATCGGCGACAAATACGCGGTCTTCGAGCCGACCCACGGCAGCGCGCCCAAGTATGCCGGCCAGAACAAGGTGAACCCCATTGCCTCGATCCTGGCCGCCAAGATGATGGCCCAATGGCTGGGCGAGGGCACGGTGGCACGCATCATCGAGCATTCCGTGGCGGATGTGATCGAGCACGGCTCGCCGCGGACCTATGATATGGGCGGAACGGCCGGCACCCACGAGATCGCGCGCGCTGTGGCGGTACGCGCCGCGGCACTGGCCGAGCATCCCGCCACCGAAGACCAGATCAACATGCGCGCGGCACTGGCGCAGCGCATCGACAAACAAGGCACCAAGATCGAGGAGCTGGCAGGCACCGGCGTCCCCGATGCGCAAGGAGGTTAGTCATGTACCCAACGTATCCGGTGTATTTCTTCCTGGCGTACCTGCTGCTCTTCCTCCTGATCCCCACGGTGTGGGTGTTGGGAGGCGTGTGGAAGCGGGCGAAGTCCCCGCGTGCCGTGACGTGTCCCGGACATGGCACCGCCGAGAGCATTTCGTTTGACCGGTGGTATGCCGTGCGGCGCCGCGCCGCCGGCGAGGAGACCGAAGCGCGGGTCGCCGGCTGCACGCGCTGGCCCGAGGGGCAGTCCTGCGGGCGGGAGTGCCTGGAGCGGATCGCCAGGCTGTAGCACCCTATACCTGCTGGTACTTGCCCTCGCCCTGACTGACGTGTCCCCAGTTGAGCTCGGCGAGGTATAGGAGATTGCCGTCCGGGTCGTGGAAGTGTGCGAACCTCCCTGCCTTCCCCTCGCCGCTCACGCCATCGAACGTCACGCCGCGGGCTTCCAGTGTCTTCACCGCGTCTTCGAGCTTGCCCTCCAGCTCGAGCCCGATCGAGGGGCTGTTCTTCGCGGTGCCCGGTTGCACGGCTTCCGCCGGATGCAGGCCGATGGTCAGGCCTTTGCCGAGCTCGACGCTGGCCCAGTGGTCGCCGAACCGGTAAGCCAGCTTCAGGCCGAGAGCTTCGGTGTAGAACCGGACTGCCCGGTCCATGTTGGTAACGTAGATCGTCACATTGCCGCTGGAGAACATGGAAGCTATCATGCCCCAAACGGTGCGAGGATGGGAAGGCGTGACTCGAATTACCATCCCCGACGATTTCCCGGTTGTGCTTGCCTCGAGCGCGGTCTGGCCGAGCCTGCGCGCCCGCGCGGAGCTCGACTACTACGATACGTTGCCCGCCGGCGAAGACGGGCTCATCGAGCGCATTCGCGCGGCGCAGTTAGTGCTCAATATCCGCTCCAGCTCGCGATTCACCGGGCGTGTGTTCGAGGCCTGCCCGAAGCTGCGCCTGCTTTCCGTCTGGGGCACCGGCACTGACCACATCGATCTCCCTGCCGCCGAGCGATGCGGCGTCAAGGTGACCACCACTCCCGGAGTGAGCGCCGTCTCGATCGCCGAGCACGCCCTCGCGCTGCTCCTGGCAGTGGCGCGCCGCATTCCGCGCATGGACGCATCGGTTCGGCTCGGCCAATGGGAGCGGGGACGGTTCATCGAGCTGCGCGGCAAGACCTGCGGCGTGATCGGCTACGGTGCCATCGGGCGGGAATTCGCCCGCCTCGCCGCCGGCATCGGCATGAAGGTCCGCATCTGGACGATGCACCCCCAGCAGTATCCCGGCGTTGACTTCACCGGGCTCGACGAGATCTACCGCACCTGCGATGTGATCAGCATCCACCTGCGCCTCTCGCCCGAGACCAGGGACTTCGTCGGCGCGGAGCAGATTGCCTTGATGAAGCCGTCTGCGATCCTGATCAACACGGCACGAGGAGCGATCGCGCAGGAGAGTGCGCTGATCGAAGCTTTGCAGCAGGGCCGCATCGCGGGAGCGGGATTGGATGTGTTCACCACCGAGCCGCTGCCGGCCGGCCATGCGCTCACGGAGTTGCAGAATGCAGTACTGACGCCTCACTGCGCCGGCATCACCCCGGAGGCCCTGGAAGCAGGCTTGGCCATGGCCGTGGAGAACATCTGGGCGTTTGTAGGGTAGGCCTCCCGGCCTGCCCGCGCGCGGAGCGCGCTATCGCCAGCTCCGCTCCCAGCCGCGCCACCACGCGGTGTTCTCCAGGCCGAGCGCGTCCCAGCAGCGGTCGATCGCATCCGCATCGCCGCGCACGGCGCCCTCGCGCGATGCCCCCGGCAGCATCGGCACCAGCTCCGCCAGCCGGTCGTACACCGCGCCGCGCTCCGGCCCTTCGACACGGGTGAGAAGATGCCAGAGCGTGAGCCCGTCGCGCTCGCGCGCAGTCGAGAGGATCGCCGGCACAGCTCCCCGATCGCCGCCATTAAATGCCTCGACGGCGGTGCGCAGCGCGTCCGGCGCGTCGTCATAGTACGGAATGCCGGGGACGGCGTGCTTGCGCGTGCGGCACTGCGCGCCCGCGGGAATGAAGCTCTCGCGGCCGTGGACCGCGAACGCCACCCAGCCGGCCGAGACCTTCAGGAGTCCATTGCCTGCCGGGTCCACGTGGAGCGTGTACTCGCATCCCAGGTCCACCGCGCGGGCGGAGGGCGTGTCCACGACAAACTCGCGCGGGCGGGCCCAGATGAAGGCGTGCAGTTCGCCGCGCGCCAGAGAGAGACGCTTTTCGGCGGCGGCGCGGAGCTCGGAATCAGGGGCGAGATCGACGCGGCCCACGGCCTCCGCTTCGAGCGTGACGGGCGCCGCACCGGTGCGCAGCAGTTGGCCTTCACGGATGTGGATGCCGGCGACTTGCCACGGAGTCTCCGGGGCTCGCGGGACGGTCCATACGGTGAGACCGGCCGCGACCGCAGCTAGCGCCGCTGCGGCGGCTAGCGCCGTCCACGGGCGGCGCGGGGCAGGTCGGAGACCTGTCCCACGGTGCCGATAGCGCAGCGGGGCGAGCGCCTGCTCCAGATGCTCGATTTCGGGATCGGGCGGGCCCGAGCGATCCCACAACCACTTCTCGTTCATTTCTTTTCCAGCCTCTCGCGCAGCATCTTCATCCCCCGGCACAGGTTCACGCGCACCGATTCAGGCGTCAGGCCGGTGCGCTCCGCAATCTCCGGCCCGGTCATGCCCTCTACCAGGCGCATGATCAGCGTCTCGCAATACGCCTCGGGCAGCGCGCGAATGGCGGCCATTATCAGGAACGCGTCGTCGCCGGTCTGCTTGCCCGGCGGCACGTCTTCCAGCGGCACGCGCTCGCGCGACTCGCGGTGGTAGTCCATGGCCCGGTGGCGGGCGATGGCGCCCAGCCATCCGCGGAATGCGCCCGCGGTGCGCAATCCGCGAAGCTGGCGCATGGCCGACATGAAGACGTCCTGCACCAGGTCTTCGGCGTCAGCCGGCGGCACGCGGGCGAGCAGAATGGCGTGCACCATGCGGGCGTAGCGCACGTAGAGTTCGCCAAACGCGCGGCGGTCGCCTTCGATCGCCGCGCGAATGGTCGTGTCTTCGTCGGATGCCGCCGCCGGCATGAGCATCACTTGCATGTTATTGTGCGGTGGTCACACTATCTCAGCATCGCCTCCACATCGGAGGCCGCGAACTTGTGCATGTCGAATCGCGCGTGTTCGCGGTCCACTCCGTTCGGCCCGGCGGCCACCAGCGTGTTCGTGAACTGCTCGCCGTTGGTGCCCACCAGCTCGATCACCCACTTGCCCTCCTTCGGCCACTGTCCGACCACGGCAAACATGCCCGGCGCCGGGAGCGCCTTGGCTTCGAGCGGCACCGTCTGCCGCTGCCCGTTGACTAGGCCGATCGCGGTGGCGGTGACCTTCGCCGTCGCGGGATCGTGGCAGCCGGCAGCCTGGACCGTCACCACCGCCCCGAGTTTGCGCGCTTCAGGACTGGCCTCCGGGTTGCCGAGTTGCAGGTAAAATCCGCCCGCGAGCACCTGGCCCGCGAGCGCCGTCAAAATCACCAGTGTCTTTCGCATTCGATTGCCCCTCCTTTTTGGTTCAATCTGAGGGAAAGACGCCACAGGCCGGAAAACTGTTAACCGTTACTCGACCTTGTACATCACCATCCCGCTAAGCAGCTTGGGATAGAAATCGGTGGATTTCTGCGGCATCACACCGCCGGCGAAGCTGGTCTTGGCCACCTGCTCCACGCTGGTGGGTCTAAGCAGAAACGCGATCTGCGCCGCGCCCTTGCGGGCCCCTTCGACGGCGGCATCGATGCCGCGGATATAGCGGATGTGCTTTTCATCGCGCACCGCCGCCTCGCTGATGCCCAGCACGCCTTCCATCAGCCGCTCGTGCAGCACGCGTACGTCCAGTGCCCCGCGCGCGTAGCGGTCTTCGAGCGTATAGAGCTTGTCACCGATCGCCGCGCCGATGATGCTCCGGTCGCCCACCGATGCCCAGGCTGCCTTGAGGGCGTCGACCCCGGGAATCGGAGTGACCGTGAAGTCCTGTTCGGCTGCCTCCAGAAATCCGTTCGTCTCGACTCCGCTCACCAGCCGGTGCGTGGCCAGGATGCGCAATCCCGGCGAATGCATGTTGACGAATGCCATCATCATGCGGTCCGAACCGCAGGCGACCGCGGTCTCGTAGCGGTGGTGGCCGTCGGCGATAACCAGCTTCTTGTCCGCCATCAGCTCCTGGATGCGCGCGCCGGCGCCGAGCTTCCATATGCGGTGGATGGCGCCGTACTCGTCTGTCACCTCGGCGATGGGTGGCGCGGATGCCACCGCCTGATCCAGCAGCGCGTCGATGGCGCCCGCCGGATCGGGATACAGCATGAAAATGGGCTCGAAGTGCGTGTTGGTGTGGCGCAGGAGCTCGATCCGATCCGCCTTGGGACCGCTGAGCGTTTGCTCGTGGCGGAACACGATGCCGGCCGAGTACTCCACCACCTCACCGAGCGCGACGAATCCCTTGCGCACCAGCCGCTCGCCCGTGTCCGGCACCACGAACTCCTGGAAGTAGGCGAACATGCCGGGCTCGGAGTCGCGCACCCAGACGCCGGAGGCGATCCATTCGTTCATGATCCGCGCGGCGCGGGTGTAGACGTTATCGGTGTCGCTGTCGTCCGGATGGCGTTCGCCGAGAATCACGCGCACCAGGTTGTTCGGGCTCAAAGACAGGTAGCGGGCGCGCATCGCCGGCGAGATCTTGTCGTACGGCTGCGTGACCAGGTCCTGGAGCGCGCCCGCAGCAGGGGCATAGCGATAGGGTTGGAAGGGAAAGATTTTGGCCAAGCTTCAAGTTTAGCGCGGGCGATTCATTCCGACCGCCGGGATCATGTCCGGCTCACGTCCGACCACGCCTTTGCGGGCCTCGTCGATGTCCACTCCGTAGACTTCCAGCGTGCGGCCCAACACCTGGTCCACCGCGGTGCGCGACTTGATGTACTGGCTCTTGGCGTCGACTTCGGCCAACTCGCGCGTGGTGGTATCGCGCTGCACCAGCACCACGTTCAGAATGGTCGAGGTGCCGAGCTCGTATTTGCGGCGCTCGCCGGCCAGCGTCTGCTCCTGGAGCTTGCGCGCCTCGACGCTGGTGTCGTATGCGGCGCGGGCCTGGCGAAGAGCCGTCTGCGCATTGACCACGTTCAGCTTGATATTGTTCTGAAGCTGTTTGTCCTGAATCTGCTGCTGGCGATAATTGAGCTCGTCGGTAATCAAATCGGCCTGGTTGGCGCGGTTGCGAATGGGCATGTTGAGCTGGAAGCCCGCGCTGTAGTTCGGAAAGTTCCGGTTGAAGATCTGTTGCAGGAACGTGCCGTATCCTCCCAGAAAGAATGAATTGACGTCGGCCGTGGTGCGCGTGCGGTACCCGATCGTCGCCCCGCCGGCGGTGATCGGGACCGGCACCAGGTTGACGTCGCCGGACAAGCCGTTATTCGAGAGGTTGGCGAACACGCTCAGCGTAGGCAGCAGGTTGTTCTTCGTGCCCAGCATGCTGATGCGCGAGTCTTCCAGCCCGATCTGGCTCTGCTCGATCTCGGGGCGCTTCTGGAATGCTTCGGCCACCATGTCCTGTGTCGGCTGTATGGCGTCCGACTGGAGAACTTCGAAATGGTCGGTGGGGATGATGCGCGCCGCGATGATCAGCGGATTGTTCATCCCGCCGCGCGTCAGGACGTTTTTCAGGATCATCTCCTGCTGAAGCACCTGCGTTTCCGCGTTGGTAACATCCTGCTGGCTGGACTTCATTTCGGCTTCGGCCTGGATGATATCGATCTCGGCCAGCGCACCCAGTTCGGCGCGGCGCTTGTTGTCCTCATACAGCCTGCGGTTCAGCTCGAGGGTCTGCTGGCGGATCTTGAGGCTGTCGTTGAAGCTCACCAGGTCCCAGTACAGGCCCACGATGTTGTTCACGGTGGCGATCACCTGCTGTTTGAACTGGAGGTCGGAGATGTGCTGCTGATTCTTGGCGATGTGGATCGCGCGATTGTTCACCGCCCGCCCGAAACCGTTCAGCAGGTTCTGCGTGACCGAAAAGCTGAGCGCGCCCTGCGTCACGGGGTTGAAATCGCTGCTGGGAGCATTCTGATGGTAGTGGAGGACGTTGCCCATCCCCAGCGACACGTTGGTGCCTGTAGAAAAACCCTGCGAAACTCCGAAATTGATCTGCCGGTAGGAGGTGACCAGGAAGTTTGTGCCGGTGACGAACGAGTTCGTCTGCGGGGCTGTCTGGTGCTGGTACTGGCCGTTGACGAAAAGCGCGGGGTCGTAGTTCGGAATCGCCGACCCGGCCAACTGCACGCTCAAGCCGCTGAGTACACCGCCGGTGCTGCTGCCGCTCCCGCTGCCGGTGGCGCCGAGTGAATTGGCCCCGGCCAGCGCCCCCAGGGAAGCCGATGACGGACCCTGCGCGATGCTGTTGTTCACGTTTCGCAGCAGAGCGCCCGCCTGTGCGCGCAGCAGGTTGGCGTCCTGCATTTTCGGAGTCAGGCGCGCGTTTTCGATGTCCAGGTTGTTTTCGAGGGCCAGCGCGATGGCATCGCGCAGGGACAGGTAGATGCGGCCGGCCCGCATCAGTCGGTCGATCCGCGTCGAGTCTTCGAAGACAATGGGATTGACCGTCCGGGGGCGGTAGTTGTTGCTGAACCAGCCGGCGATCCCTCCGCTCTGGCTTCCCTTGATTTCCGGCGTCTGGGCAAAAACAGGGGCGGCCATGAATACGGACAGCAGAATCGCAAGCATCGGCTTAATTCGGGACATAAGAAGACTCAAACCTCTCTCACACATTATGGCTGTTCGAACCCTTAGACGTATATTCAGACGGCGGAGTTCGGGGAATCTTAACAGAGGGCTTCAGGCTTCAGGCATTAGGCGTTAGCTTGGACGTGCTACCTGATTCGGCCCGTGCGCGCCCGGTGGTATCGATCGAAGAAAAGGCCGGCTCACGCCTAACGCCTGATGCCTGAAGCCTGATAATGAGAAATATGCGGAAGTACCTCCTCGCTTTCCTGCTGCTTGCCGCCGGCGCATGGGCGGCTAACGTCAAGCTGTACCTGAAGGACGGGACCTTCCATATCGTCCGCGAGTACCAGGTGCAGACCGATCGCGTCCATTTCTACAGCGTCGAGCGGAGCCAGTGGGAGGATATCCCGCTGGAACTGGTCGACCTGAAGCGCACCGAAAGTGAAGCAGCCTCGCGGAAAGCTCAGCTCGATGCCGACGCCAAGGCCATCGCCGAAGAGGAGACGGCCGAGCGCGAGATGAAGAAGGAGGTGTCCCGCATTCCGCAAGACCCCGGTGTCTATTGGCTGGAAGGCAACGAAGCCCACGTCCTCCCAAACGCCCAATCGACCGTGCACAACAACAAGGGCCGAAACGTCCTCAAGCGCCTCTCTCCCATTCCGATGGTCACGGGCAAGGCTACGCTCGAACTCCAGGGCATGAATTCGCTCAATGTCTTCAAGGACCCCGAACAGGAGTTCTACATCCAGCTCAGCGACCCTGAGCGCTTCGGTATCGCCAAACTGACTCCGAAAAACGGAGTCCGCATCGTGGAAAACCTCACCATCATGCCGGTGACCAACGAGGTCGTCCAGGAGCCGGAGATGGTCGAGATTCTGAAAAAACAGCTCGCCGACGGGCTGTACAAGATCTGGCCCAAGGAAAAACTCCCGGACGGCGAGTACGCCGTGGTGCAATACAGCGAAGACCAGCTCGACATGCAGGTCTGGGATTTCGCCATCAAGGCGAAATAGCGCTCAGTTCAGAAAATATGTCCGGTACAGCGTGTCGCGCTGCTTGGGGATGAATCCTGCGTCGCGGATGATGCGCCGCAACTCTTCCTCGCTGGCCCGGTGGTGCGCACCGGCGGCCGATACGACGTTTTCTTCGATCATGATGCTGCCTACGTCGTTGCCGCCGAAGCGCAGGCCAAGCTGGCACGTCTTCAGTCCCTGCGTCACCCAGCTCGATTGCACGTTTTCGAAGTTCTCCAGGTAGATGCGGCTGATGGCCAGCGTCTGCAGGTATTCCACCGCCGTGGCCTCTTCTTTGATGAAGCGGCCGAGGCTGGTGTTCTCGCGCTGGAAGGTCCACGGGATGAATGCCGTAAATCCGCCGGTCTCCTCCTGCAGGTTGCGCACCAGCTCGAGATGGTTCATCCGCTGCTCGATGGTCTCCCCGCAGCCGAACATCATGGTCGCCGTGGTCCGCATGCCGAGCTGATGCGCGGTGCGATGGACGTCGACCCAATCCCGGGTGTTGCACTTGAGGCGGCTGATGCGGTGGCGCACGGCATCGTCTAGGATCTCCGCGCCGCCGCCCGGGATCGAATCCAGGCCGGCGTCCCGCAGCCGGGCGATGGTATCGCGCAGGCTCAGCCCGCTGACCTCGGCGATGTTGGTCACCTCCGGCGCCGACAGGCAGTGCAGGTGAATCCGGAAGCGCTGCTTGATGCCGCGGAACAGGTCCTCGTACCACTCGATCTTGAGATCGGGGTGCAGCCCGCCTTGCATCAGGATGCCGGTGCCGCCGAGGTCGATGGTCTCCTGGATCTTCTGGTAGATCACCTCGTTCGGCAAAATGTACCCTTCGGCGTGGCCCATCGGGCGGTAGAACGCGCAGAACGTGCAGTACTCGGTGCAGAAGTTGGTGTAGTTGATGTTGCGGTCGATGATGTAGCTGACGATTCCTTCCGGATGCCACTTGCGCCGGATGCGGTCGGCCTCCATGCCGATGCCGATCAGGTCGTCGGAAGCGAACAGGTCCAGGGCTTCAGCGCGGGAAATCATACGGAGCGGGTGCTTTCAGGATAGCAGGAGAGGTGCGGGACAGGCCTGGGGCCTGCCCCGAAAGGGGCTATCTCGTCGCGGGCAGCCCTGCCGCGATGCTGGTCGCAGCCGCGCTGCACACGGGATGCCCCCAGCCCTTGGCACTCACCCCCATGGCGAGCCCGGGTGCGTTGGTGATGTCGTAGACGATGTTGTCGGGCCGGCTCGAGTCGCCGCTTACCCCCGCTGGAACATAGTCCAGCAGCAGCGTGTGGCGCGTGCGCCAGGCGATGTTGTGATCGGCGCACGAAGAATCGCCGCTGACGCCAAGCGCGCCCAGGAGCTGATGGGCGGAATTGTAGAGCGCCAACCCGCCTCCGAACACATTCACGCCGCCGATGCGGTCGCCCGTCATGGGATCGTTCGGCTGGCCCCAGTTACTCGCCGGACCCTGATACGCGACCCCAGTATCCACGGGATTGCTGTGCTGCAAACCGTACAGGCTCCCGCCAGGTTGCACCGCGCTGTAAAGGTTGGCTGTCGAGAGCGCCAGCCCTGGAAGGCTGAACGCGTTGGCGGTGTTCGCCTTCTGAGCGGAAATGACCCGGCTGCCGGGCCATTGATCGCCCCGGTCGTTGCCGGTGAATGCCACGGCGCAGACCACGCCGTCCCGGTTGACAATGGTCGCCCACATGTCCAGATTGAAGCCGCCATTGGCCTGGCCGCGCGCCGTCTTGAGCGCCGCCCGCAGAGCCGATTGCGACGGCAGGCCGTTGCACGTCGAAGCATAATCGCTGGCGGCGCGGACCGGCTGCGCTCCCAGACTCCAAGAACTTGCCAGCGCGAGGCTGTACAAGAATACTCGCTGTTTCATAAGTGGTTTGTGTTTTCCCCTTTCGCTCCGAAGTGGAGGCGAGCGAGTATGGCACAGATCGCGGCTCTGAGAGAAGAGGGTCGTGTCAATAAACGGTATGGAATCTTACGGTTAGAGAGGCTGTAGAAAAAGACCCTCGCCTCCGGTTGCGCAGTGTTGAGCATTCCAATATCCTGTGTATTCCGCATATGTCCCAGAAGACTCCCATCACGGTCGCCCACGGCGACGGCATCGGCCCGGAAATTATGAACGCCACGCTCCAGATTTTGGAGGCGGCAGGCGCGGCTCTCGAGATCGAGACCATTGAGATCGGCGAAAAGGTCTACTTGCGCGGCAATACCGCCGGCATCGAGCCGAGTTCCTGGGCGTCGCTGCTCAGGACCAAGGTTTTCCTCAAGGCTCCCATCACCACGCCGCAGGGCGGAGGATTCAAAAGCCTCAACGTCACCACGCGCAAGACCCTGGGCCAGTACGCCAACGTCCGGCCGTGCGTTTCGTATCATCCCTTCGTCGACACCAAGCATCCCAACATGGATGTGGTCATCGTGCGCGAGAACGAGGAAGACCTGTACGCGGGCATCGAGTACCAGATGACCCCGGAAGTGACTTCGTGCATCAAGCTGATCTCCCGGCCAGGCAGCGAAAAGATCGTCCGCTACGCCTTCGAGTACGCGCGCCTGCACAAACGGCGCAAGGTCACCTGCTTCATGAAGGACAACATCATGAAGATGACCGACGGCCTGTTCCACAAGGTGTTCGACGAGATCGGCGGGCAGTACCCCGAAATCGAGAAAGAAGTCTGGATCGTCGATATCGGCGCGGCCAAGATGGCCGACACGCCCGAAGCTTTCGACGTTATCGTGATGCCCAACCTCTACGGCGACATTCTGAGCGACGTGGCGGCGCAGATCGCCGGGTCGGTGGGGCTGGCCGGATCGGCCAATATCGGCGACAAATGCGCCATGTTCGAGGCCATCCACGGTTCGGCGCCGCGGCGCGCCGGACAGAACCTGGCCAATCCCTCCGGGTTGCTGCTGGGCTCGGTGCTCATGTTGGTGCACATCAACCAGCCCGAGGTCGCCGAGCGCGTGCACAACGGCTGGCTGCGCACTATCGAAGACGGCGTCCACACCTACGACATCTTTACCGAGGGTGTGAGCACCGTCAAAGTCGGAACCAGGGAATTCGCCGCGGCGGTCTGCGAGCGCCTCGGGCAAAAGCCCAACCGCCTCAAGCCGGTCAGCTACGCGCATCGCCCGGCAGCCGCGTCCGCCGGTGCAGGGCTCACCGCCGCCAATTCCGCCATGGAGCTCAAGGGCATCGATCTTTTCGTGTACTGGCCCACGCGCGATCCCAACACGTTGGCCGAGGCAGTAGGCAACCTCGCCGGCGACGGCATATCGCTGCAGGTCATCGACAATCGCGGCGTCAAGGTCTGGCCCGCGGGTATGGCCGAGACGTTCTGCACCGACAGCTTCCGCTGCCGCTTCGTCGCCGAGGGCAAGACCGACATGGTGCGCCTGCTGGACGTGGCGCACCGCGTGGCCGGCGCCGGCATCGAAATCGCGCTCACCCAGACCCTGCGCAGCTTCAACGGCCAGTTGGGCTATTCGCTCGTTCAAGGACAATAATCGATTCATGGCCGCCAACCAACCACTCGTGCTCGTCATGATGGGCAGCAAATCGGACTGGGACGTAATGCGCCAGGCTGATGAGGTGCTGACCAATTTCGGAGTCCCCCACGAATGTCGCGTCCTTTCGGCGCACCGGACGCCGAAGGAGACCGCGGAATACGTCTCCGGAGCCGAGGCGCGCGGGGTGGAAGTAGTCATTGCGGCGGCGGGAGGAGCCGCTCACCTGGCCGGCGTGTGTGCCGCCCACACGGTTCTGCCGGTATTGGGCGTGCCCATGGAGAGCGCCTCTCTCAAGGGGCTCGATTCGCTGCTTTCCACGGTGCAGATGCCCGCGGGCATCCCCGTCGGCACGCTGGCTATCGGCGCGCCGGGCGCGCGCAACGCCGCGCTGCTGGCGGTGGCGATTCTGGCCTCAGGCCGCCCTGAGCTGCGCGACCGCCTGCGTCAGTTCCGGGCCGACCAGGCGGCGAAGGTACTGCGAGAAACGCTTTAGAAAGAGCTTTCAGCCATCAGCTTTCAGCCGTCAGCTTTTTTCAACCCTTCGCCTCGGGGGGCTTCCTATCTGGCCCGAGGGTGGGCCGAGCACCGAGCGGAGCCGGCGGCTCGGACCTGAAGCCGAAAGCTGAAAGCTGATGGCTGAGAGCTGAAAGCGGATAGCCAGCGGCCAACTGCCTGCGTGCTATGATGGACGCGAGATATCTCTGGGAGGAAATGAGACGATGGGTCCGCTGGGTTACCCGGAAATGGTCTTCATCTTTTTCCTGGCCCTGATCCTCTTCGGTCCAAAGAAGCTGCCGGAGTTGGGTCGGACCGTGGGAAAAGCGTTGACGGAGTTCCGGCGCGCTTCGAACGAGCTGAAATCCACGTTCGACCGCGAAATGAAAAGCCTGGAGCAGGAGACGGAATCGTTTAAGGAAATCGCCAACCAGTATCAGACCGATACCTACAGCTACGATTATCAGTCGTACGAGTCCACTTACGAGGGAGCGTACGGCAACGAATCCTACGATTCCACTGCCACCACTACCCCATCCACCATAAGCGCATCCGCAACTCAGGACGCTGAATTACCAGCCGTACCGCCCGAAGGCACTATCGCCCAGGGCTCGGAAGCGGCCGTGGCACACGAGAACGGCGGGCAGGTGTATCAAACGCCCGCGGAGTCTGTCACCCCGGCGCCGGCTTCCAAGGCTGAACATAACGCGTAACGAATGAACCCAAGCGAAGAGCAACAGGGGACCGGTGTTCCCCCGGCGGGTAGTGCGTCCGCCGGGGACACGCCTCGCGTCCAGGCCGCCGAGCCGGCCGAAACCTACGATGGCTATCCGTACGAACCCGCTATAGAAGAGCCCGTGCAAGCCGCCGTAAAGCCCGAGCCGCCTCCTTCCAAAGAGGTTGCGACCGTGCCCCGCCGTCCCGGCGGAGGAGGCCGCAAGCCCCCGCCGCCACCGCCGTCCGGCGGAGACGGAGACGACGAGGAAGACGGCATGCTTCGCATGTCTTTCCTCGAGCACCTGGAAGAGCTGCGTTCCCGCATTATTCGCGCATTGGTCGGCGTGGGCGTGGCGTTCGTGGTCAGCCTCATCTATACCGACGCCCTGTGGAAGTTCGTCTGTCAGCCCGCGGCCACCGCGCTCAAGACGCTCGGCTACGAACAGGAACTGGCGCAGATCAGCCCCATGGAGGCGTTCAACGTCATCTGGGTGAAGCTGCCGATTCTCTGCGCGATTTTCTTGGCATCACCCTGGATTCTTTACCAGGTGTGGGCGTTTATTTCGCCCGGACTTTACCGGCGCGAGCGCCGCTGGGCCGTACCCTTCATTCTCGGCTCCGCCGGGCTGTTCATCATCGGCGGATTGTTCGCCTATTTTATTGCCTTCCGCTACGGGCTCACATTTCTTCTCGGCATCGGGCGCGGTAATTATGTGAAGCCGGTGGTTTCCATCAGCGAGTATTTCGACTTATTTGTCAATGTAACTTTGGGCGTAGGGCTGGTATTCGAGCTACCCGTAATTATTTTCTTCCTCACCTTACTCAGGATTGTTAGTCCGTCGTTTCTTTTGAATCACAGCCGCTACGCCATTCTCGCCATCTTCATCATCGCCGCCATCATCACGCCGACTCCTGATGTGTTCAACCTGATGCTCTTCGCAACACCGATGTGCCTGCTTTTCTACGTGGGAATTTTCGCCGGGTACCTCCTGGTACTGCATCGGGAGAACCGGAGATTTCCGTGGAAAACGACCATGACCATCATTATTTCAGTACTGCTCCTACTAGCTTTAGTGCTATACCTGGCCATTACGAAATATGGTGTAAAAGTGGTACCACACTGGCCGTTTTTTATACGTTGAACGGGAGTTTTCTCTAGAATTACGCCGGGATTCCGATGTAACATCAGTTGACTGCCAGTCTCGCGTCACCGGTGTGTCGCCCTAGAGACGATGGATTTATACAAAGCGATCCAAGAGCTGTACGCGGAAAAAGAAAAGCTCGAGCGTGTAATTGCCTCCCTGGAGGAATTGCAGCGAACCGGCGGGTCCATTCCGCCATTGCCCAAGCCGGCCAAGCGCCGCGGCCGGAAATCCATGAGCCCAACCGAGCGCCAACAGGTATCGGAACGGATGAGGAAGTATTGGGCCGGCCGCCGAAACCCGGAGAAACCGGCCAAGGCCGGCGCCGTCGACCCGGAGCGTTGATCTACGCGGTCTGAGGCTTGAAGAACCAGAGCCAGTAGTACTGGTCTCCGGCTCCGTATTGATAGCGCATTTCAAAACCGCAGCGCGCCGCCATTTCACGGGCGTCGCGTTCGGAGAATGGGACTCCGACCCAACTGTGCCGCACTTCGGCCTCGGCCAGCGGAGACCCCTGCACCTGGAATTTGAAGAGCCCACCGGGGCGCAGCAAGCGATGCACCTCGCGCACGTAGTTCTCGATGATTCCGCGGTCGGGGATGTGCTGGAAAACCATGAACGAGAAAGCAAAATCGAACGCGATCGGCCGGACCAGGCCCAACCGCACCCGCCATGGGCGCGAGAGAGCCCGTAAGTCTTTCCCGTTGTTACGGATGACGTGGGCATTAGGAAACCCGGCGCAGGCATCGCGCGCCTGCCGCACCATCTCGCGGCTGATATCGACGCCCCAGACTTCGCCGAAGAACCCGGCAAAGGCCCGCGTGACCCGCCCCGCGCCGCAGCCAATCTCGAGAACGCGCATCTCCTTCGGATCTTTTCCCTGGCAGATGTTCGTCAGGTCGTTCAGAATCTCTTCTTGCAGCGTGATCTGCCCCGACTGGTAGAACTCGTCGTCGCTCCATTGTTGCTGTCCGGTGACGACGTAGTGTCGCGCATTTTCCCTGGCCCGCCGGTCCCAATCGCGGCGCATGCGCGAGAGGTGGCGGGTGATCTCGATGCCGGCCATTTGATATATTGTAATGAGTAGCGCCTGTGGGCGGCTAGCTCAGCTGGGAGAGCACGGCGTTCGCAACGCCGGGGTCGTGGGTTCGAATCCCATGCCGTCCACCATTCCTTCCTCCTCGCCCTCCCAAATCCGCTATTGGATCGGTACGTCCGTGCGGAAATACTTCTTGTAGGCGGCGATCCAGTCCTTCGAAATGTCCCGCTGCGCTGTCGTCAGGTCGAGATCGCCGCGGCACACGAGTTCGCGCAGACGGTCCTCCAGCGCATCCTTGACGTGAGCGTTCCACACGGTGGCCGCGTAGGATTGCGGCCACAGATTGCCGATGTCGTCCGAACCGCCGAGCGCGGGGGTGATCAGGTAGTCCACCTCATACGCCCGGGGATCCGCTCCCGGGATTCCGTACAGTTCGAAGACCTGCCGCCGCAAGGCCAGGGGAACGTCACGGTTCTTTTCCTGATTCGCCCGGCACACCTGCTCCCTGGTCGCACGCCGGGCAACCCCCGGGGTGAGGCTGGCCATTGGAGACGACATCGGCACGAGACCGGCATGAAGCTTCGTTTCGCTCACCGGGGGGCGAGGCGGAATCACGAGGCTCACAAAAGCCAGAATGCATGCGCCCAACGCGATCGCGAGCAGACCGCGGCGCCAGGCTGGCAGGCCGGACCACGCCTGGAGCCGGGACGAGTCGAGGTCGTCGATTTCCCCTTGCAGCGATGCGCGCGCGGCCGGAACCGGCGGCAATTGCGGATCGAGACGCCCGCGATGGAGTTGGACGAATTCACCCATGGCGCTCTCGAGCTCCTGAGCGCGCGCACGGCATTCCCGGCATATCGCGAGGTGTCCGCGGAGCCGCTCGGTCTGGCGGGCCGTCAGCTCGCCATCGGCGGCCAGGATCAGCTCCCGATCGGACCAGTGAGAATCTCGAGACTCCATCCATCACCTCTGAACAACCCGTGCCAATCGCGTCAGAGACCGCTCCAGAGAAAGCGCCACAGACCCCAAAGAAATCTCCAGAACGCTCGCGATTTCGCGGTACCTGAGGCCTTCGGCCCTCAGGACCAGGCAGCGCCGGTCCTGTTCCGGCAGCACCGCGACCACGGCGAGCAGGAGCTGACGCCTTTGGGTTTCCGTCATCCGGTCTTCCGGATTGGGACCTGGGTCCGGTATCAGGCTCACCAGGGCCGCTCCTTCCCCGCCTGTGTCTTCACGCATGTTCCTGGCCTGATTGCGGCGTTTCAATGCAAGGTTGTGCGCCACCCGGAACATCCAGGCGCGAAGATTGCTGCGCGAGTGTCCGCGCTGCAAATGGCGATACAGCGAGAGGAAAACCTCCTGCACGATGTCCTCTCCATCCGGAACCGGCAGACCGAAACTCAGAACATAACGGAGCAGCCGGTCCCGAAACTGGTCGAAGAGCCCGATTATCTCGTCCGCCAGCGGGGAGGCAGCCCGCTCGCGATCGGCAACTCCCGGGATCGGGAGCCTCAGCGTTGACTCCGGCGGATGGTCGGCCATGAAAATCATTATCCGGCATCCGGCACGCTCAGAACGTCAAACGCAGTCCGCCCCAGGCGCCGATGGGAGCCCCCGGCGCGTAGAATGCCGAGCTGATGAGCGGATAATTTCCGTTCACCGGCGGAAGCGGGCGTGCCAGAAATGTTCCCTGGGCGGTGAATCCCGTGACGCCCAGTTGGGCGGCAGTGTAGTACCGATGGTCGAGCACGTTGTTGATCTGCCCGAAGATCTGCAAGTGGGGATGGACCTGGTAGCGCGCTTCGAGGTTGAGAACGCCATAGCCGGGGCACTTTCCCGGCCCCAGGTAGTACACGCCGTCCGGGATCTGCTGATGGTTCTCGTTGCCCCGCGCGTACGAGCTCGAGACGGCCAGGAAGTCGAGGCCGGCTGAAATTTTTTTCGTGGCCTGCACGTTCGCGAAGGCCTTGAACATGTGCTGCGGGATGAGCGGAATCCGGTCGCCTGGCTGGATCTGAATCACACCGCCCAGGCCCGGCGACCCGGCCAGGGCCATATCATTGGAGCTGTTCCCCGATCCATCCACGGTTTCCGGGCTTTCATAGGTGGCCCGGAGAAACGTATAATTTCCGCCCAGGGTGACGCGCTGAATGCGTCCGCTCAGGTGCGCTTCGGCGCCCTGCCGCAGCGTCCGGCCGAAATTCTTGAAATACCCGTTTCCCGTCTGGTTGTCGCTGACGAAGAGAAGATCGTTGCGATTGGCGGCGCGAAACCAGCCGGCGCTCCAGCTCAGGCGGCCGCTCTCCTGCGCGCCGCGGACGCCGGCTTCCAAGGTTCGCGTGATCACCTGGCGCAGCGGAGGATCTCCGGAGAGGGCGTTCGGCAGGCTGCACGGGTTGTCCGGATCGGCGCAACCAAGCTCGATGGACGTGGGCGCCCGGCTGCTTTCGGAGTAGCTGGCATACAGGTTGATCGAACGGACAGGGCTGAACGTCACCCCGGCGGCCGGATTGAACCGGCTAAAGACGTATCGCCCGTCCAGTGACCCCTGACCGCCCCCGGGATTGATGCGGTCCCGATTATTGACCGTGGCCCGGTTATAGCGTCCGGAGACGGTAACGTTCCAGCCGCCTGCCGACAGAGTGTCGGTGGCGTAGACGCTCCACGTCTGCGGGAGCCCATGGAGATTCACGCGCGAATCCACCGGGACGCCGTCGCTGTTGGTCGAGCCGTCCTCGAATGCGTTCACCGGCGTGACGGTATAGTCCGGGTTGATGTAGCCGAACTGCGTCGATTGCTGAAAGGTGAGGCTGCTGCGATCCCAAGACGAGCCGGCGGTCAGTTGATTCCGATGACCGCCGGGCGAGGTGGACCATGTCGCCTGCCCCGAAAGGCCGTAGTTGTTTTGCTTGGTAAATCCGTGGACGATGACCGCGTTGCACTTTTCGACCGGCTCGTCAAGCTGCAAGGCCTGCGCGATGCAACGCCAGTAGGGAAAGGGCGTGTTGGAGGCGTTGGCGCCGCTGGTCGGATATCCCGTATATCCGGCCGCTTTGAGAGCCGCCTGATCGGCCGCGCTCGGCTGGTAGACCGACTCGTCGAGCGAATCCGTATTGAGGTTCGGATTCACCGTGTCGGAGCGAATGTAGCGGAAGTAGGCGTTAGCCGAGAACGTCAGCGCGCTGGTGGCGGCGTGCCGCACACTCAGGTTGAAAAACGGAGACCGGTTCGTGGTGACGTCCCCGAGAGTGTACCCGCTGGAATAGTCGCGCGCCAGCAGGCGCTGCTCCTGCAGGCCGTTACCGACGAGCTCGTTGTCGGCGTAGGCGAAGCTCAGGCTCAGATTGGTTTTCGGACCCTGCCAGCCAAGCTTGCCGAACATCTGCCGAACGTCCGATGGCGATGCCACGCGCCAGCCATCCTCGTGGAACAGGTGGCCGGCGGCATACCAGCTCAGGCCTTTCGAGCTCATCCCGCCGTGCTCGACTTCGAACGCACGGCGGCCCCAACTGCCGCCGCTTGCCTGAATCTTCGTTCCCTGCGTATTGCGCCCGTCTTTGGTCTCGATCGATACCGCTCCACCCAGCGTGTTCAGCCCGAACATCGGGTTCGATCCCGGAAGCAAGGCCATTTCCGAGATGGCAATGCGTGGAATCAGGTCCCAGGCGACCACGTCTCCGAACGGTTGATTCTGCCGTACTCCATCCAGATAGACCGACAGTCCCTCCGGGGTTCCCAAGAGCGGCGAGGCGGTGTAGCCGCGATAGTTGATATCGGGCTGAAACGGATTCTCCTGATTCTCATTGATGAACACGCCGCTCAGCCGTCTGTTCAGCAGATCGGACAAATCGAGGGCCCCGCTGTTGGTCAGGTCCTGCTGAGTTGCGGTCTGTACCGGAGCCGGTATTTCCAGGGGGGTGAGGCTGCCTCCGGCAACAGGCGTCGTCGCCACAACGTCCACACGCTCGGTGGCCGCTCCCAGAACCATGGTCATGCTCTGCACCACGGGAGTGCTCGACCGCACCTCTACCGGCACGGACTGCGTGGCGAAACCCTGTCTGGATACCTCCAGACGGTAGCGCCCGTAGCTCAGGTTCCGAAACGTGTACCGCCCATTCGCATCGGTATGAAACGAGCGCGTGGTTCGGGACTGGAGATCTTCCAGCTTCCCGGCAGCCCGCATGAACGCGCCGGACGGGTCCTTGACTTCAACGCGGATCTCGCCAGTTGGTGCCTGAGCGTACGTGGCGATCGACCAGAGCAACGCGACCAGGGCACCGAAGTGCCGCTTCCCCTCCGCCTTCATGTTGCTATATTCCTTGGGCGCGCGTTTTGTTCAGCCTATTTCCGGCACTCCTGCGGATTCCGGGTCGGAGGCTTTCTCCCCCACCATCCACCAGTACGCCGGCAGGCCGGCAAGCAACACCACCACCGCCACGACGAATCCCGGATAGTGCGATCCCGTCCGGGCAATCAACCTGCCCGTCACAATCGGAGCGACAATGCCCGAAATGTTGCCCGCGAAGTTCAGAATCCCCATCCAGGTGCCCACCGCCCCGTCCGGCGCCACGCTGGCCAACAGGGCATAGAGATTGCCCGTGGCGAGTCCCACCAGCGATGCCGCGCCGATCAGGAGCACCGCTGCCGTATCGTCCGCCATGCGCCCCGCCACCAGCAGCATGATGCTGGTGCAGAATGCCACCGTGACTACCAGCTTGCGCGCGCGGCACTCGCTCCGGCCGCCTGCCGTCAGGCGATCGGCCATCCAGCCGCCCAGCGGTTCGCTGGCGCCGAAGATCAGGAAGGGAATCATCGTGTAAGCACCCGCCCGCTGCAGGCTCATGTGGCGTGCTTCCATCAGGTAGGCGGGCAGCCAGGTGACGAACAGGTACCAGTAGTAGCTGAAACAGATATGTCCGATGCACAGTCCCAGAAGGTTGCGGTCCAGCGACGCGAGGGTCTGGCGCAAACCGGGAGGCGGCGCGCCAGGCGTGGAGCTGACGCGTTCGGGGTAGACGGCCAGCCAGGGAACCAGCCAGACCAGGCTGCCGAATCCCAGGACGAAAAACGACTCGTGCCAGCCGAACGACCCGATCAGCCAGGCGATCAGCGGCGCGCCCAGCGCCAGCCCGGCGCGCGTGCCGCAATTCATCAAGCCGGACGCCAGGCCGCGATCGCGGGCGGTGAACACCAGGCTGACAATCTTCACCCCGCCCGGCACGTAGATCGATTCGCCGATGCCCAATAAGGCGCGCATGAACAGCAGCACTCCGAGGGTCCTGGCAAACCCCGTGAAGCCGCAGGACAGCGACCAGATTGCGAAGGCGCCGGCATAGAACCACCGCAGGTTGTAGCGGTCGGCGGCCCAACCCATCGGCACTTGCATCACGGCATAAGACCAGAAGAACGCGGAGAGCAACACCCCCTGCCCCTCCGGCCCGAGGTGCAGATCGGCCGCGATGAAAGGCAGCGCGAAAGAGACGATGGTGCGGTCGAGATAGTTCAGGTAGCCGGCGGCGAACAGCAGGCCGGCGATGGTCCAGGCCCGGGCAGGCGAAACAAGGCGCGGAGTCGACAGATTCCGATTCTAACGTATGGCCGCCGGCGGGAATGTTTTCCCGCGCCAATCTGTTCGCGCGCCGCGCTACCATACCCCATTCATGAAACTCACCTTTTGGGGAGCGGCCGGCGCCGTGACCGGCTCCATGCACCTGCTGGAAACCGGCGGCAGGCGGATCCTGCTCGATTGCGGGCTGAACCAGGGCAAACGCAAGGAATCCGATTTCAAGAACCGCCATCTTCCCTTCCCGGGGTCCTCTATCGACGAGGTGGTCCTCTCGCACGCTCACATCGACCACTCCGGCAACCTGCCCACGCTCGTCAAGAACGGCTTTGCCGGACACATCTACGCCACGCCTCCCACCGCCGACCTCTGCAAGTGGATGCTGCTCGATACCGCCCACATCCAGGAAAAGGACGCCGAGTTCCTGAACAAGCGCCTCGAGCTCCGCAAGCGCGCCGGACTGGAAAATGGCCTGGTGGAGCCGCTCTACGACACGCCGGACGCAGAGCGCACCCTGCCGCTCTTCCAGGGCGTCCCCTATCATCAGGCGCAGACGCTCGCCGATCGCGTGAGCTACGTGCCGTATGACGCCGGGCACATCCTGGGCTCATCCTCCGTGGTGATCCGCGACGAGACGGGCGCCGCGCCCCTCACTCTCACGTTCTCGGGCGACGTGGGCCGGCCCAACCTGCCGATCCTGCGGGATCCGGAGCGCATGCCGCCCGCCGACTACCTGATCATGGAGAGCACCTACGGCGGCAAGTTCCACAAGCACACGACGCACGTGGTCCAGAAGCTGGCCGATGTGGTCAACCGCACCGCGCGGCGCGGCGGCCGGATCATCGTGCCCGCCTTCGCGGTGGGCCGCACCCAGCAGCTCGTCCTGCTGCTGCACCAGCTTTTTAACGAGAAGCAAATTCCGACCATCCCCATCTTTGTGGACAGCCCGCTGGCCATCAACGTCACTGAGGTTCACCGCGCTCACTCCGAGTGCTTCGACGAAGAGACCCGCCGCTACCTGGAAGCCGGCGAGGACCCTTTCGGCTTCCAGCGCCTTCAATACATTCGCGAGGCCAGTGAGTCCAAGAAGCTGAACGACCTGCACGGTCCGTTCATCGTCATTTCCGCCTCGGGAATGGCCGAACAAGGACGCATCCTGCACCACCTGCGCAACAACATCGAAGATCCGCGCAATACGGTCCTGATTACCGGCTTCCAGGCGCAGGACACCCTGGGCCGCAAGCTGGTGGAAAAGTGGCCGGAAGTACGCATCTTCGGCGAGCCGGTGAGGGTACGCGCCGAAATCTCCAGCCTCGACGAGCTGAGCGGCCACGCCGACCAGGGCGAGCTGCTCCAGTGGATCGAGCCCATGGTGCCGTCCCTGCGCCGGGTCTTTCTGGTCCACGGCGAACCCCAGCAGTCCCAAACGCTTGCAGGCCTGCTCCACTCCCGCTTCGGGCTCGAAGTGACGGTTCCCGCGCCCGGCCAGTGGTTCGACTTAAGTTAGTCCTCCAGCGAACCGGACGAAACCGCCGGACGGCCGTGCACCATCTATACTGTAAGGAAAGGTCGAAGGAGTACTTTACGTGAGTCCCACTTACCAGCATCCGCCAGAACCGCGCAACAACCTGCTTACCGCGCTGATTTCAGGCGCGCTCATCGCGCTCATCGTCGCCAACGTCTACCTGTTCGTGCAAGTGGATCGGCTGCGAACCGAAATGGCCCAGAACAACGAAAAGCTGGCCACCCAGATCAGCAACCTGACCGATACTTCGAAAGTCTCGTCAGCTTCGCAATTGCGACATATCGAGACGTTGAAACAGGAGCTGGAAAACGCCAAGCAGTTGGCCCAATCGCAGGCGCGTAGTCTTTCCAGCCAGGCCAAGGCCGAAGCACAGGCTCATGCCGACCAACTGGCGAAGCAGATCCAGGCTGAGGAAGCCAAGGCTCAACAGCAGGTCTCGAGCCAGATCAATGAGGTAAAGACGGCGGCCAACACCGCAAATTCGAAGATCGCCGACGTGGCCACTGACGTCGGCGGCGTGAAGACGAATCTTTCGCAGACCCAGGCCGACCTTCAGAAGACCATCGCCGACCTCAAGAGCGCGCGTGGCGATCTCGGCGTGCAGAGCGGCCTGATCGCGACCAACGCCTCCGAGCTTGCCGCCCTCAAGCGGCTGGGCGAGCGCAACTACTTCGAGTTCAAGCTGGGTAAGACCAAAGAGCGGCAGAGAGTCGGCGACATCACCATGCTCCTGAAGAAGACAGACCCGAAGAAGAACAAGTACACCGTCGAGGTGATGGCCGACGACAAGCTGACGGTCAAGCAGGACAAGAACGTCAACGAGCCGGTCCAGTTCTACACCAGCAAGGCCAAGCAGCCCTATGAAATCGTGGTCAACCAGGTGCAGAAAGACATGATCGTCGGCTACCTGGCGACGCCCAAGGACCAGGCACGCTAGCTCCGCTTATCTCAGGAACGGAATGTACGCCGGGACCCGGCGCCGGTATTCGGTGAAGTCGTCTCCAAAGCGCGCGACAAGCAGCCGGTCTTCGGTGCGCACGCGGATTTCTGTGCCGGCGATGAACAGGGTCAGCGATGCCAGTGCCCAGACCGGGGGGGTCGACACCAGGATCGTGGCCACGAGCATGCCGAGCAGCGACCCGTAAATCGGGTGCCGGACGATGGCGTACGCGCCTGTCTTGACCAGCTCGTGATCCTCGTACAGCCCCGCGTTCACGCGGAACTGCTTTCCGAGGTGCTTCACCGCGCTCCAGGCGAGCGCGATCGAGGGCGCGGAGAAGATCAGAATTCCCGCGATTCGCCACCACTCGGGTGGGCTGTGGTGCACCCATCCCGCGGATGCCGCAATAAATATCGCGGCGCTCTCCATCAGCAGGCCGGCCAGCGTGGCGCTTTTGCGCGTCACCGACGGGCGCTTCTGGCGGTGGGGCGCGCGGAAGACAAACGGGAACATCCACGCGAACCAGCAGGCGCCCAGTAACAGCCGTGCGAGCAGTTCCATCGGCGCCTCAGGGCTTCACGATCACCTTGCCGAACTGACCTTTGTTTTCCAGGTGCTCGTGCGCGGAGCGAATCTCCGCCAGCGGGAAGACGCGGTCCACAACCGGCCGCAGTTGCTTGCGGAAGACGAACTTCAGCACCTGGTGCAGCTCCCCCATGGTTCCCATGAACGATCCCAGCAGGCTCCATTGCCTGCTGAAGAGATAGCGCAGATCCACGCGCGCGTCGTACCCGGTGGTGGCGCCGCACGTCACCAGCCGGCCTCCGGCGGCCAGAGACTCCAGGCTTTTCGGCCAGGTAGCGACGCCGACGTGCTCGAATACGACGTCGACCCCTCGCTTACCCGTGATCTTGCGGACTTCGCCCGAGATGTCCTGCTGGTAGTGGTCGATCGCGTGATCCGCGCCGAGCGCGCGCGCCTTGGCCAGCTTCGCCTCCCCGCCCGCGGTGGCGATCACGCGGCACTGGAACAGCTTCGCGATCTGGATGGCCGCCGACCCGACGCCGCTCGATGCCGAGAGCACCAGCACGTCTTCGCCAGGCTGGAGCCTGGCGCGGCCCATCAGCATGTGCCAGGCGGTGAGAAACACCAGAGGCGACGCGGCCGCGTCCTCGAAAGAGAGGTCGTCGGGGATTTGGATCACGCTGTATTCCGGCGCGGCGAGAAACTCGGCATATCCGCCGTCCACTCCCGAGCCAAACAAGGTGTACCGGCGACAGAAATTGTCGTTGCCCGCGAGGCAGGCCTCGCATTGCCGGCAGCTCAGGCCCGGCGAAAGCAGCACCCGCCAGCCGGGCTTGACGCGCTCGCAAAGCTCGCCCACCGCGGCCACTTCGCCCGCGATGTCGCTGCCCAGGATGTGCGGCATGTGGTACTTGATCCCCGGAATGCCGGCGCGGATGAACAGGTCGAGGTGATTCAGCGCGCACGCGCGCACGCGCACCAGGACCTGGTCGGCGCGGATTTTCGGTTCGGCGATCTCTTCGAGCACGAGAACCTCCGGTCCGCCGTGCTGGTGTATGCGGGCTGCGTTCATACCTATACATCTTATCGGCGTTCATCCGTGTTCATCGCCGGCCTGTAATTCTTTGTTTCGTGGGACGTCACGCCCAAACATTTCATACCCATTTTGTTTGACATCGCCAGGGTGTATCCTGAGAGTTCGAGGAGGACGGCACCCATCGTCAAGTTCTGCGTCCTGGCGAGCGGCAGCAGCGGGAACGCCGCCCTGCTGGCCACGGAAAACACGCGCATCCTGGTCGACGCCGGCCTGAGCATGTTCCAACTCCGGAAGCGCCTGAAGGCCATCGGAGAGGACCTCAACGCCATCGACGCGGTGCTGGTAACGCACGAGCATTCCGATCACGTCGCCGGCCTGCCCGTCCTGGCCCGCAATCGCGACATCCGCGCCGTGATCTACCTCTCGCGCCTCACCGAGCCCACCATCGCCTGGGGCGAGCAGCGGCCGTCGCGCATCGAAACCTTCCAGGCGGGAGCCGGGTTCACCATCGGCGATATTGAAGTGCAGAGCTTCTCCATCCCGCACGACGCCGTCGATCCCGTGGGCTTCTGCTTCGAGGCCGAAAGCGTGCGCATCGGCATCGCCACCGACCTCGGCTACGTGCCGGAGAGCGTGAAGTTCCACCTGCGCCGCACCGACCTGCTGCTGCTCGAGGCCAACCACGATCTCGACATGCTGAAAGTTGGCCCTTACCCGTGGAGCGTGAAGCAGCGCGTCATGAGCCGCGTGGGGCATCTTTCGAACCTGCATATGTCCGACTACCTGGCGCAGGACCTGGATTCGTGCACCCGGCACCTGGTGCTGGGGCACCTGAGCGAGCACAACAACCATCCGGCGATTGTGCAGATGATCGCTAGCGAGGTCCTCGACCGCCGCGGATTCGCCACGCGCCTCTCCATCGCCTCGCAGCACGTTCCCGGCGAAGTCTTTCAATACTGAACATCATGATTGCCCGATATACGCGGACCGAAATGGGCCGGATCTGGAGCGAACAGAACAAATTCCAGCAGTGGCTCGAGGTCGAACTGGCGGCCAGCGAGGCCCTGGCGCAGCTTGGCGTCGTGCCCGCCGAAGCAGCCCGCCTGCTCCGCGAACACGCGGGCTTCGACGTGGCGCGCATCAACGAGATCGAGGCCTCCGTCAAGCACGACGTGATCGCGTTCACTACCGCCGTCGCGGAGGTCATGGCCGCCAAGGGCCACGCCGAAGCCTCGCGCTGGCTGCATTACGGGCTGACTTCCAACGACGTCGTGGACACCGCGCAGGCGCTGCTCTTGAAGCAAGCCTCGGCGATCCTGCTGCGCGGCCTGCGCGCCCTGCGCGACGTGCTCAAGCGCCGCGCGCTCGAATTCAAAGACACGGTGCAGATCGGCCGCACCCACGGCGTCCACGCCGAGCCGATTACGTTCGGCCTGAAGCTGGCCATCTGGTACGAAGAGGCCGGGCGCGACCTCAAGCGCCTGGAAGCCGCGGCCGAAGACGTGCGGGTCGGCAAGATGTCGGGCGCGGTGGGCACGTTCGGACACATCGGGCCCCAGACCGAGGAGATGATCTGCGCGCGCCTCGCGATCAAGCCGGCGCCTGTGGCCAGCCAGGTGGTGCAGCGCGACCGCCACGCCAGTTTCGTCGCCGCGCTGGCGCTGGTCTGCGCGCTCTGCGAAAAGATCGCGCTCGAAGTCCGACACTTGCAGCGCACCGAAGTCCGCGAGGCCGAGGAGTACTTCGCCAAGGGCCAGAAGGGCAGCTCCGCCATGCCTCACAAGCGCAACCCGGTGACCTGCGAGCAGATCTGCGGCCTGGCGCGCGTGGTCCGATCCAACGTGCAGGCGGCCTTCGAAAATGTCGCCCTCTGGCACGAGCGAGACATCTCGCACTCCAGCGTGGAGCGCGTCATCCTGCCCGATTCCACCATCCTCACCGACTACCTGCTCGAAAAGACCACCAAAGTCGTCGATCAGCTCCTGGTATATCCGGCGCGCATGCGCCGCAACCTGGAGTTGACCAGGGGCCTGGTGTTCAGCGGCCAGTTGCTGCTGGACCTGGCCGCGGCCGGCATGCTGCGCGAGCAGGCCTACCGCGTCGTGCAAGCCCACGCCATGCGCGCCTGGGAAGAGGAGGGCGACTTCCGCGCGGCCATTGAGGCCGACCCAGAGATCCGCGCCGTGCTGTCGCCTGAAAAGATCGCCGAGGCATTCTCGCTGGAGCGCCAGCTCAAAAACGTCGACGCCATCTTCGCGCGAGTCTTTGGGTAGTGTGGCACAGGCTTCAGCCTGTCCGGGCCGTCTTCACAGCGTCTGCAGAATCCTCTTGAACTCCCCTGCCTTCGGCGAGTTCGGATACAGCCGCAGGTATTCCTCGAAGTGCTGCTTCGCCTCCTCCTTGCGCCCCAGCTTGAGGTACAGCTCCGCAATATTCCCGTGAGCCTCTTTGCGCTTCGGGTCGATCTGCAGTGTCTTCTCCAGGTAAGGCAACGCTTCGTCGTATCGGCCCGCCGCGTAGTACAGGAAGCCGAGATTGTTGAGCAGGATCGGATCGTTCGGCTTCAGTGCCACGGCCTGCTGCGATTTCTGCACGGCTTCGTCGTACTTCTTCGAGCGGAACAGGTCGCGCGCCTGGCGGTCGAGGTCGTATGGCCGCGCGCCGCCGCGATTCGGGTTCGCCACGGGCACGGGCGCGGCCGCCGCCGTTCCGCGCAACTGTGCCAGTTTCACCGTTTCCGCCTGCACGCTCTGCTGCAGTTTCAGCAACTCGGCCTGTTTGGCCGAAATCTCCTTCTGCAGCGTCTCCAATTCGCCGTTCAACTGCGCGGTCTTGTTGTCCACCTGCGGAGTTGCCGTGGTCAGCGCCTCGGGTTGAAGCTCGAAGAGAAATTCCCCGCCCTCGCTCCCGACCATGTTGCCCACCGCCGGCGTCTGCTTCGCGAACGACGCCACGATCGGGCTCACGTACGCGCCCAGCTCCGATGCCGTGATCACGCCGTTGCCGTCCAGGTCCGCCTTGCCGTCCAGGCCTTGCAGGAGGGCCCACGTGAACACCGAGTGCCCGCCCGGACCATCGTCGGCCACCTGCTGATCCGCCCCGCCGGCGGTCAGAATCTGGCGCGCCGTGCGGCGCGTCACCTCTTCCAGGTATGTGCGGTCGCGCGAAAACGACCCCGACCCGCGCGATAGCGCCAGCCCGCTGTAGCACGAGTCCATCACGAAATAAATGTGCTTGGCCGCGATCAGGTCGCTGGCATCGCGCAACTGGGTCATGCTGATGGCGGTGGAGACGTAATTCTCGCGGTCGGCATC
>DATJYJ010000245.1:0-14830 GCA_035578025.1 Verrucomicrobiia bacterium
CTTCAACGTGCGCCGCTCCAACCACGAAACGCACCGGGCGCTGGAGATGCTGGTGCACCGGCTGGAGTGGTTCGCTCCGCTGGTGACCCACAAGCGCCCGCTCACGCAGATCGCGGAGGCGTTCCGGATTACGGAGCAGTACGCGGACGGGGTCGGGAAGATGGTGGTAGCGTAGGGCGGGCCTGGAGCCCCGCGTTACGCTCGGGCCGGGTCGGGGCGCTCGGTCTCGACGCCCAGCTCGGCGAAGGCCGCGCGGGCTTGCTTCGCATCGAACTTGCCGTCGCGCGCGAGGCGTGACAACGCCGCCGCGACGATCGATTCGGCGTTGATCTCGAAGTGGCGGCGGAGGAATTCGCGGTTGTCGCTGCGGCCGAAGCCGTCGGTGCCGAGAGTCTCCATGCGGCCCGGCAGCCAGGGAGCGATCTGGTCGGCCACCACCTTCATATAATCGCTGGCGGCGACGATCGGACCCTCGGCGCCCTTCAGCGCGTCCAGGAGGTACGGGGTCTTCTGCGGCTCATCGGGGTGCAGGCGGTTCCAGCGCTCGACGGCGAGCGCGTCGCGGCGCAGCTCGTTGTAGCTGGTGACGCTCCACACATCGGCGGCGACGTTGTATTTCTCGGCCAGGATCTGCTGCGCGCGCACGGCCTCGTTGAGGATCGGACCGCTGCCGAACAGGTGCACCTGCTGCTTACCCGGCGCCGCGGCCTGATAGCGGTAGATGCCGCGCAGCACGCCTTCGGGATCGAGCCCGGCGGGCATCGGCGGCATGGGGTAGTTTTCGTTGTAGAGCGTGATGTAGTAGAACCGGTCCTCCTGGTTCTGATACATGCGGCGGATGCCGTCCTGCACGATGATCGCGATTTCGTAAGCGTAGGCCGGATCGTACGCACAACAAGTCGGATTGGTGCTGGCCAGCAGGAGGCTGTGGCCGTCCTGGTGCTGAAGGCCTTCGCCGGAAAGCGTGGTCCGGCCGGCGGTGCCGCCGCAGAGGAAACCCTTGCCGCGGGCATCGCCGAAGGCCCAGATAGCGTCGCCTACGCGCTGGAATCCGAACATCGAATAGTAGATGAAGAACGGAATCATCTCCACGTGGTAGTTGCAGTACGCCGTTCCCGCAGCCGTGAACGACGAGAGCCCGCCCGCCTCGGTGATGCCTTCCTCCAGAATCTGGCCGTCCTTGGATTCCTTGTAGTAGAGGAACATCTCCGCATCGTGCGGCTTATAGAGCTGTCCCTGGCTGGCGTAGATACCGAACTGCCGGAACAGCGACTCCATGCCGAAAGTGCGGGCTTCGTCGGGGATGATCGGCACCACGTGCTTGCCCAGCTCGGGATGCTTGAGCAGCAGCGTCAGCACGCGAACGAACGCCATGGTACTGGAGACTTCGCGGCCGCCCGATCCCTCGAGCGATTCTTTGAAGAGATCCAAGGGCGGCGCAACGATCGTGCTCTTCGGCAGCTTGCGCGCCGGCATATAGCCGCCCAACTGCCTGCGGCGCTCGTGGAGATAAGCCATCTCGGGGCTGTCGGAGGGCGGGCGGAAGAAGCTCGCGTTGCGCGCAGCCTCTTCGGGGATGGGGATTTCGAATCGCGAGCGGAAATGGGCGATCTCCGCCTCGTTGAGCTTCTTCTGCTGGTGCGTGATATTGCGGCCTTCACCGGCTTCGCCGAGCCCGTAGCCTTTCACGGTCTGCGCCAGGATGAGGGTCGGCTGTCCCCGGGTCTCGAGCGCGCGCTTGTAGGCGTTGTAGACCTTTTTGGGATCGTGCCCGCCGCGCCGCAGTTTGAAAACCTCCTCGTCGCTGAGGTGGGAAACCAGGTCGAGCAGCTCGGGATATTTGCCGAAGAAGTGCTGGCGGACAAAAGCGCCGTCCTTGGTGACGTAGCTCTGGAATTCGCCGTCCACCACTTCGCCCATGCGCTGCTGCAACAGGCCACTAGTATCGCGTTCCAGCAGGGGGTCCCAATCGCAGCCCCAGATGGCCTTGACCACGTTCCAGCCCGCGCCGCGGAAGGCGGCTTCGAGCTCCTGGATGACCTTGCCGTTGCCGCGGACCGGCCCGTCGAGGCGCTGCAGGTTGCAGTTGATCACGAAGATCAGGTTGTCGAGCTTCTCGCGCGAGGCGAGCGTGATCGAGCCCATGGACTCGGGCTCGTCCATTTCGCCGTCGCCGAGGAAGGCCCAGACGTGGCGCGGGGTGGGCGGGATGACGCCGCGGTTCTCCAGGTAGCGCATGAAGCGCGCCTGGTAGATGGCGTTGATCGGACCCAGGCCCATACTGACCGTGGGGAAGTTCCAGAAGTCGGGCATGAGCCACGGGTGCGGGTAAGAGGAGAGTCCGGGCGTGTCGCGCAGCTCGTGGCGGAAGTTCTTGAGGCGTTCCTCGCTGAGCCGGCCTTCGAGAAAGGCGCGGCCGTAGACGCCGGGAGAGGCGTGGCCCTGGAAGTAGATCAGGTCGCCGGGCTGATCACCGTAGGAGGCGTGAAAGAAATGATTGAAGCCGACTTCGAGCAGCGTGGCCAGAGAGGCATAGGTCGAGATATGGCCGCCGATGCCGGGATCGTACTTGTTCTGGCGTACGACCATGGCCATGGCGTTCCAGCGGATGAGGCTTTTGATGCGCCGCTCGATGGCACGGTCGCCGGGATACGGCACTTCTTCGCCGGCCGGGATGGTGTTCACGTACGGCGTATTGAGGTGCACCGGCAGCTCGGCGCCGTTGTTGCGGGCGTGGGCGTTGAGCTTGTCCAGCAGGAACGCGGCACGGTGCGGGCCGGCCTGGTCGATTACCTGGTCTAACGATTCAACCCACTCGGCAGTCTCTTGTGGATTCAAATCCACAACCCTCTCGTTCAATTGTTGGTGCATGGATATTTTTATTATAGCTTTCAGGCATCAGGCATCAGGCTTCCGAAGGCCCAGTGGAAGAGTCAGCTGAAGCCTGACGCCTGAAGCCTTATTACAATACGGACATGATTCGACTCGAACAATTTCTGGATTCCTGGAAGGCTGTTCGCGAGGACGCGGCGCTCGCCGTCGAGGAGTTTCCCGGCGGCGACCTGGATTACCGGCCGACGGCCGAGTTGGACAGCTTCCGGCAGATCGCGCGCCATATCCTGAACGTGGGAGACGGTCTCACTGGAATGCTGCTGGCCCGGGAAACGGTCACGGGGCAAGAGTTTCGCGACCGCATGAAGGCCCATTTCCGGCCGCTTGCCGAGGACGCCGGTCCCGGCGAACTGGCGGCGGCGCTGCGGCAGTCAGTGGCCGAGCGGTGCGCGCAACTGGCGGCACAGCCGCCGGAATTCTTCAGCGAAATGATGACGCGGCATTTCGATCTGGCGCGCCTGACGCGAATGGAGATGCTTCAGTTCATCAAGGAACATGAACTCACACACCGCTCTCAGCTTTTCATGTATCTTCGGTTAAAGGGGGTTGTCCCGCCGACCACGCGGCGCCGGCTGGCGAAACAGGCCGGAAAATAGGTTGCATTCCACAGCGCGTGTCGTATAACAGTAATTGTTTGGGAGGAAATTGATGGTCACGTGTCCAAAATGCCAGGCGGCGATCGATATCGACGAAGAAGATGTCGACGAAGGCGATACGCTGAGCTGCGACGAATGCGGCGAGGACCTGAAAGTGGTGGGCACCGATCCACTGGAGTTGGAATCTCTGGATGAAGTGGACGAAGAAGACGAGGAAGAAGAAGACTTCATCGAAGACGAAGACGAGGAATCCGACGAGGACTGGAGATAGCCGGTGCCTCGCAACGGGATCGCCCTTTTTCGCATCGAATCAGTGGGAGAGGTTTTGATGAAACGCTCCGTCATGGTTGTGGCCAGCACTCTTCTTTTGCTGATGCCGGTTGTCTTCGCACAGAAGAAAGGCGAATCCACAACGCGCAGCGTCCAGGGGCTGGTGTCGGATCAGAGCGATGCCCCCGTGGCCAGCGCGGTGGTGCAGCTCGAAAACACCAAGACCCAGCAGATCCGGTCGTACATTACCAAACAAGATGGTATGTACTACTTCTACGATCTCAACACGGACACCGATTACCGGCTCCGAGCCGACTACCAGGGCGCCTCGAGCCCCACCAAGACGCTGACTTCGTTCGACTCGAAGAAGCAGGTGGTGATTAATTTGAAGTTGAATAAGAAATAGAATTCAGAATGACGTGCGTAAGCGGACGATTTACTCTGACTTCTGAATTCTAGATTCTGACTTCTTCTTCCTGACGTCCTCCAGCCTCTCCTTGATCCTCTTTTCGATGCCTCGCTCCGTGGGAAAGTAGTACTGCCTTCCTGCGAGCGCGGGCGGGAGACACTCCATATCCACAATCGCATCTTCGAACTTGTGGGCGTGCTGGTAGCCTTCACCGTAACCCCACTGCTTCATCGAGGGCGTGGGAGCGTTGCGCAATTGCATGGGGACAGGCTCGGCAATGGTATTGCGCACGTCGTCCACGACCGCGCCCATGGCGCGATACGCGGCGTCGCTCTTGGGGGCGGCGCACAGGTAAATCGCGGCCTGCGCCAACGCCAGATCGCCTTCCGGAATGCCCAGAAAATGCACAGCCTGCATCGCCGCCACAGCTTGCTCCAGAGCGCGCGGATCGGCGAGGCTGACGTCTTCGATGGCCATCCGGATGAGCCGCCGGGCCACATAGAGGCGGTCCTCGCCGGCTTCGAGCATGCGCGTCAGCCAGTACAATGCGGCATCGGCATCGCTCGACCGCACCGATTTGTGCAAGGCGCTGATCAGGTTGAAGTGCTCTTCCCCGCCCTTGTCGTAGAGCAGCACCTTGCGCTGCATGGCGTCCTGCACGGCTTCCGCGGTCAGTTCGCCTCCGGTGGAGGCTGCGGCGGCGGCTTCCAGGGTGTTGTACGCCTGGCGCCCGTCGCCATTGGCGTAGATGGCGATCTGCTCGAGCAGGTCGTCGGGCGCGCGCAGGTGGATCACGGGCAGGGCGCGGCGCAGGAGGGTTGCAATCTCAGGCACCGTCAGCAGGCGGAGGGCGTACACACGAGAGCGCGAGAGCAGCGCAGAGATGACTTCGAACGACGGGTTCTCCGTGGTGGCGCCGATCAGGATAATGTCTCCGCGCTCGACGTAGGGGAGAAAGGCATCCTGCTGGGCTTTGTTGAAGCGGTGAATTTCATCGATAAAAAGGATGGTGCGGCGGCCAAGGCGGCGCAGGCGTTCGGCATCGGCCATCACCGCCTTGATTTCCTTGATGCCGCTGAGCACCGCGCTGAAGGGGATGAACTCGCATTTCGTCACCCTCGCGATCAGGCGCGCCAGGGTGGTCTTGCCCACGCCAGGCGGTCCCCAGAGGATGATGGAGGTCAGCTCGTCGCGCTCGATCTGCCGGCGTAGAGGCTTGCCCGGCTCGAGGATGTGGTCCTGGCCGATGTAGTCTTCCAGGCGCTCGGGGCGCATGCGGTCGGCCAGCGGGCGGCGCGGGTCGTCTTTAGTTTCCGGCGGCGTAGTGTCGAAGAGGCTCACGTGCGCAGCATCCTCTGCCGGCGCGCTTCGTAGAGCAGAATGCTGGCGGCCATGGCCGCGTTCAGCGATTCGACGCCCACGGTGGGGATAGAGACGTCGAGCGCAGCGGTGCGCAGAAGGGAGCTTACGCCGTGAGCCTCGTTGCCGATAATGAAGCCGCAACGGCCGGTGAAATCGACGAACGTGAGCGGGCGAACCGGTTCCCTGGAATTAGCGGGCACGCCGGCGAACAGTTCGACCTTTTTCTGCGCCAGGGCCGCGCGGGCCAGGGCGGGATCGACGCCGTGCAGAAACGGCACGCGAAAGAGCGACCCTGCGGAGGCACGCAGCGTCTTGGGATTGTAAGGGCTCACGGAACCCTTCAGGAACAGGATGCCGGTGGCACCGAAGGCCTCCGAGGCGCGAGCGATGGTACCGGCATTGCCGGGATCCTGAAGACCGTCGAGCACCACCACCAGGAGTGTGCCTCGGAACAACTGCTCGAGCTTCCACGCCGGCGGCTTCACCAGCGCCATGATGCCCTGGCTGGTCTCGGTGCCTGAGACGGAGCGAAACAATGGGTCGGGCAGCACCGCGACTTTCACGCCGGCAAGCCGCCTGACGTGGGCTTCGGCCGCGGAGAGCACGGATTCCGCGGCCAGCACGTGCTTGACTTCGCAATCGCTGCGCAGGGCTTCCTCGAGCAGGTGGAAGGTTTCGGCCACGCAGAGCCCCGCCTCGGTAAGGCCGCCGCGGGCGATCGCGCGCCGCACGTCTTTGACCAGGGGGTTGGCGGCACTGGTGATCGTCTCGGGCTTTGGCATCTGATTACAATAGAGTTCCGACGTTCAGAATACCGCACATGAAACGCGCGATCTGGAGCGCAGCCGCGCTGTTGGCCATGGTTCTGGCTGTGCTGATCGGGCTTCTATCGGTCCGCATCCAGCGCCAGAGCGAGCTCGATGAGGCGCGCCCGGCCGACTTGATCCTGGTGTTGGGCGCGGCGGAATACCGGGGACGGCCGTCGCCCGTGCTGAAGGCACGCCTCGATCACGCACTCGATCTCTATGGCCGGGGACTTGCTCCGCGAATCATGACCACGGGCGGAGCGGGGGGCGATCCGGTCTTCACGGAGGGCGGGGTCGGACGCTCCTACCTGGGCGCGCACGGGGTCCCGGCGGAAGCCATCATCGTGGAGAGCGAGGGCGCGAGCACGGTGGAGTCGATTGCGATGGCGGGTGAGATCATGCGGCGGATGGGGTTGGGCTCGGTGATTGTGGTGAGCGACGGGTATCACATCTACCGGGTGAAGAGGATGCTGGAATCGTACGGACTGGAAGTATACGGCTCCCCGCGCAAGGAGCGCGGCTCGGGAGCCCTGAGGGATGCATGGAACGACGTGAAGCAGGCCATCGGCTATCTGATGTGGCGCGCAGGAATTCCGGTATAGAGTGGAGAAAGTGACGCCATTGGCGCTTAGTCCCTACCTGATTCTGGAGCCCGTCGGCCGCCGTTACCCGCTCGTGGAAGGCCAGTCCTGGGCCATCGGACGCGGCGACGGCTGCGCGGTACTGCTCGACAGCCGCTCGGTGTCGCGCCTGCACGCGCTGATTCAGCGGAGGGATGGCGGCGACCTGTCGCTGGTGGACCTCGGCAGCCGCAACGGGTCGTTCGTCAACGGCTCGCGCGTCAGTTTCCCGCGCGTGCTGAAAGACAACGACCGGCTGGTATTCGGGGATCAGGAACTGGTGTTCCGGAATCCGGGCACGGGCGAATCGGCGCTTCTGGCCAACGCCTCGGGAACGCGCAACGAGCCCACAACCGCGCTCCATTCCCACAGCCTGGCTACCATTATCGTGGTCGACATCCGCGACTTTACCCCGCTCGCGCGGTCGATGACTGAGGCGCTGCTGAGCCAGACCATCGGCACGTGGTTTCTGCGCACCGGCCAGATTACGCAGCGCCTGGGAAGCTGGGCGCAGAAATACATCGGCGACGCGGTAATGGCGGTGTGGGTGCACGACAACCCGGCGCGGATCCCCGCGGAGCTGCTGAACAGCATGCGGGCGGTGAGTGAGATTGCACTGGCCACGGAGGAGATCAGCCGCGCCATCCCCCTGCCTTCGCCCTTGCGCGTAGGGGCGGGAATCAACACGGGCCCGGCGATCATCGGGGGAGCGGATTACACCGCCCTGGGCGACACGGTGAACGCCGCCTTCCGGCTGGAATCCGCGACAAAGGATCTCGGCATGGGTGTCGCGATCGGCGAGAGCACGTACGAGCGGCTGGCCGCCCCCGCGCGCGGGTGCTTCACGCGCCGCGAGGTGGAACTCAAGGGGTACGAGGGTCCGAGCACGGCGTGGGCAATATCGTTTGAAGGACTTCGGGAATTCCTGCGGACCTACGGATCGTGAGTACCCACACGTTTCAGGCCCGGGGAGAATCTCCGTAGTACGAAAAAAGGTAATCCTGAAGGGGCCGGCAACCGCGTAAAAAGTACTCAATAAAACGAATCGGGCGCGAATAACCGTCCTGAAGCCGGAGTGGTGTATCGATTGCCCAGAAGTCGCGAGACATGACACGGCCGAAGGAGGTTTCTACATGGTGAAGGCGCCACAGGACCGGAGATTCAACCAACGTTTCCCCATCCATCTGCCGATCCATTTCCGCGTCTCGCAAAAAGGCGTGGCGTCCCGGTGGAACACCGGCACCACCTGCGATATCAGCTCGGGCGGGCTGTCTTTCCGCTGCCGGCGACCGCTGCCGGTCGGAGCCCACATTGAAATGCTGATCGACTGGCCGGCGAGGACGGACGACCCCGACACCGTGTCGCTTCAGAGCACAGGCTTCATCGTGCGCAGCGACGGCAGCCGGACCGCGGTCCGGATGACGGCCCGCCAGTTCCGCGCCGACGCCGCGCAAACGCAAGCCATCGGCCAGACTGCGTAGCGCCTCCGAGCGGAAGCGGGGGGCGAAACGCGCGCCATTGCTACCCCGGGGGCGGCTGGAGAGCGGAACGTCCGGCTCACGGTGTTGTACCATAGATTGTCTGGTTCATGAAGGCTTTACTGGAAGTGTTGCGGCCCGGGGAAAGGGACTGGGAGCTCGCGCACAACATTGATTCAGCCCGTCTCCCTGCGCATATCGCCATCATTATGGACGGCAACGGGCGATGGGCGGGGCGCCGCTTACTGCCCCGGGTGGCGGGCCACAAAGCGGGCATCGGTCCGGTGCGATCCACCGTGGAGACATGCGCCCGGCTGGGCATCAAGGCTCTGACGCTCTACGCGTTCAGCGTCGAGAACTGGAAGCGCCCGCGGGCCGAAGTCGAGACCCTGTGGCGCCTTCTGCGCTTCTATCTCAAGCAGGAACTGCCCGAGCTGCAGAAGAACGACATCCGTTTGCAGGCGATCGGCCGGCTCGACGCGCTTCCGCCACAGGTCCGCCGCGAACTGGATGCCGCGGTCGACGCCACCGCCAATAATCGCGGCCTCGTGGTCAATCTGGCCATCAATTACGGGGGGCGCGCGGAGATCGTCGACGCGGTTAATTCGATTCTGGACATGGCGCGGCTGGAGGGCTCGCTCGAGACCCTCCGACTGGACGAAGACCAGATCGCGACCAGCCTCTACACCTCGTCCTGCCCCGATCCCGATCTGCTGATCCGCACATCCGGGGAGATGCGCATCAGCAACTTCCTGCTGTGGCAGATCGCATACGCCGAGCTTTACGTCACCGAAACGCTCTGGCCCGATTTTACCCGCACGGACCTGCTCCAGGCCGTTCTTGAGTATCAAAAGCGCGACCGCCGTTATGGCGGTCTGAGCGCGGGTAACGGCAATGGCGCACCCAAGGCCGCCGACGAGAATCTGATCGAAGCGCTCCGCTCGTCATGAAGCGCGTCCTGACGGCGCTGGCTCTTATTCCCCTGGTCACCTGGGTGGTTCTGTGGGCCAACTGGTGGATCTTCCTGGCGGTCCTCTGTACGGTCGCGTGTCTCTGCTACCGTGAATTCGACGATATTGCCGGCAGCTACGGCTTCGGCAAACCGGGCATCGTGGGTTACGGTGCGGGGCTGTGCCTGCTGGTCTGGTGGAACGCGGGCTGGATCATCGTGGTCGCCCTGGCGCTGTTCGCGATGGTCCTGGCCATGCGCACCCGCGACCTGTCGAATTCCCTGCCTCGCGCCGCGTTCCTGCTGCTGGGCGTGGTGTACGTCTTCGGTTGCTGGAAGTGCGCCCGCCCGCTGCGCGAGATCAATCCTCACTGGCTGATGTATGGGCTGGCGTTGAACTGGATCGGCGACATGGGGGCGTACTACATCGGCAAGCCTTTCGGCCGGCACAAACTCGCGCCGCAGATCAGCCCGGGGAAATCGTGGGAGGGCGCGGTGGCCAGCATGCTCTTCTCGGTGGCATTCGGCGCGTCCTACCTGATGTACTTCATTCCCGGGGTGGGTCTTGCCGCGGCGATCGGGCTGACCGCCGCGGCGAACATCGCCGGGCAGATCGGGGACCTGGCCGAATCGGCGATGAAGCGGGGCGCGAAGGTCAAAGACAGCGGTGGAATTCTGCCGGGCCACGGGGGATTCCTGGACCGGGTGGACAGCACCCTGTTCGCATTGCCGGTGATCTACGTGTGCCTGTTGGCGGCGCGTTGACGGGCATCCGGCCGGTTCCAGCCGATTCCATTTGACAGTGAGTTGCAATTAGCATTGGATCGTTCCCGGATCCACGTATTGCGACTCAGTCGCAACTGGTCGCAGAAGCCAAGAAGTACAGCCGCGCCGCCGTTAATAGGAGGCTCCGAGAGATCGCAATTTTTGAGTGATTCAGCGCCTATTTACGGTTTTCAGTTGACACCTAGTTGCAAGTGCGTTTTCATGTGTTTGGGGACCAGTTGCCAGTCAGTTGCAACTAGCCGCAAGAGGGAGCAATCCTGCGTGCGGGCTTGCGCGCAGGATGGCGGCCGCCGCTTCCGGCCGGAATCAGGACGGAGGACGGCATGGTTTTTCAGAGATACATCCTGGCGGCGCTGGCGACCGCGCAGGCAGTCGCGGCGGCCACGGGCGGCAGCATCGCCGGCACGGTTTCCGATCCGAGTGGCGGCCTGATGCCGGACGTGGTGGTGGCGGCCCGCAACATGGATACCGGCGTGGCCCGGAGCGCCACGACCAACGCCGATGGGTTCTACGCGTTTCCCGCTCTGCCGGAGGGCCAGTATGAGCTGGGCGTCGAGCACGCCGGATTTCAGGCATACCGGAGCGCGGGAGTGCAAGTCGAGTCGGACGCCGCGCTGCGCGCCGATATCCGGCTTTTGCTGGAAAAACACGACGAAGCCGTGACGGTGACCGAATCGGCCACCCGTGTAGAAACAACGGCCACACAAATGGGGAACTGATTGCCGCGCAACAGATGGCGAGCGTCCCCGTCAACGGCCGCAGCTTCACGGACCTACTACTTTTCCGACGACTACGGAATGGACAATCCGTACCCGACCGGGCAGGGCGGCGCCAACGTGCCGGGCTTCAACGCCATCTCTCTCGGCCGCGCGCAACTGGCGGCCGTAGCGCTCACGAGCAGATTTGGTCCAACGTCGATCAACGAGCTGCGGTTCGGCTACATGCGGACGGCGAACAACGTCGGGCAGCCGGTGGGCGGCGTGGGTCCGACGCTGGCGTCGCAGGGCTTTATCGATGCGGCGGGCAATCCGGGGATCGTTCCGCTGGCACCGGCCATCGAAGGCATCGAGAACGTAGCGTTCAACGACTTCACCATCGGCGTGGACACCACCGGATTGAGGCAGGCGAACAACACGTACCAGTGGTCGGACAATTTTTCCAAAGTGGCGGGGAAGCACATTCTCAAAGACGATTTGCGGTGGGACCTGCTGCCGCCCTGGCGCGAGAAATACAACCAATTACAGACGCTGGTCCCAGGGCAGCAGTCGGTGGTGTATCCGGGCGCGCCGGCGGGCCTGGTCTTCCCGGGCGATCCCGGTATTCCAGGCACGCTGGCTCCGGCGAAGCACACCAACTTCGCGCCGCGCATCGGGCTGGCGTATTCGCCGGACGCCAGGACCAGCGTCCGCGCGGGACACGGCCTGTTCTACACGGCATTCGAAGGTCTCTCAGCCGGAATCATGAGCGCCAACCCGCCGTACGGATACGACTACAACAGCTTCGCACCGCCGCTGTTTGCGACGCCGTTCGTCACGGCAGCCTCGGGAGAGAATGTGGGCCAGCGGTTCCCATCGCCAATTCCGGCGTTCGGCGCCTCCGCCCGGAATCCCAACACGTCGGTGGACTGGGCGCAGTACGTGCCGATCACCGGCGTGCCGCCGTTCTTCCACGAGAACGTGACGCCGTACAGCGGTGACGTATTAAAAGACCATCGGCAATTCCAACTACAACGCGCTGGAGGTTTCGCTCCGCCGGTCCACGCCATCACTGGAATTGCTGGTTGGCTACACGTACGGCAAATCGCTGGATCAATCGTCCAGCCTGGCCGAGGCGGTCAATCCCGTCAATCCGAACCTGAGCAAGGCGATCTCGGCTTTTGACATCCGGCACAATCTGGTGGCCAGCTACGACTGGAAAGTTCCGCTCCCGCGGTTGCTCCCTGGCCGCTCCCGCTGGACGGAAGGATGGACGGTCTCCGGAGTCACTCGGTTCAGCACCGGATTTCCCGTGACCCTGTTCAACAATACCGACACTTCTTTGTTGGGGACGATTCCGAACGGCATCAACAACAACGGCGTGGATACCCCCGACTACACGCCGGAGAACCTGGATGTGAATCCGAACCCGCGCAACGGGAAGGCGGCATTCAACACCGCACTGTTCAGCCTTCCGGAGACGGGCCGGATCGGGACGGCGGCGCGCCGGTTCTTCTACGGTCCGGGAATGGTCAACTTCGACGCGGCGCTGCACAAGACCGTGCGGCTGCGGGAATCGCGCTCGGTGGAGTTCCGGGTCGAGGCAATTCGGCGTCTCCGAGGCTGGTTCAGTTGGCGGCGAGATTCAGCTTCTGATGCTGCGGCCCTGGAGTCGCAACCGGTCGCAACCGCGGGAAACACTTGACTTTTTGACCCCCTTCACCGAAACTGGCGGTCATGCAAGGTAATCCAAAAGTCATCGCCGCGTTGAACGAAGCTCTGAAGGAGGAGTTGACAGCGATCAACCAGTATTTCCTCCATGCCGAGATGTGCGAGAACTGGCACTACGACAAGCTCGGGGATTACATCAAGAAGCAGTCGATCGATGAAATGAAGCATGCCGAAGTGCTGATCGAGCGCATCCTGTTCCTCGACGCCACGCCCAACCTGACCGAACCGATGAAGCTGACCGTGGGACGGAACGTCAAGGAACAGATCGAAAGCGATCTGAAGCTGGAAATCGAGGCGGTCGGCATGTACAACCGCGCCATCCAGATCGCGCGCGACGAAGGCGACAATGCCTCGCGGGAGTTGTTCGAGCGGTTGCTGAAGGACGAAGAAGAACACGTGGATTGGCTGGAAGCGCAGATGTACCAGATCCAGGAGCTGGGTTACGAGCGATATTTGACACAGCAGATTCGCGAAGAGAAATGATCTTCTGACTCTACCGCTCTACGCTTCACCAGATGCAGGGGACCAGCCGGAATCGTACGCGGCGCGCGTAGTCCGTATAACCAGCGAGTTCGGCCTGCAAGGTGCGATCTTCCAGGGCCGTGCGCACGAACAGGACGACGACTCCCAGCGCCGCGGGCAGGAGGGCCCAGCGGCTGCCGAGCGCGAGCGGCGTGCCAATGGTCAAGCCGAGCAGGCCCGCGTAGCCGGGATGACGCACCCAGGCATAGGGCCCGCTCGAGACGACCGTCTGTGCACGATCGCTCTGAATCCGCACGGTCGCGGAGAAGAAACGGTTCACGGCAATGGCGCGCTGCATCAACCGGATGCCGAGCACGATGAGCGCGAAACCCGCCGCTATTGCGGCAATGTGCTCGCGCACCGTCCATCCAAACCGGTGGTCGAGCGCCGCTATGATCCACGTGAGGAGTGGAACGACCAGGGCGATGAGCGCCACGAGCAGTTTGTCCCAGGACTTGGTGCCGGGCTGTACCTTGGAACGCTCGACCAGGAGGTCGGGTTGGCGCTTCATTTCAAGGTACGCCGCGACTTGCGCGGTCAGGAATACGACCAGGAGCAGCCAGCCAGCGATCCACTTTATGTCGCCGGAGGCGCCAAACAGGAGGGCTGCGAGAAGCGCCTGGAGCACGACGCCCTTGATGAGCGATTTTCGGGACGCTGCGTCAATCTCGGTGGCGGTGGGCAATTGGAGATCTCCGGTTTAACGAAAATGTCAGATATTAGAACCTTATTTTAATCGATAACCGATACCCATCCTTATCCTTTACCCTGCGGTATCCTGCATCTCAGTGAGAAAAGCTCTGTTTCTGATGGCCGCCTGCGGCCTCTTCGCGGCGGACCGCGACTGGCCGGCCTACGGCGGTGGACCTGCCGGCCTGCGCTCCTCGCCCCTCAAGCAGATCAACCGCGCCAACGTGGCGCGCCTTCGGGTGGCTTGGACCTACAACACCAACGACGGCCCGGGCGACCCGCAGACCCAGCCGATCCTTATAAACGGCGTGCTCTACGGCGTGACGCCGACGCACAAGACGATCGCGCTGGATGGCGCCACAGGAAAACCGCTCTGGACCTTCGACAGCGGCATCCGCGGGCGCGGCCCCAATCGCTCCGTGGTGTGGTGCCCCACGCCCTCGCCCCGCCTGTTTGCCGCCGTGCAAAGTTTCGTCTACGCGCTCGATCCCGCCACCGGCAAGCCTATTCCCGGCTTCGGCGTCCAAGGCCGCATCGATCTCCGCGAAGGCCTGGGCCGCGATCCGGCCAAACAGTCGTATGTCCTGACCAGCCCAGGCATCATCTATCGCGATCTGCTGATCGTCGGCGGGCGCCTGCCTGAGTCGCTGCCTGCCCCGCCGGGCGACATCCGCGCCTACGATGTGCGGACCGGAGCACTCCGGTGGACGTTCCACACGATTCCCCACCCCGGCGAATTCGGCTATGACACCTGGCCGCCGGACGCCTGGACCTACACCGGCGCCGCCAATAACTGGCCCGGCATGGCTCTGGACGAGAAGCGCGGCATCGTCTACGCACCTACCGGGTCCGCCGCCAGCGACTTCTACGGCGCCGACCGGGCCGGCAATAACCTCTTCGCCAATTGCCTGCTCGCTCTCAACGCCGCGACCGGCGAACGCATCTGGCACTTCCAGGCGGTGCGGCACGACATCTGGGACCGCGACTTTCCGTCGCCTCCCGTGCTGGTCACGGTCAAACACGA
>DATJYJ010000246.1:0-12025 GCA_035578025.1 Verrucomicrobiia bacterium
CCGCTCCGACGATACGCTGCTCACCTACCGCGACACCGTGCGCCATCACTTCGTGGCCTCCGTCTCCACCCTGGAGACCGCCGCCGCCAATCGCGAGAAGCTGCTCACCGACTTCTACCGCTATCGCGCCAGCGCCGTCGAAGAGGGCCGCAAGGAAGCCGTCAAGGCGTTCCTGCTGCCGCGCGGCCGCGACGCCTCGGGCACCGACAAACTGGCCGGCATCCTCATGGAGCACGGCATCGAGGTGAGTCGCGCCAAAGCGCCCTTCCGCGCCGGCGACAAAGAGTACGCCCCCGGCACCTACGTGGTCCCGCTGGCGCAGCCCGCCAAGCGCTTCGTCCGCACCCTGCTCGATCCGCAGGTGCCCATGGATGACAGGTTCGTCGCCGCCGAAGAGGCCCGCCGCAAGCTCAAACAGCGCACCGAGATCTACGACGTCACGGCCTGGTCGCTACCGCTCCTGTTCAACGTCGAAGCCATCGCCGGCGATACCGTGCCCGCTGGCGCCCTGGAACCTGCCATCCCCGCGCGCATCCTGCCGGGCGAGGTGCACGGCGGGCAGGCAAGCGTGGCCTACCTGGTCCCCTGGGGGAGCCAGGCGGCGGGGCGCCTGCTCGCGGCGGCCCTGCGCCAGGACCTCAAGGTCCATTCCACCGACAAGCCGTTCACCCAGGACGGCGTGAAGTTCCCCGAGGGCAGCCTGATTCTCAAGATCGCGGGCAACCCGCCCGACCTCGCCACCCGCATGGCCCGCATGGCGCGCGAGACCGGCGCGCACATCTACGCGGCCAATTCCGGGTGGGTCGATGACGGCGTCAACTTCGGCAGCCGCTGGGTAGTGACGCTCAAGAAGCCGGCCGTCGCTATTGCCTGGGACACCCCCACGCAATCCGCTTCCGCCGGCGCCACGCGCTTTGTCCTCGAACGGCAGTACGGCTATCCGGTCACCCCGGTTCGTGCGTCCCAGCTTGCTGCCGGCGACCTCTCCAAGTTTCAAGTGCTCGTCCTGCCCTCGGGCGGCAGCTACGTCGCCGCCCTCGGTGAAAACGGCATCGACCACATCAAGGATTGGGTCAACGCCGGCGGCACCATCGTCGCGCTCGGCGAAGCCGTGAGTTTCCTCGCCAACAAGGACGTGGCCCTGCTCGATATCGCCCAGGAGAACGCCCTCCGCGAAGGAGAGGACAAGGACGACAAGAAAGACAAAGCCGACGAAGATACCGGGCGCGTCCCCGGCACCACCATCGCCACCGAATCCGACTTCGAGAAAGCCACAAAGGCAACCAGCGAGTTGCCTGACGTCGCCCCCGGCGCAATCGTCCGCGCGCGGGTGCGCCCCGACTATTGGCTAACCGCCGGCGCCGGCGAGATTGTATACGCCATGGCCGAAGGCCGCGCTATCTTCACCCCCATCAAGTCCGACAAGGGCGTCAACGCGGTGTACTTCGATGCCGCCGACAAGCTGGTGGCCAGCGGCCACCTGTGGGCCGAGAACCGCAAGCAGATGGCCTTCAAGCCGCTGGTGATTTCAGCCGCTTCCGGCCGCGGCATCGTGGTAGCCTTCACCGAGGACCCGAATTTCCGCGCCTTCAACGACGGCATGAACGTGCTGTTCCTGAACGCGATCTTTCGCGGCCCCGCCCATGCCCGGTAACGTTGGGCAGGTTTCCCACCTGCCCAGCTACCTCACCTCAGGCCGGATCTCCACCGCCTTCGTCGCCCAATCCACCGTCACCGTCGTGCCGTCCGCGAACGTCGTCCGCTCCCGCCGCCGTTCTTTGTCCAGGAATTCATGATTGGTCATCTCCACCAGCGCCAGCCGCTTGTGCAGCGCCGCCATGCGCCGTACCTGGTCGAGCCCCGCCGCGTTCCCCCGCCACTCCGGCGCGCTCGCATGAAGGAACCCTCGCGGGTCGGACGCCGAATAAGTAGTCACCACCGCGTCGTGATAGACCAACTCATACAGCGGCACCTGGATGGCGTCCTCGTGGTCCGGATCTGTGCCCGTGCTCGGCGACCGGTTCATGCGCGACGTCAGGTAGTCGGCGTAGGGAATCACCCAGTCCGAGCCGTCTTCCGTGCCTGCGATGCCCAGGTTGTTTTTCACCCATCGCATCACCGCGGCGCGGGCGTTCATCGAATCGGTCCGCGTGTTGGGGTGCTCCGGGTTGAAGTCCTCGTCCGGCGGAATGTAGCCGAACACGTCCTGGTAGCTGCCCTGGGGATGAATACCGTGCGCGAACAGCGCGCCATAGTTCTTCACCACGTGGCCCAACATGAAGCTGTTGTTGAGATATCCCTGCACCCCGCCGTCCCAGTGGTCCATCAGCGGAATGGAGCCGTCCTTCCAGTCGTTCTTGAATCGCGTGCCGGGGAACGCCGTCGGCGGGCGCGTTGCGTCCTCCTCGTGTACCGCGAAGTCCGGATTCCACGATGGCGCGTCCTGGTAATAGTCGCGATACTGGTCGTGCAGCCAGCAGGTGTAGCCAAGTTCCTTGCAGGTGTCGAAGAACAGCTTCATACCGGACCATCCGCCGGCGGCTTCCGCGGGCGGCAGCGCGTCCGGCGTCTGCCGGTCGTAGCCCTGATTCAGCCAGCCGGAGAGGCTTACGTTGAGATGCTCCCAGCCCTGCTTCTTCAGCTCGCGCAGGCGCGCCGTGTTCTCGGCAAACGTAACCAGCCGGTAATTGTTGGCCGGATTCTTCGTGTCGTAGCTGGCCGAGCCCGGCTTGAGATTGCGCAGCACCCGCATGCCCATCACCGGACTTCCCACCAGGTTCTGCACCACCGCGTTGTGCGCGATCTTGTCCTTCAGCGAAACGTACAGCCCCGAGTCCATCGCGTACCGCCGGTATCGCTTGGCCATCGCGACGTAGCCGCCGTCCGGCAGGAACACCATCCGCAGCCGCCGCGTGTAGCCAAATCGTCCGAGCTGCGCCCTCCAGCTCGGACCCATCTTCGTCGGACCGCCCGCCGGATGATCGAACGTGTACGCCGCGTCGTCCGGCGTCTCCACGATCGCCATCATGCCGGCGCCGCCCTTCAAAAATCCCCACCACGACATGGCCCATGTCTCGATCAGGTGGCTCTGGATCACGCTGTGATCGCCCGCCGCGCGATGAATGGGATGGTGGAGCTTGGGCCAGTCGCGCGGCAGCAGGGTGCCGTCGTCGCTCGGGATCAGCGTGTAGTCCACCTCTCGGCCGTCGGGTTCCTTCGGCCAGTTCAGCTCGCGCAGAGTGGCCCCGCGCTCGATTGCAGTAGCTTCGGCCGCCAGATCGTCGTCCTCCCCTTCGAGGCAAAGCGTCAACACCAGCCGCAGGTCGGCGCCGCGAAACCGGTCGAGCGTGAGCTTGACTCCGCTCTTGTATCCGGTCTGGTACGGCGTGATCCTGACCTCTCCCGCATCGGCGAGTCGTGCTCGGAGCTCCTCTCCCCCGGCTCGCACCAGCATGTCCTCCGCCGCCGAAGGCTGCATGTTCCATACAACCGTTCCCGCCTGCACGCGCACCGCGAGAGTCGTTTCGTCGAGCTCCACTACGTTCTTGTGTCCCGCGATGGTCCACTTCCCGCCAGAATGCGACACTTGCGCCGGGCAGATCGCCGCCATCAGGATCAGTCCCGCTATCTTCCGCATAAAGACCTCTTCTTTATCGCTAACGGTCAGCGGTATTATAAGCCCATGAAACCCCTCTGCGCACTCGTCTTTTTCGCCGCCGGGCTCGCCGCCCAGGACACGCCCGGACGCGGACTCTCCCAGCATCCCTTCCTCTACTGCGGCGAGTGGCAGGATCGCGGCCACTCCGATCAGTTCATGTACATCATCCGCGGCGGCAAGGTCGCATGGAGCTACTCCATCCCCGGCCGCGAAGAGTTGGGCGACTGCACCCAACTCGCCAACGGCAATATCCTCTTCTCGCGCCGCTTCGGAGCCAGCGAGATCACACCCGACAAGAAGATCGTCTGGAACTACGATGCCCCGCCCGAGACCGAGATCCACACTACCTGGCCCATCGGCGACGGCCGCGTCCTCGTGATGCAGAACGGCGACCCCGCCAAACTGCTCATCTTCCGCAAGCCCTCTGGCACGCCCGAGAAAGAGCTGGTGCTCGCCACCAAAAACCCCAAGAGCATCCACGGCCAGTTCCGCCACATCCGCATGACCGCCGGCGGCAACTTCCTCGTGGCCCACCTCGACCTCGGCAAGGTCGTGGAATACACGCCCGAAGGCCGCGAGGTCTGGAACGTGCCCGCGCCCTCCGCCTGGGCTGCCGTGCGGCTGAAAAACGGCAATACCCTGATCAGCGGCAACCAGCACGGCTACGTGCGCGAGGTGAATCCCAAGGGCGAAACCGTCTGGGAGATCAACAAAGACGACCTCCCCGGCATCACGCTCTACACCGTCCAGGAAGTCTCGCGCCTCGCCAACGGCAACACACTCATCAACAACTGGGTCGGCAGCGTGCCGCAGGCCGATTGGCCCAAAGTCGTCCAGCTCATCGAAGTGACGCCGGACAAGAAAGTGGTCTGGGCACTGCGCGACTGGACGATCCTCGGCCCCGCCTCCAGCACGCAGTTGCTCGACCAGGCAAGCGAGCGCTGATTGGAACAGGCTGACCTACAAAAGCCGCTTCAATCGCGCCGCCAGCTCCATCGGGTTGAACGGCTTCACCATGTAGTCGTCCGCGCCCAGCGCGAATCCGCGCAGAATGTCGCTGTCCTTCTGCCGCGCGGTCAGCATCACCACCCGGATCGGCAGGCCCTCACTGCGGATCGTGGACAGAATTTCAAACCCGTCCAGCCCCGGCATATTCACGTCCAGAACCACCGCGTGAGGGCACAGCTCCCGAATCATCCGCAGCGCTTCGGGTCCGGTGGATGCCGACCGGCATTCCATTCCCAGGTCCTGGAACGCGCCGCGGACCATCGCCAGCACGTACGCGTCGTCGTCCGCCACCAGAACTTCACCTGTCCCGCTCAAACCGTGTGCCGGCTCGGCCGCAGGCGCTCGGGGCGGCTCCTTCCTCGCGCGCGAGATGGCGAAGCTCAGGCGCATCACCACCTCCTCCGGTTGCCATCCGTCGATCAGGTACTCGCAAGCCCGCGATTGTACCTTCGGGTCCAGCGCCAGCAGATGCTCCCGGCCGCCGGCCAGCACCAGCGGCAAACCCGGCGGAAGAGCCGCGCTGCTCTCGAGCCATGGCGAATCCAGGGTCTCCGGCCGCACCTGTACCATCACCGCGCTGCAACCGCGGATGCCATCGGAATCCATCGGCTCATCCAGACGGAACCACATCGGCAGGGCGCCTGCGCGGCTCAGCCCGGCGCAAACCTCGTCGGCCATTTCGTCCGTGAAGCCCACCAACCCGATCCGTTTGTGGGCCAGCTCCTGCAGTATGGAATCCGGCATCGGAGTCTCCGAAGCCTCCTTCGGAGAGTCGAACGCGCGCGCCAGGTCCTGGAGCGCGCCGCGCAGTTCCGTCATTGTCCAGTCCGGCTTGCCCAGCACCGTCTCGCCGGCTCGCGCCTTCTCCGCGATCTCCATGTAGCCCAGAACGCCAGCCGACCCGATCCACTGGTGAAAAAGCCGCGCCGTCGCCGCGGCGTCCACCTGCGCGCCCGAGAACTCCAGCATGCGCCGGACGTGCCTTCCGGCGTCCGCCAGAAACGCGCGCCGCAGCCCCTCCATCTCCGGGCTGTCCAGCTTCAACGAGCCCGGCAACGCTTCGCTCTCATCCCGACCGGGCGGCGTCTGCGCCTGTCCGTGAAAGAACGCCTCCAGCCGCCGCCCCAGGGTGCGCGTGTCGATAGGTTTGATGATAAATCCGTCGCACCCGGCCGCGAACGCGCTGGTCTCCGTGTCCCGCGACGTGGACGCGGTCAGCGCCACAACCAGCATGTCCCTGGTGCGCGGCTGCGAACGAACCTGGCGCGTCAGGTCCAGTCCGTCCATGCCGGGAAGCTGCAGGTCCACCAGCATGAGGTTCGGACGGACCGTCGCGAGCGTTTTCAGTGCTTCCTCAGCCGTGGACGCCAGATACACCCGGTAGCCCTCGCTGCGCAGCACCGCCGCCGCCAGCTTCAGGCTTACCGGCTCGTCCTCCACGACGAGTACGGTTTCCCCTGCCATACCGCTACGCCCTTGACTATAGTCGGTTGCACGGCCCGGTTCAACGTTTCCTCTGGTAAAGACCGCGTTATCGTAAGGTTTTACCCATGACACCCGACGAATTCCGAAGAATCGGCCACCAGATCGTCGACCGCATCGCGGACTACCGCGCATCGGTCGCTCAATGCCCGGTCATGTCGCGCTCCGCGCCCGGCGAGATCAAGGCGGCCCTGCCCGCCGGCCCGCCCTCCTCGCCCGAGTCCTTCGAGTCCATCCTCGCCGACTTCGAGCGCATCGTGCTCCCCGGCCTTTCGCACTGGCAGCATCCCAATTTCTTCGGCTATTTCCCCTCCAACGGCGAGCTGTCCAGCGTCTTGGGCGACTACCTCTCCACCGGGCTCGGCGTGCTCGGCCTCAACTGGCAGGCGAGCCCCGCGCTCACCGAAGTGGAAGAGGTGGTCACCGATTGGATGCGCAGCATGACCGGCCTCTCCGGCGCGTGGAGCGGCGTGATCCAGGACACCGCCTCCACTTGCACGCTGGTCGCACTGATGTGTGCGCGCGAGCGTGCCACCAACTATGGCCTGGCTCGTGGCGGATTGCAGGCCGAGCCCGCGCCGCTCGTCGTCTACACCTCGGCTCACAGCCACAGCAGCGTCGACAAAGCCGCCCTGCTCGCCGGTTTCGGCCGCGACAACGTCCGGCACATCGCCAACGACTCGAATTACGCGCTCGACCCCGGCGCGCTGGAGGCCGCCATCCGCGCAGACCTCGCCGCCGGCCGCAAACCCTGCGCCATCGTGGGCACCACCGGCACCACTACCAGCACCGCGATCGATCCCATCGCCGCCATGGCCCGCATCGCCGGCGGACACGGCCTTTGGCTGCACGTCGACGCCGCCATGGCCGGCAGCGCCATGATCCTGCCGGAATGCCGCTGGATGTGGGGCGGCATCGAGGGCGCCGATTCCCTGGTCCTCAATCCCCACAAGTGGCTCGGCGCCGCCTTCGATTGCTCGCTCTATTACGTGCGCGACCCTCAGCATCTGGTCCGGGTGATGTCCACCAGCCCCAGCTACCTGCGCACGGCGGCAGACGAGAAGGTCAAGAACCTGCGCGATTGGGGTCTGCCTCTGGGCCGACGCTTCCGCGCCCTCAAGCTCTGGTTCCTGGTCCGCGAACAGGGAGTCTCCGGCCTCCAGGCCCGCCTGCGCCGCGACCTCGCCAACGCGCAATGGCTCGCCGCGCGCGTGCGCGAAGCCCCCGGGTGGCGATTGCTCGCGCCCGTGCCGCTGCAGACGCTCTGCGTGCGGTACGAGCCCGAAGGGCTCGCAGGCGAAGCCCTTGACCGGCACACCCAGGGCTGGGCGGACCGGATCAATCGCTCCGGCGCGGCGTACCTCACTCCGGCGACCCTCGATGGGCGCTGGATGGTCCGCGTCTCCATCGGCGCCCTCGGCACCGAGCTTCGGCATGTCGAAGCGCTGTGGCAATTGATGCAGAAAGAAGCACGCTGAAACGTGAAGCGCATTACCTTCTTGATCCCAAAATACTCAGCCCAAAATACTCAATCGACGGGATGCCTGACCTTACCCTGCTGAGCGTCTATTTAGTTGGAGGACGAAGAAAGGTCAATATGAAACCAAGATTTCCGTTACTTTGCAGTTGCGTGTTGCTCACGGCTGCACTGACTGCTCCCGCCAGCACGCCGGCGCCTTGCACTTGCACACCCGGGACTCCCACGGCGGCTTCCAACACCTGGGACTTCAAAGGTGAAGCCAACACGATCTTTCAGGACATCGAAACCGACGCTCGATCGATTCGCGCCCAGGCAGACCGGCTCGAGAGCTACCAGCGCGGCCCGGAGCTGAGTTGGGCAAGCCACGCCGATCATCTGAACGTTATCCGGGACGACGTCAACGACATGGGAAAGAAGCTGTGCCGCCTGGAAGTTATCCGCGGAGCGCTCGCGCCATGGCAGCAGGGCGAAGTGGACCGCATCGCGGGGATCGTCCCGCTCCTGGCGAATGAAACCGAAGACGCCATCCTGTTCGGCGGAGAGCACCAGCAGGTGTTGTGGCTCCCCGTTTACCAGAAGGACACCAGCAGCCTGTACGAAAATAGTAACAAGCTCGCCCAATCCGTCAATGAGGCCGTTAAGTACGCAGGCGTTTCGAAGGACTACCACACTCTGCGCCACGAGATGGGAACGAGCGGCGGGTTCTAAGGAGACGCCGCAACAACTTATTAACATGGAGGGGAATATGAGTAAGGTCAATCGTGTAATCTGGACGGGCGCTTTCTCTGCGCTGCTGCTGGCGGTCCCGTCGATCGCCGCGGAGCGGGCCGCCTGGCCCGCGGAAACGCTGAGTGGCACCATAGCCTCGGTCGATCCCGGCCAGCGGCTGCTCGTCGTCAAGGATTCCAATGGAGTGCCGTTCGATATCGTCGTCGGCAGCCATACCCGCATCATGGCCGCGGATCAGAGCCTCAAGCTCGAGGATCTCGACCAGGACGTTAACCGGTCCGTCTCCGTCAGGTTCGTCCCCGAGCGGCGCGGCGACGTCGCCCAATCCATCCGGATCAGCAGTTAATCCTCAGGGCGGGCCCGCCGGCCCGCCCCAGCCCCCTTTACAAATGACGCGGAAACTTTCTGCCGGCGCGGGCATAATCTATACGTGCGACGGCGGCTCCCATGACCGGATTTCATGAGCTTTACGAAGCCTATTCACGGGATGTCTACCGCTTCGCGCTGTATTTGTCGAACGATCCGGCGATGGCCGATGACATCACGTCGGAGACGTTCGTCCGCGCTTGGAGTTCGCCGGAGCCGGTGCGCTTAGCCACGGTGAAAGGCTATTTGTTGACCATCGCTCGCAATCTGTGGCTGATGGAGCGGAGGCGCCATTCACGGCGTGGCAGCCTCGTGGAAGTGAACGACGAGCTACCCGACTCCGCTCCCAGCGTGTCGCGGGGAGTGGAAGTGAAGGATGAGCTCGGCAGGGTCCTGCGCGCGTTGCAGGAATTTCCCGAGGCGGACCGGGCGGCGCTCCTGATGCGAGCGGATGAGGGCATGTCCTATGAGGAGATTGCGGCCGCTCTCGGCCTGCCGGTTGCGACCGTCAAAGTCAAAGTGCATCGGGCGCGCCTGAGGCTCGCGCAGATGTGCAGCCAGGGGATCACCGCAAAATGAACGTAACGAAAAATGTGATTCAAGACCTGTTGCCGGCCTACCTTGCCGGCGAGGCAAGCGCCGACACCGTGGATTTGGTGGAGGAGTTCCTCACGACGGACCCCGAGCTTGCCCGCACCGTCGAATCATTTCGCGCCAACCCGTTGGCGCAACCGGCCGTCGAGTTGCGGCCTGATAGAGAAAAGGAGACGTTGAATATGACGAAACGATTGCTGTGGTGGCGAGGAATCCTGATGGGCCTCGCCATGTTCCTGACGCTGATGCCGCTGTCATTCCGATTTGCCGGCGGCAGCATCAGGTGGACCTTTATGCAGGAGGCCCCTCCGGATGTCACTGCCCTGGTTTGCCTGGCAGCGCTCGGCTCTTGGGGAGGTTTCCTTTATGTGCGGCGCCGGCTCCAGGGCACCGGACTTTGAAAAAGCTCACCGGCGCAGCGGCGCCCGGCGCCGGCCATCAGCTTTCAGCACAACCAAATTCCGACCTCGAAGGTTGAGCTGAAAGCTGAAGGCTGATAGCTGAAAGCTGACATGACAGCTAAGAGATAATTCCCTTCCGCACGGCGTAGAGAATTAACTCCGGGATGCTGTGGATATCCAGCTTTTGCAGAATGTGCGATCGATGCGTCTCCACCGTGGTGAGGCTGATGTTCAGGTCGTTGGCGACCTCCTTGTTGGAACGCCCCTCCGCGATCATCTGGAGCACTTCGCGCTCGCGGTCCGATAGCAGGTCGTATCGGTCCTCGAGGCCTCGCTGCTGCAGCCTGCTGATGTAGTCCTCCTGGAGGATGCGCGCCACCTTTCGCGTGAGAAAGGAGCGACCCTGGTGCACCGCCCGAATGGCCTGCACCACTTCACTGCGCAGCGAGTCCTTGAGCAGATATCCTTTGGCGCCGGCCTTCAGAGAACCCAGGACATAGCTTTCGTCCTGGTGCATGCTCAGGATCACCACTCCCACGCGGGAGTTGGCCGCCAGAATGCGGCGAGTCGCCTCCATGCCGTTCATGTTGGGCATGGCCAGGTCCATCACTACCACATCGGGCGCCTCGGATTCGGCCAGCCGCACGCTCTCGCGTCCGTCCGCCGCCTCGGCGACCACGCTCATGTCCGATTCATGCTCTAGCAGAGCGCGCAAGCCATCGCGGACCACCGTGTGGTCGTCAGCTAACAAGATGCGTATCGGCTTCATGTCCATTCCTCTGGTCAAACTCGACGACCGGGAGCGTCGCCTGAACCGCGGTTCCGCGGCCGGGCTCGCTGGTGATCTTGAGCCGCCCGCCCAGGCGCCGGACGCGCTCTTCCATCCCGAGCAAGCCCAGTCCTCGCGTGACTCGGGTATCGAATCCCGCGCCATCGTCCTGCACCGTCACGCTCACCTTCTCGTGCTCTTTCTTTACCGCCACTTCCACGGTTCGCGCGTTGGCATGACGCACCGCATTGTTCACTGCCTCCTGCACCAGCCGGTAAATGCAGGTGCGGTGCTCGTCCGGCAGGCTGTCGATCTCCTCGTCGGCGGATACCACCACGTTCCGCCCCGTGCGCTTGCTGGTCTCACGGGCGTGCCAGTTCAACGCCGGCGCCAGCCCCAGGTCGTCCAGCATCGAAGGGCGCAGCAGCAGCGCCAGGTCCCGCACCTGATTGAGCGTCCGCTCCGCCAGCCTGCGGATCGACTCCAGGTGCTCGGACACATTCTCCCCCCGCCCCGCGTACTCCGCGCCCTCGGTTTCCATCAGGATCGCCGAGAGCGACTGCCCGACCTCGTCGTGCAGCTCGCGCGCCAGCGAGCGTCGCTCGTTTTCCTGCGCGCGCAGGAGCAGCGTGGAGAGCTCCTGCAAATCGGCGCGCCGCCGGTCGAGCTCGCGCTCCAACCGGAGGATGAAGCCAATCGTGATCAGCGCCAGTACCAGCCCGCCTGCCAGGGTGAGCCCGAACGTGAGGATGAGCGATCGCTGCAGGCGGTCCGCCGAAGCGGCCGATTGCGCTTCCGAGCGAGTCAGACCGCGCTCGTTCACGGACGCGATTCGGTCCGCGATCTGCAGCATGGCCGTGCGCCGGGGCACCAGCTCGTTGTAGAAGAACGAAAATCGGAGGCGTTCTCGCTGTTGCGGCGACCAGCCGAGGGTGGCATCCATGACCCGCCAGTAAGCATCGATCTCATTGCGCAGGGCGAGAAAAGGTTCGCGCTCCTCGGAGTCCAACTCGCTTCGGTAGGCTTCCAGCGCTCTGTGAGTCTCGCGCTCCAATCCGGCCAGGTGCGCTGCCTGGGTCTTGGCCGTCTCGGCGTCCGGCGAGAGCAAAAAGTCGCGGGCGTAGGTTCCGGAGAGATAAATCTGCGATCGGATCTGGTCGAGCGATTTGAGCCGCTCCAGAAACGCCTTGCGCTCCCGGGCCTCCGTGCTCCGAACCTGTTGAAGCGAGAGCAGCGTGCCGATTCCGGCTCCGGCCACACACACGAGCAGCCCCCCAAACCCCAGAGACAGGATCAACCACGAAGGCTTACGGCGCCTTTCGCCGGTACCGCTCACTTTTTGAGTTTAGTGCAACGCTCGCCGCGGAAAAATCCTGTGCGAACAGGATTTCGCCAACAAGCGCAAAACGGTATGAATCATAAGTAAGGAGAGGTTCTACATTTATGCATCAGGCCCCCAAACGAACTCTGATTGCGCTGGCCGCAGTGTCCCTGTTGGCCGTTGGCTGTGCGAAGAAGCAGGCCGCCGCGCCGCCTCC
>DATJYJ010000247.1:0-13073 GCA_035578025.1 Verrucomicrobiia bacterium
CTCAGGGAATTGGCACTGATGGCCGAGGGGCGCCACCCGGACTGCAACACCATAACCGGGAGGTTCATACGAGACCCGGAGCTACAGCAGGCTTCCAAAATCCTTCGCGATGCCATTCAGGCCGAATACCACGGTCGGCCAACAAACGACATTACGCCACCTCCTCCGGCTTGGTTGCTGCCGGCCTGATGGCGCAGGGAGGTAGCGCCCTTTTACCTGGACTCGAGGGCGTGGCTCTTGAGCACCGAGTGGCGGGCGAAGATCACCGCACGATCTTGCTGGCCCGAATCCTCACTGAACTGGAGATTGCTGACGTGAGTGATTGGGAGCAGAGCCCCTCGAAATATGTGCTGTCTACCCTCAAGCGCTGGATCGGGCGGCACGATGGTGAGTCGATCCGGGCTCAGTTCGAGCTCCATGCTACGCTCAGCAACACTCCCGACCGTTACTCCTGCGAGGACGTCAATCCCGCGAGACTGTATCTTACGGTCGATCCGGAGTCGGCCGGTTATATTGTCATTGGACCCACGCTTCAGATGCTAAAGCAGGTTCATGCCCGGCTGCCGGTCACCTTCTATGACCTGGTGGTGGGCGCAGTGACACGGTGGATGCGCGCCTATGATTATCGGGATGGATTAGAACGAGTGGAGATGTGGCGCGAATGGGCCGAGGGAGAGGGTGGTGCGGACGAGTATGAGATCCCTGATGTAGAGAGCTGTATCCCGGCCGAGATGAAAGAAGAGCCTTTGAAAGGCGAAGCGGTCCGCGAGCTCCTCAGGCAAATGCAGGATGACCACACTCGCGGCCTGATCGAGGCCGCGCTCGCGCTGGACAGAGTCTCCCAGCGGCTGCAGCCTCCCGAGATTAGCGACGAAACGCGCGAAGCCTTCATGGATTCGAATCCGCCGCTGCCCGCGCTGCTGGTCAGCTTCAAACGGAATGATTCGATCGCCGGTTGTTTCGAGGAAGAGAACCAAAATATGTTAGAGGTCGGCCCGGAACCTTCTTTTATCGCGGAAATCGACCCCGGCAATGCCGAGAGTGTTCGGCAGTCGTTTGACGCGCTGGCAGTCCTTTGTGAAACGATGGCAGCAACCGGCCGCTTGGCGGTTCTGCTACCAGGCAACAGTGAAGAAGGATAGTACTCATGGATGCGCATGTCGAGACCGGCGAAAGCTATAACCTGGAGCTCCGACACGCGGTCCTGGTGTACGGAGATCAGCGGCGCGCCTTTGCGACACTACACGAGGTCGCAACCCGGGAGGAGGGCGCACCGCTGTTGGGCCCGGCCCGGCCGCTGAGTCTGGGCTTTCTACGGGAGCTCGCCCAAGGTCTTGGCTCGCAAATCGCGCATGAGGTCTTGCCCGCGAACGTGCTTGCACGGACGCCAGAAATGATCGTGTGGTGGAGTCAGGCAGTGCGGCAGCCGATGTTTTTCGGTGCAGGAGACGAGGATGCCAGGAAACTGAACGGCGGTATTTTTCCTCATCCTCCCCTCGTCTTCAAGGTCCGCGGTAGTGAACTCTTCGTTCGTGCTCTCGAGAAGAACGTGCGGCCCGAGGCCGGCACGCGGTTGATGAACGCTCCGTACTGGAATGTCGGGGGAGATGCGAGAGTGTGCCTTGGGACAGCGCGGGCGCCTAAGGATGCCTCGGTTGCATCGATGTCCGCGTGGCAGGAGGCGTTTCACCGCAGCGAATTCACGCATGCGTTGGGCGCCGTCCGGCTCACCACTCATGGTGGTGGCTTCGTGGGTTTATGGCGAAGCCTGGCGGGAAAACGGTTTCCAGTCCGATATCTCACCGAGGCAGGGGAGACCCTGAGGGATTTCGTGACGCGGGAGCGCTGAGCGATGGAAACACACAAGCTGCACGAGGAACTGTTGCAGAAGACGGTCGAAGTGCTGATCGTGGGTTGCGGAGGCAACGGCAGTGCCCTTCTCAGCGGACTCCCTTTTCTTCAGCAGGCGATGCTGGCGCAGGGGCATCCGTACGGGCTGCACGTGACCGTTATGGATGGAGATGCGATTTCTCCGGTCAACTGCGTCCGCCAACCGTTTAGCAAGAGGGAAGTGTCGCTCAATAAAGCGATCGTGCTGGTCAACCGGATCAACTTGTTCTGGGGACTACGGTGGGCAGCCATTCCGAGGGCCCTGACGGCGCAAACCCTGCACCCGGAATATGCCAGTTACAACGAACGTTGCCTCCATCCGGACATTGTGATCGGTTGTGTGGACACGCGGGCGGCACGCGAGGTCGTCGCCCGGAGTGTTTCGGCTGCGAGCTGCGTAGGCTACCACTTGGACCTTGGCAACACCAGTTCGAGCGGGCAGTTTGTGCTGGGAGAACCATTGAATGTTCGAAACAAGAGGTCGCGAACGCGCCTGCGCACGGTGGTGAGCTATTCGAGGAAATCGTCAGGGTGGATCTAGACGATGACAACGAGCCCAGTTGCAGCGCGATTGAGAGCCTCACCCGCCAGGAACCTTTCGTGAACAGCGTGCTGGCGCAGCATGCCCTGGCGCTGCTGGCGCGCTTATTCCGGTATGGCGAAATCTCCTATCACGGCGGGTTCATCGATGTGGGCGCCGCACGAGCAACACCGTTGCCGATCGACCCTGTGGCGTGGCGCCGAATGAGAAAGCGCAAGATGGCAGTCGGAGTGAAGGCGAATGCCGCCTGAAGCAGAATCGTTGCGGGGAAGCGCCCCGGCGCACCGTGCTGGCATGCTACTGCCGCAATCTACTGGGCGGTGCTGTCCGGCGCGGGGACGTATTGACGCTGGCAGCCGAGGAGGCCTGACTCCATTCATCCGGGCAAGCTCGCGCAGAAGCGAGACGACACCCTAGGCCCACCGAAGGCGGCAATCGCGCCCGAGCTACTTTTTCTGCTTCCCCGCCGCCTTCTTGATCAGCGCTGTGGCCTTCTTGGCATCGGCCTCTGTCTCAAAGCCGGCGGTGGCCACATAGCGCTTGCCGAGCACATGCGCGACCAGAAAAGCGAGATTGATCCCGGCATCAGCCACAGCCTGCGCAATTTGCTGACCCAGACCGGGCCTGTTGTCACCCTCGATCAGCAGTGCAGCAATGGAGGAAGGGGCCAGGCCCGCTTGCTCAGCGGCAGTCTTTGACCTCTTCCCTGTCACCGGGTGGAGCTCGATCACCGCCCTCGATTCGTTGCCTGGATAACGGTAACCCATCACCACCTGCAGGTCGGCTCCTGCTTTCGCCAGGGGCTCCAGAGTTTGCGAAAGCATTCCCGCTTGGTTGTCAACTTCTTTCCGCCAGAGCACAATTCTCTTCACGGTCAGCGACATTCAGTCCTCCTGAAACGGGTTGAAAGAGTAAGCCTCAATCTTCGCCAGCAGTACCGGCTGCTGCCTCCTCCTCCTCCTCCTCCTCATCAATTCAATCATCATCATCACGGTGCCCATCGGGCTCTCCCAGTTTGGCACGCAACTCTTTCAGCCAGGCGCGGGCATTGATGCCGTGCACGATCCGGCCCAGGAAGCCCATCCGCGCCGCAACATTGTTGCGGTTGGCGCGTATGTCTTCTTTGCGGGTGCGGATATAGAGCGCCAGGAAATCCTCCATGCTCGCCGGCTTCGCGAATAAATAGGTCGCATGCCCGAGCTGCGGTGTCTCCACCACAACTTCGCCGACGTCGAAGATGTATTCCTCCCGGAACAGATACAGCCGCCTTGCCCGCTTCGCCAGCTGCTGATAATAGAACGGGTCGTAGTCCGGCCGCCAGGTCAGTTCTGCGACGTCAATGCTGCCGGGTACTCCCAGCTCTCCCATAAGCCGATCAAGTTGCTCTTCTCCATCGGCTCACGCTCAATTCGCGCTCTAATCCGATCGAGCGCCTGTGAATATCGCCCGAGGTAGTGGTAGGCCCTGCGTGCCGAGTCCACCTGTTCCTGGAGGTTGTTCGGTAGCTTGATTTCGAGCCGGCTCGGCAGTGCGCTCTCCCATTCGACCTGATCCCACTCACCGGATTTCATACGGTATTTGCCGGCACGCACAAATGTGGCGTCCACCTGTACCTTCGCCGCCAGCCGGTGTTTCCACTGGTTCCACGCCTGGTCCCAGACCACCGGCATCACGCACTGGTCCACCATGACCTCGAGCTTGCGTCTCGCGTCACGGTAGAGTGCGGTACCGGCATAAAACTCAAACCTCCGGAGCGGCGCGCGGAAACGCCGCTGCCGCATCTCAGGCCAGTAGGCCAGGATGCGCGTGGCGAAAAAGGTCCGGTCGTCGCGCGACCGGTCGCCGCTCACGAGCAATGATCCGAAGCCACCGTAAGGAAACAGTGCCGGTGCCTCGGGGTCTTGGAGCAAGACGTCGTAGCAAGCCCTCAGCTCTGCCTGCGCCAGAATGTTGTACGCTCGTTCCAGCGCCCCTTGAGCGCCCTTGGGTGCCCCCTCTCTTTGGAGTTCGATCTGCCGAATTTTGAAGGAGAGGCGCATTTCTCCGGGAGTGGCGCTCGGGGGGATCCGAACTACTTCGTACAAGGTTGGCTGCTTGCGCCATTCGCGTTGACGGTCGGCAACATAGAAATAGTCACGCAGGACAGGGCAAGGGAGGTGAAGGGCCGTTACTCCAAGCCGGCTTCCCGACACGTTGGCCACAACAAACAAATCTTTCCGCTTGTCCTCCCTCGGTCGGGTGACATAACCGATCGGCGCCTGATAAAGCTCACGCATGCGGCGGGATGCACCATTCTTGCGAACGTGAATCTCCGTGCCTGCTTGGTCCGGGCCGAGGGGCACTTGGATCTCGTCGCCCGAGCCCAAGTACGCGGCGAGAAGGGCGGGCACGAGCACCGGTGCACTCTTGCCCAGGGCACATTCTGCGGTGCCGCTGTTCGTGGGCCGGACAGTCGTGATGGAGCCATGATGGACGGCTTCAATGGTCGCTGGCTGGCCGCTCGCTGGCATTTAAGCAGAGCGTAGCACGAAGTCGGCAGGTGTCAAATTTTGAGCCGCACACCTTCGCGAGCCATGTGCGGCGATGCTCAGCATTCAGGAGGAATTGGTGATGAAACTGATTTCCTTGGTTACCGGCGGCGATGACGCCTTTGGCTGCGACTATGTCCTGGTCAACCTCACGTCGAACCTGGCGCGACTGGCGTGCCGCCGCATCGCTATGTTGAAGGAACAGAAGCACCTGGACGACAGCCTGGTTGAAAGCTATTTCTGGGATACTCATGCGGAGTACTTCAGCCCATGGCTTTCGGAGCAAGAGACGGACGCGCATGCTTTGGCTGACATGCTCGAACGACTTCCTGCCGTCGCCGGTGACTGGATGGAAGCACCCGCCGAGTTTTCGATTCCGGATTCTCTCCAGGCGCGCCTCGAATGCAGCCAGATGATCGTCCGCGAGGCTGGCGTGGGCTTTCTTGCCATCCCGAGACACACGAGCACGTACGTCTATACAGGCGAAGTTCCCCTTCCCGTACTCGAAAAGGTGGTGGCCGCTGCCTAGAAATCGTTCTCAATATTAATTGCTTCGTGCCACAGCCCCAGGCCGTCACTGCCAATTTATCCTTCAATTCAGAAAAGCAGCAGCAGCAGCATGTGACTATACCCATAACTTGGCCGCGGTTGGACCCATAAGTTGGCTATGGTGGCGCTCGGTTCGTACGTTGGCGCACGGACCGCCGCCGCAACATTTCGGTCTGCGTGGTCACCCCATCAGAACCGTTGGTTCGGTGCGAAAAGCGACGTACTGGAGCATCCCCTTCCCCCTCGCCTACTTCACGGCCGCTGCCATCGCACCTTTTCACATTGTCGCGCTGATCCCGTGTACCGCGATCCCGGTTCGCTACTTCCTTCCGAGTGTCACAGACCGGCATATCGCCGCCCCGCTCTAGGTAACCAGGAGGTGACTACTTGCTAAGTGGAGACCTGGAGCCTATTCTTGAAGAGAAAGGAGGAGAGCACAAATGAGCAACCTTCCCGAGCACAGTGCTGTTTGTGGCATAGATGGATGCGGCCCGACGGCCAGAAAAACTCATCAGCCGGAAAAAACCATCGACACTTCGCCGGGGGCGCGGCATGAGGTGACCATCGTTTCTGATGTCATCTGCCCCTGGTGTTTCGTCGCTAAGAAGAACCTCGAAAGGGCTCTCGGTCTCCTGCCGAACCGCCGCGACTACTCCATCGTCTGGCGACCCTACGAGCTGAATCCCGGTATGCCCAAGCAAGGCATGGACCGGCGGGAATACCGATCCCGCAAGTTCGGCTCCTGGGAACACTCACGAGCGCTCGACGCGCAGGTCGCCCAGGCCGGGCAGCAGGCCGGCATCACCTTCCGCCATGACCTCATGAAGCGCACCCCGAATACGCTCAATGCGCACCGCCTGATCTGGTTTGCGCAGCCCGAAGGAGTGCAAGACGCCGTGGTCGAAAGCCTGTTCAAGGCTTACTTCACCGAAGGCCGGGACGTCGGTGACCTTGAGGTTCTGGCCGGCCTGGGCGCCGCGGCCGGCCTCGACCGAGCGAAAACCGTCTCGTTTCTGGCCAGCGACGAGGGCGCGGAGGAGGTCCGGCTGGAGGAGCGCAAGGCGGTGTCGAAAGGCATCAGCGCCGTTCCGACACTCATTCTGGACGGCGAAGAACTCTTCTCTGGAGCCCGCAAGCCCGATGCGATCGCGGCGCACCTGACCGAGGCGGTTGCGCATGCAAAGTGACGCGCTGAGATCGCTCCGCGTCGGCATTAACGGCGGCTCCACCGGCGGCCTGTGTGCTGGCGTTGCCCTCCGCGGCAACGGCGCACGGGTTGATATCTACGAACGGATTGCGGGACCCATGGAGACGCGCGGGGCCGGCATCGTTGTTCAGCATGAGCTGACAAACCTGCTGGAGCAATTTGGCGCGCCTGCGTTGCCACATACCTGTTGCAGTTCGCGACGATACCTCAGCCCGGATGGCGGCGACGGAGACCTGCAGCCGATGCCACAGCAGTTTACGTCATGGGAAGCAATCTACACGACGCTTCGCGCCGCGTTCCCCGGCGAGCACTATCACACAGGTGCGTCGATTCTTTCCTTCGAGAACACCGCGAACGGCATTGATATCGAGCTGTCGGGCAAGGCGCGACGAAGCGTGGACCTCGTCGTATGTGCCGACGGGGCCCAGTCGGAGACACGGCGGCGCCTTCTCCCGGAGGTCATGCCGCGCTATGCGGGATATATCGCATGGCGTGGGTCGCTGCCCGAAGCTGATGTGGCGGACCACCTTGCGTCCTTTTTCGACGACAAGTTCAGCTTCTCCGACGCCCGAAGCGGAGGGCACATTCTCGTCTACTTGATTCCCGGTGCGAATGCGGATACGACAGCCGGCAAACGGCTCCTGAACTGGGTCTGGTACGTCCATGCCTCGGATGCTGAGCTTCCCGAGCTGCTAACGGATAAGGATGGCCGCCGTCACCACTCGTCACTGCCGCCGGGAGGCGCGACCGAAGCCGCAGTTGCAGCCCTCCGCGACCATGCGCGGCGCGAAATCCACCCGCGCATGGCGGAACTCGTTGCTTCAACACCTGATCCGTTCATTCAGACGATCGTCGATGTCGTCGTGCCGCGCACGGTCTTCGGCAGGGCCTGCCTCCTCGGGGACGCGGCTTTCGTCGTCCGGCCGCACACGGCGGGAGCTACCGCAAAAGCGGCGAGCGATTCGATGTTTCTCGCGGAAGCTCTCGTCCAAGCGCAAGGAAGCGTTCCGCAGGCGCTCCAGGCTTTCGAGTCGGCGCAAATACATTACGGCATCCAGATGCACCGCTACGGTGTCGCTCTTGGCAACCGCTGGGCACGACCGGCGTCACGCGTATGACAGCGCCTGAAAAGCGCCGCCACGGACGAAGCGCACGATAGACTCCATGGTCTCTTACAGCTACTATGTCTCCAGATGGCAACCAAGAGCAGTTCATCGGACATCTTTGACGAACGCTACCCTGTTCGCCGGGTCCTCAACCTGATTGGCGACAAGTGGACGCCTGTGGTCCTGTTCTGCCTCTCCGGCGGGGTACGCCGGTTCAACGAGTTGCACCACCACATCCCCGACATTTCCAAGAAAATGCTGATTCAGGTCCTGCGGCGACTGGAGGCGGATGGCCTCGTCGAGCGCAAGGTCTATCCCGTCGTGCCGCCAAAGACCGAATACCGCCTGACGCCGACCGGCGTGAAACTCCACGAGCCCGTGGCCCAGCTATGCCGGTGGGCCGCCGCGAACGCGGCTCTGCTCGATAGGATCGAGTCGCGCAGCAAGACTTGAGGTGAGACAAGGAGTTGGGGCCTCGCCCCTTCGAGTTAGGGAAGACGGCTGCGGGACTGAGCTATTCGGGGCATACCACCCCCAGAGGGAGATGATCCGCATCTGGATCCGCACGGCCGTCCAGAAACGGGTCACGTCGTACTACACGTTTTTCTCGACGCTCTGCCACGAGTTTGCCACGACCTCGATTGTGAGCGGGTCGGATTCAGCGATACGTCCCACATCCACCACAACCTCGGTTCGTTTCACCTGTTCTGTCCCCCGCCGCCTATCTCGTAGCCGTGCGCTGCTCGGTTGATCCCGTCGATGGAAGGTGCCAAAAGACATGGGGAGGCGGCATTAACCTTCATAACGCATGAGTTGGCCGCGAGTGCGGTTCTTTTGAATCGCTCCTAAGCAACTTGACCGTGCTTCCCGTCTCGGCAACCTCGCTGAGCCGCTCTTCGAGAGCGCAGTGAGTTGCAAAACCCATGAATGTCCGGCCTAAAGCCTCTCTGGTGAGACGACTGATTGATGATCTGTTACTTGAACCGTAGTCTTGCCAATTGGGAAGCATAACTTTGCCACTGACCCCGAAACGGCAATGTTATGGGTTCAGAACGGCAAGATTATGGGTCCAGTGACACTGCAGAACTCACCCCAGGAGAGCACAAATGAGCCGACCCTCGAGCCGCATCCGTATGGGCTACTTCCCACTGCCCGACGCAGAAGCCAGCCGCATCCGCCGGCACCTCAGATTCCCCTCTTCTGGCTTCACCGTGCTCGACCCGTGCGCGGGGGAAGGAAAGGCTCTCGCCCTCGTTACGGAGGGGACCCGGGGCCAGCGTTGTGGTATCGAATTGGACGCCTATCGGGCGGAAGAAGCCAGGCAGCGGCTGGATCAGGTCATCTACGGCGATTGCTTCGACGTGGAATGCAAGGTCGAGTCCTTCTCGTGCATGCTTCTCAACCCGCCGTACGACACCGCCGGCGACGGCGATGGCGCCGGTCAGAGACTTGAAGCACTCTTCCTCCAACACTCCTACCGGTGGCTCAAACCAGGCGCCGTCCTCATACTGGTCATCCCTGCCGGGCAACTGCCGCTGTGCGGCAACCTGCTCTCGGTGCACTTCAAGGAGGCCGAAGTGCACCGGCTGAGCGAACCCGAATGCGTCCAGTACAAGCAAGTCGTGGTCTTCGCGGTCCGGCGTACGCGCCGTGAGCGTGATCGGTTGCAAGAGCGTGAGATCACGTGGTGGAGGCTGGAATACGGACGCAAGTCACGCAGCTTCGAGGCCCTTCCCGTCCTCGCCGACCAGCCGCAACGCTTGTACGACGTGCCCGAGGCCCCGCTCATCGAACTCGTTCACCGCGGGCTGCCCCTGGACGACATTGAGGATTTGCTTCACCAGTCTCCTGCCTACCGCCAGGCGCAGCGTGTACTCTTCGCTCCCGAATCTCACGAGCGAGGGCAGCCATTGACTCCGCTCCACGCCGGACACGTTTCGATCCTCGCGTGCGCCGGGGCCTTGGATGGGATCTTGGGTGAAGGCGAGCTGCGGCATGTGGCGAGATGGCAGGCCGTGAAGACGATTCTCCGTCTGGAAGAAGAGGATGACGAAGGCGTTACCACGATCAGGGAGAAGGAGCAGTTTTCTCACTACCTCAATCTCTTGTACTGCAGCGGGGAAACGGCAGTGCTGACAAGCGATACGCCGCCAGACGACGAACAGCCAAGCGAGAACGCTGCGACGACCCCGACAGCCGTTGATACTGCGGCCGTCGAAGGGCCGCCAAGCGTCGGCCGGAAATTCCGTCTCGAGGAGCTTAGAAGTGAAGAACGCGCATGAACGCTTTGGGTGGCTGGAGTTCACGCGGGCACTGAAAGACACCACGGTGCGCGTCCGGCTGCGGCTGGACCGTTGTATTGCCGAGATTGCTGACAACGGGCGAGACGGAAAGTTTCACTTGTTCTCGGTGGTCGGGGGCGATTCTGACATTGGGGCGGTGTGGGCAGCCGTTCAGCAGAACCAGGTGTTCAAGGTTGAGGCGGCGGATTTTGCGGCGGCAGACTTGAGCTTGGGGGAGAAGGCGGAATGCTATCGTGGAAGCCTCAATCTGGCGGAGCGTCGTCGCCCGGTACGCCATTTGGTTGCCATCTCAGCGGAGATGATGCAGACGCGCTTGGGCGGGCCGGTTGAAAGCAACCGGACCATCCTTTCAGACGACGATCCTATGTTTGTTCTTTACCGTCTTTCCGAACGCTTTGGTCTGCCTGTAGTTCCCGAGTGGGCGGATTGGTTCACGAGAGAACTGAAACGCCGCCGAGCCATCACCCCACTCGCCGGGCTGGGCTGTTCTCCAGTACTCGTTTCCGGGACCAAGGCAAAGTTCATGAGTTGGATCTCGCGCCGGCTACGGCGAGGCTTGATCCAATTTCCCAAGAGCAATGGGCCCATCCGGTGGCCGGCAATGGCTGGCTTCCTAAAGCCTGGCGCACCCACATCAGGAGATGCGGAAACAACCACAAGCTCACCTCCCTGAATCTGAACGTTCCTGCCTCCCGGCAAAGGGCGGTCATCCCTGGCATCTTCGAACGTTGGACACACTCACTGAGCCAGTAAGAGCCTTCACCATAGCGCCCTCCGCGTCATAGTCCTTCCTGAATTACGCAAGGAGTCCATTCCATGGAGAGGCCCACCTCAATCAGTCAGTATTTGCGCGCCTTCACCAATGAACTCGGGGAGCGGATCCTCGAATCGTTTCCCCCTTTACAGGGTGTCCAAGATCCGGTCTCACCGCTACTCACGAAACTTCTGCGCAGACCTTACCCTGCACAAGCTGTGGTAATAGGTGGTGTCGTGAAGCGGCTTGCCCGAGCCCGCTCGGCAGCGGTGGTGGCGGAGTGTGGCACCGGCAAGACGCTGATCTCGCTCGCCAGCTTGTTTGTCGCTTCGGCCGGAAAGCCATTTACCGCGCTGGCGGTCGTCCCGAGCCACCTCACGCTTAAGTGGTTGAGGGAAGGATTGACAACGATCCCTGGGCTGAGGGCCTTTGTGATCGACGGGCTGCGAAATGCCAGCTCGGCGAGCCCAAACGGGATTCACGAAGTCAAGCTCCGCGCCGGCCGTATTGTTCGTGAGGGATTCAAGACCACGCTAACCGACCTACGTCTGCGCAAGAAGTACTCAAGTCCTCGGGCCCGGTGGGACGCATTGTGCCCACAGCCGGCGCTCTTTGTCATTTCGAAAGAGACCGCAAAGCTCTCTTACTTTTGGCGGCATGCCTACAACATCGCCCAGTCGGGACGTTACCAGGGCAGTGTGGTTAATCCCGATACGGGCCTGCCGATTTACAGTGGCGAAGATGAGGAGCGCCTGCTTTCGGCCGACTTCAAGAAGGCGCGCCGGAGCGAGTGGCTCGGAACAAGGGAGAACACCGACGAAACGGACCTCAAAGCCCGCCGCCAGCTGTACAGCGCCTTGTGGCAGGGGGACGGTTCCAGGGTGCATCGCTACGCCGTAATCGACTTCATCGGCCGGCACCTGAAGAAGTTCTTTGATTTTGGCATCGCGGACGAGGTGCATGAAATGAAAGGCGCCGACACCGCTCAAGGCAATGCCCTCGGCACGCTGGCCACCGCTGCCAACAAGACGCTCGTGCTTACGGGCACACTGCTCGGCGGCTATGCGGATGACGTTCTGGAGATCCTCTTTAGGCTGGACGCGCGAAAGATGATCGAGCATGGATTCGAGCACGGGGTCGGCCTGGGACCGTTTCTCGAGACCTATGGGTTGCTGGAGACGATTACCACCATTGAGCCCGCCGAAAACGCCTGTTCCGAAGCCAAGGTGACACGTCGCGTGCGGCGCCGGCCCGGGGCTTCGCCCCGCCTGTTTGGCGATTTTCTCATGCCGATGGCCGCGTTTCTCTCTCTGGAAGACATCGCTCATGCCTTGCCTCCCTACCGTGAGGAGGTGGTGCGCGTCGAGATGGACGAGGTGCTGAAGCGTGCCTACGAGAAACTCGAAGAGGAAGTTAAGGAGGCTCTGCGCAAGTATCGCGGCAACCCCTCCGTGATCAGTGTCGGGATGAACGCTCTCCTGCTTTACCCGGACCGACCCTTCAAATTGGGCCCGCTCTATGGCTCCGAGTTTGATCCTGAAACGCACCGCCGCGAGCGCTTCGTTATCGCGGAGCCGGAAGACTTGGATGAAGGTGTCCTCTACGCCAAGGAGCGGCGACTGCTCGAAGAGGTGAAGTCCAGCTTGAGCCGTGGGCGGAAGGCGCATGTGTTTGCCGTCTATACCCGCACCCGCGACGTGACCCGGCGGCTGGAGCGCATCCTGCAACGCGAGGGCATTCGCGTCGCCGTGCTGACGAGCGACGTAAAGCCGGAGTTGCGCGAGGCGTGGTACGAGCGCCAGTCCGGTCAGGGTGTGCAGGTGGTCGTTGGACACCCCAAGCTGGTCAGTCTTGGGCTTGACCTTTTGCAGTACCCCGACTTGTTCTTCTGGGAGACCGGTTACTCGCTCTATACGCTGCGCCAGGCGAGTCGTCGCTCCTGGCGTATTGGGCAGCGGGACGAGGTCACCGTCAGGTACTTTGCCTATGCGAATACGGCCCAGGAGACGTGCTTGCGCTTGATGGGACGCAAGCTCCTCGTTGCTCTGGCCATCGAGGGAAAGTTTTCAACCGAAGGTTTGCAGTCCGTAGGTGAGGACGATGACCTGCTGATGGCCATGGCGCGTGAGCTCGTCACTGAGAAAGGGATAGGCGAAAACGCCGAGGTGGTCTGGCGTTCAATCCAGGAGCAGAAC
>DATJYJ010000248.1:0-28472 GCA_035578025.1 Verrucomicrobiia bacterium
ACCGAGTCCGGCTCGATGGTGGGCGATCCCCACTATATTTCTCCGGAACAGGTGAAGGGCGCCCAGGACCTGGATCATCGTAGCGACCTCTACAGCGTGGGCACGGTGCTGTACGAAATGATCACGGGCCGGCCGCCGTTCGATTCCCGGAGCCAGTTCGAGCTGATGCTCGCGCACGTCAACCAGCGGCCGCCCGCTCCCAGCGCGATGCGCTCCGGCCTCCCGCGATTCCTGGATGCCATTGTGCTCAAGGCCCTGGCGAAGGAGCCGGCCGCGCGTTATCAATCCGCGGCCGAATTCGCGGGCGTGCTGCTGGCAGCCGAGTCGGAGACTCCGGAAACGGTCGCGGAAGCCGAAACTCCGGCCGTCGAATTGGCCGCAGCGCCGGCGCAGACGCAGACGCAGAGCACCGAATCCGAACTCGCGCCGTTTGCCGCGGTGGTAGCCAAGCCGGCCGAGCCGGTGGCCGCAGTGGTGGTGCAGGCGGCGGAGCCGGTTGCCGGAGCCCAGCCGGCGCCCGTATGCGAGGCCACCACCAGGCTCGCGGTCGCACGGCCCTCCGAGGAACCGCCCGACCCGGCGGTCGAGCCCGCGGAGCCGGTTGTGGAAGCGCCGGCGGCAGCCATCGCCGAACCAGCCCAGGCTGCCGAAGCCGCCGCGCCGGAGGTGCCCGAGACACTACCCGCCGCGGAGCTTGCGGAGACACCCCCGGCGGCGGCCGTGGCCGCCGAACCCGAAGTCCAAGCCGCAGTTGTGGACGCCGTCGAGGTTGTGGCGGTCGAGCCGGCGCCCGAGGAAGCAGTGCCGGCCCAGGAACCCCAGCCTGTGGCCGAAACCCTCCCTGTCGCGAGCGCTGGTTGCGAACCAATGCCGGTAGAAGCAGCTGCTACCGTGATCGAGCCGGCGGCAGAAGCGGTCGCAGTCGAGGCCGCGCCCGCGGAGCCCACACCGGCGCCCGAACCCGCCGCAGCAGTAGCAATCGAGCCGGCCACTGGTGAGACCGTTTCGGTTCCGACAACCGCCGCGGAGCCGGTTGCAGAAGCGGTCGCAGTCGAAGCTGCGCCCGCAGAGCCCACACCAGTTCTCGAACCGGTGGCTTCGGTGGCCATCGAGCCGGCCGCAGGTGAGACCATGTCGGTTCCGACAACCGCGACGGAGCCGGTCGCGGCAGAAGCGGTCGCAGTCGAAGCCGCGCCCGCAGAGCCCACACCAGTTCCTGCACCGGTGGCGGCGGTGGAAATCCAGCCGGTGGCTCCGGAGACCCCACCCGCTCCGCCAGCCGCACCGGAGCCGGCCGTGGCGGCAGCGGCGGAAACACAACCTCCCGCAGAGCCCGCACCAATTCCTGAACCGGCAGCAACAGTAGCAATCGAACCGGTGACGCCGGAAATCGTTCCCGCTCCGCCAGCCGCGGTAGAACCGGTGTCGGTACAACCGCCCGCAGAGCTCGCACCGGCACCCGAACCGGTCGCAACAACAGTCGAACCGGTGGCGCCGGAGACCGTTTCAACTCCGCCAATCGCGGTAGAGCCAGTCGCGGTTGAGCCCGTCGCGGCACAACCACCCGCCGAACCCGCGCCAACCCCGGAACCTGCGGCAGCAGTCGTGGCGGCCGAGGCTGAGCCCCCTGTGCTCGAACCGGTGGCCGTGGTGGCAGTTGCAGCCGCACCCGCAGAACTGCCGGGCCCGGCACAGGCCCCGGCAGCGCCGCCCGCTCCAGTAGAAACCGGCGAGCCGGCGCCAGTCATGGCCGCGGCTGCGACCGCCAACGGAAAACTGCAAGGAGCGCTCTGGCAAGCGGCGGCCCTCGTCGCGCAAGCCGCAGTGGTTCAACCACCCGCGCTCGAACCTGAGTCCGATCCGGTTCCCGTCCGGCTGGCTTCGGAAGTCCGGCGCACACCAGCGCCATCGCCGGCACCCGCGCCTCAAACTCCTTCTGGGTGGGCGCCTGTGGCCGCGCAATCCGTCCCGGCAGCCGCGCCTCTCCCGGCCGCCGGCGCTGCTGCGGTAGCGGTCGCGCTGGCCGATCCTCCATCGCCTGCGCCTGCACCGATTCCCAATCCGGCTGCCGCGCCGGCGCCCGTACCCGAGGCAGCCAACCAGAACATACCCGCACTCATCGCAGCGGCGCGCGGCGGGTTCGATCGCGCTCACTGGATTATCTTCGGCAGCACGGCAGCCTTCCTCACCATCATCTGGCTGGCGATCTGGCTCGCGGCGGGAAAGTAATCCGCCCTCAAGACACCAGCGCCTGCGTGACGCGCGAGGCCAACTGGTCGAAGGTGATGATCTCGTAAAGGGACGGGTCGCTCATGATGCGCGCCACCAGCGCGGCGTGCATCGCATGGCCCGCGCGCTCGGCGATTACGTGGCCCAGCAGCGGACGCCCCAGCAGCGCCAGGTCGCCGATCAGGTCCAGCGCCTTGTGGCGGCAGCACTCGTCCCTGGCCCGCAGACCACCGGGATTCAGCACTCCTTCATCGGTGAAGCAAACCGCGTTCTGCAGGCTGGCGCCGCGGATCAGGCCCATGTTGCGCATCTGGTCGAGATCCTTTTCCCATCCGAAGGTCCGCGCAAACGCGAGCTCGGCCGCAAAACGCTCAGGGGTCACTTCGAGCTCGAGCGACTGGCGCCCCACCGGCGCGGGATAGTCCGTATCGCAGGTCAGGCGAAAACTCTCCGCTGGAAGAATGCTGATCCGCTTGCCTTTGTCCTCGACCGAAATCGGGCGCCGGATGCGCAGATACCGCCGCTTGCGCCGGTACTGGCGGATCCCCGCCTGCTCGATCAGCCGCACAAACGGGAGCCCGCTGCCATCCAGAATCGGCACCTCCAGGTTGTTGATCTCGACATAGGCATTGTCGATGCCCATCGAGTAAAACACGCTCAGCAGGTGCTCCGTGGTCGAGATCAGTACGCCCTGGCGCATCAGGCTGGTTGCGTAGCTCACGCGGGCGACGTTGCGCCAACTTGCGGGTACCGGGAATGGTTCTTTGTCGAGGTCGGTCCGGAGGAAGACGATGCCGGCCGAGGCCGGCGCGGGCAGGATGCGAATTCGAACCGGAACGCCCGAATGCAACCCTATGCCGGAAGCCTCCACGGGGCGCTGTATCGTGGTTTCAAATCGCAAGGTCCACCTCACGAGCTATCTGAAACTCCTATTAGACCAACTTGGTCAGGGGGAGTTCAACCTTTTGATGCAAAAGGACTTTGGGTGGTTACAGTGTGGCTAGAACGATACACATTGCAACGTGTCGCGAGCGCATCGCAGACTGTTGCGAATAAACCACACTCGGAGCTACGGCAGTGGCTTTTCGCGATGGAGCAGGTGCAATATGTTGCCGTCACAGTCCCGGAAGAAGGCAATGGAGTTGCCGCTGGCTCTTTCGGGCTCTGTCAGAAAAGCCACACCTTTGGACACCAGGTGGGTGTATGTAGCCTCGAAATCATCCACCACTAATGCGAGGTGTCTTAGTCCGGCAGCCTTCATGCCTTCGGTGGGGGTGCTGCCCGGCTCGGCTTCGATGATCTCGATCATGGAGCCGTCGGACGCCTTCACGAAGACCGTCTTGCTGCGCGACGAGCGATAGTTGATTACGAAATCGAGGTGGGCGACATACCAGTCCGCCAACCGATGCGGATCCGCCGAGGCGATGGCGGTGTGTTCGATGCCTTTGATCATAGGCGGATTGTATCGTCCCGCGCGGCGGCTCTGCTAACATGCACCCCATGGCCGCTCTTGCATGGCGCAAAGCCGCTCTCGTCCTCCTGTTGACCCGCCTCGCCCCGGCTGCCGATCCCGCAGTGGATTGGGCCAAGGCACGGTCCGAGACACTCGCGCATTATCAGGCCGTGGTGCGCATCGACACCACTAATCCGCCCGGTAAAGAGACCGCGGTGGTCAACTATCTGAAAACGGTTCTCGATCGCGAGGGAATTGCAAACCAGGTTTTCGCTCTCGACCCCGCGCGCGCCAACCTTGTTGCCAGACTCAAGGGGAACGGCCGCGGGAAACCGGTCGCGATCCTGGGTCACACCGACACGGTGGGCATCCAGCGCGAGAAGTGGCCGGTCGACCCGTTCAGCGCCTTGCTCAGAGACGGCTACATCTGGGGCCGCGGCACCACCGACAACAAAGACTGCGTGGCTGCCGGCCTCATGGTCATGCTCCAGCTCAAGCGCCTGGGTGTGCCGCTGGACCGCGACGTCATCTACATCGCCGAAGCGGGCGAGGAAGGCACCAGCAGCGTCGGCATCGACTATCTCATCAAAGAACATTGGCCGGAGATCGAATCCGAGTTTGCGCTTGCCGAAGGCGGGTTCGTGCACGCCGAAAACGGCCGCGTGCGCTACGTAGAAATCGCCGCGACCGAAAAGGTTTCACGCGGGGTGACGCTGGTGGCCACGGGGACCTCGGGCCACGGCTCGCGCCCGCGCCGCGACAACGCCATCGTGCACCTCTCCACCGCGGTGAGCAAGATCGGCAGGTGGGAGCCGCCGATGCGCCTCAACGACGTGACCCGCGCTTATTTCGAGCGTCTCGCCACCATTAGCCCACCAGAGGAAGCGGCGCGCTACAACGGCCTGGTCGATCCCACCAAGAGCGCGGCCATCCAGAACTGGTTCGCCGAACACGACCTGGCCAAGTACTCCATTTTGCGTACCTCGATTTCCCCCACGATGCTGAACGGCGGATTCCGCCGCAACGTGATCCCTTCGCAGGCCGATGCCATGCTCGATATCCGCGCCCTGCCTGACGAAGACATGCCGAAGTTTTATGCCGAGATGGCGCGCATCATCTCCGATCCCGCGATCCAGATCGTTCCCGGCACGGCCACGCATCCTCCGGCGCCGCCCAGCCGCCTGGACACCGAGATGTTCCGCGCGCTGGAAGCCGCGCAGCGCCGGCTCTACCCCGCGGCCATCACCATTCCCGGCATGGTCACCGGCGCCACCGATCTTGCCCAGCTTCGCGCGAAAGGCGTGCAGGCTTACGGAATCGGTCCGCGCTACGAGGAGGCGGAATTTGCCGAGCACGGCTGGCACAGCGATGTCGAGCGCCTGAGCGAGGAGTCTCTGCACGGCCTGGTGCAATTCCTCTGGCAGGCGGTGCTCAACGTGGCGAGTAGCCGGTAGGCCGGCAGCGGGCCGAGGGCGTTTTCGGGCGCTCCTGTGGCATCATGTCTCGATGGCGACAGCCCAGGACCACACTTTACGCAAAGAACTCGGGCTGTGGGATCTGGTGCTCGCCCAGGTGCTCTGCGTGGTCGGGTCCTCCTGGGTCGGCATCGCCGCCAAGCTCGGCCGCCCGCACCTGGCATTCTGGCTCACCGCCATCGCTCTCTTCTTCCTGCCTCTTGCCGCTGTCGTGATCTTTCTCAATCGCCTCATGCCTCTGGAGGGCGGCCTCTACCAGTGGGCGCGCCAGGGATTCGGCGAGCTTCCAGGCTTCCTCATCGCCTGGAACCTGTGGGTGTACGGCATGGCCGCCACCGCCAGCATCATCTTCGTCATCCCTACCGACCTCGCCTACATGCTCGGCCCCTCCTGGGCGTGGCTGCCCAAAAGCGCGCCGGCCACGCTCGCCCTCACCGGCGCTGTCATGATCGGCACGACCCTGGTCGCCATCCACGGCCTCGATATCGGCAAGCTGCTGCATAACGCCGGCAGCGTCCTCATTCTCCTGGCTTACGCGATCCTGCTCGCCTTGCCCGTCTGGGGCGTTCTTCGCGGCTCGCTCCATTCCTTCGAACCGTTCCCTCTCGCGCTCCCCAAGTTCGACTGGTTCAGCCTGGCCATCTTCGGCCAGATCACGGTCGGCGGCCTGAGCGGCTTCGAGTACATCGCTATCCTCGCCGGCGAATCGCGCCGCGCCGATCGTACCATCGGCCAGAGCGTCTTGATTTCCGCGCCGGTCATCGCCGTCATGTTCATTCTCGGAACCAGCACGGTGCTGGCCTTTGTCGGCGCACGTCCCATCAACGTCATCGGACCGATTCCCCAGACCTTCCGGCTCGCGTTCGGCGATTCCGGTGCCGCCAACTACGCCGCCCAGTTCGGGATCTCCCTGCTGATGGCCCGCGCCGTCGCGGCTGGCAGCCTCCTCTTTACCGGCGTCACGCGACTCCCCATGGCCGCTGCCTGGGATCGCGTGCTGCCCCAGTGGTTCACCCGCCTCCACCCCATCCGGCGCACGCCGGTCAACTCCATCCTCTTTGTCGGCGCACTGGTCATGGCCGTGATCGTGCTCAGTCTCATTGGTGTGCAGGAACAGGAGTCCAGCCAGTTGCTCGCCAACGCCTCCATCGTGCATTACGCCATCGCCTACATCGCCCTCTTCGCCCTGCCCATCTTCGGAGCACCGGCCCTTCGCGGCCGCCTGCCCGGCTGGCTGAAGCTCGTCTCCGCAGCGGGGATGGCCGCGAGCGTGATCTCGCTGCTCATCGCCGTCTATCCCGTGGTCGACGTCGTCAGCCGCGCGGCATACGCTGGGAAGATCGTGGCCGTCGTGGTCGTCAGCAACATGGCAGGCATCCTCGTTTACCGCGCCGGACGAGGCAGAAATGCTACGCCGTAGCGCGCTTGCCACGCTCTTCGCAGCCCCGGCCCGTTGGGCCCGCGCCGGCGCGCCGCGCGACCTCGCGCCTTTCTTCGATGGCATCCACGGCGCCGCCGTGCTGCTCGACGCCCACACGGGCCGGGGCATCGCAGCGCACGCTCCCGATCTCGCCGCCGGCATGCCCGCGCCGCCCGGCTCGACCCTCAAGCCCTTCGTGCTCACGGCACTCATCGAGGCCGGCAAGCTTCGTCCCGCCGAGCCCTGGACCTGCCCCGGGGCGTTGACGATCGCCGGCCGCTCCTTCGCCTGCTCGCACCCGCCGGTTCCCGCGCCCCTCGACGTGCGCACCGCCCTCGCCTACTCCTGTAACACTTACGTCGCCCACTTCGCCGCGCGCTTCGGCGACGGCGAACTCGCGCTCGCCCTCGCCCGCTACGGCATCGAGGCCTCCCTCCGCCCCGCCGACACGCGCCTGCTCGCCCTCGGCGAAGATGGCGTCCAGGTCACCGCCAACGGACTGGCCGCAGCCTACCGGCGCCTCGCGCTCCGCGCCGCGCGCCCGGTGCTGGCTCCGATCCTCGCGGGTCTGGAAGACGCCGTCGAATACGGCACTGCGCAGCGCGCCGCCATCCCCGCCGTCAAGGTCGCCGGCAAGACCGGGTCGGTGGTCGCCCCGGATGGGGCCCACCTCGCCTGGTTCGCCGGATTCGCCCCCAGCCGCGCGCCATCTGTTATCCTGATCGTCCTGGTGAAAGGCCGCTCCGGCGGCTCCGATGCCGCCCCCGTTGCGGGGCGAATCCTGAAGGAGGCTCTGTGAAAACTCTCGCCGCGATCCTCCTCCCGCTTCCGCTCCTCGCCACCCCAGCCACGCTCAAAGTCCGCATCGGCACCCAGGTCACCGAGATGACCGTCGAGAAGTACGTTGCCGCCGTCCTCGCCGGCGAGAGCAGCAGCTTCCGCTCCGACGAAGCGCTGAAGGCAATGGCGGTTGCCGCACGCAGTTACGGGTTGCACTGGCGCGGCCGCCACGCCAAAGACGGCTACGACCTCTGCTCCACCACCCATTGCCAGCATCTGGAGCCCAACGGCGTCACGGCTCGCATCGAATCTCTTACAGCGCAAACCGCGGGCGAGATCCTCTGGTACCAGGGCAAGCCCATCTTCGCCTGCTATTCTCGGAACTGCGGCGGCGTCACCGAGGATGCCGCTGCCGTCTGGGGGGAACTTGGCCTGCCGTTCCTCTCCAGCCACCCCGACCCCTACTGCACCCGCAAGGGCTCGACCTCCTGGGAGTGGAGCGCGCCGATTACCGACGTTGTCCGCGCCTTGCAGCGGGCATTACTGAAAGCCCCCTCCGACCTAACCCAGATCACCGTGGCCCAGCGCACCCCCTCCGGCCGCGCCCGCGTTCTGCTCCTGGCAGGCGCGGACGACGCCATTCCGCTCGCCGCCAGTTCCTTTCGCTTCGCCCTCGGCCGCATCCTCGGGTGGGCCACCGTGCGCAGCGACCGCTTTGAAATCGCCAGCGACGGCAGCCGCCTCCTCTTCCACGGCACCGGCGAGGGCCACGGAGTCGGGCTCTGCCAGCGCGGCGCCGACCAGATGGGCCTCGAGGGCGTGGGCTACCGCGACATCCTGGCGTTCTACTATCCGGGCACGGTCCTCGGCCTCACCGCCCAGGGCCTGCGTTGGGCCCGCCTCAGCGGCGAAACTGTCGTCTTGCAGACCACCCAGCCCGCCCGGGATCGCGCCGTGCTCGCGTCAGCCGAGCGCCAGGTGAAAGACTTCGCGCGCCAGACCGGCTGGACTCCTCCCGGCCAAATCGAGCTCCGCGTCTACCCCGACCTGGACACGTTCCGCAATGCCACCGGCGAGCCCGGCTGGGTCGCCGCCCATACGGCCGGCACCCGCATCGAGATCCAGCCCGTCAACGTACTCTCCGCCCGCGGCGCGCTCGATTCCACCATCCGCCACGAGCTTCTGCACATTTTCGTCGATTCGCAAGCCAGGCCCGGCCTTCCCGTCTGGTTCCGCGAAGGCCTCGTCGGCTATCTCGACGGCGCCCGCTCCGCGCCCGCGGCGCTCTCCGACGCCGACCTTCGCCAGACCGCAGACGAAGCTCGCGCCCGTCGGGCCTACGCCGCCGCCATCCAGCGCGTCGCGTCGCTGGTCCAGCGCCACGGCCTCACCACGGTTCTCTCATGGCTGCCCATGGGGCAGATTCCCGACCTGCCCACCAACTAATTCCCCCGGATCGCCCTTCCGCCCACCGATACTCCCATTATTCTGAATTCTGACTCCTGACATCTGAATTCCTGCGGTTTCCACTACCTTCTGTACACGCCGCCCCCCAGCGCCCGCATCATTTTCCCCCACAGCGCCTGGCTCAGCTCCTCCGCATCTTCCGTCCGCACCGGGATCACCTGGATATGCAGCCCCGCCATCTCGTCGGTCGTCCCCGGGCCGAACCGGACGCGCGCCGGCGGATGGTTCGGATTCCGAGGATTCGCCTCGCTGTTATCGTACGTGAATTCCATGAACACTTCCGTGTCCTCCGGCAGCCGGACCGGCTCCTTGTACCGGTACTGCTGCTGCCAGTTGAAATCCCACTCCGGGATGCGCAGCAGCGTGCGCCGCGTCCCGTCCGGCAGCACCGCGTACCCGTACATCGACCGGCACACGTAGTGCGCGTGCGGGATCACGGCGATCGCATCTACGTCCACCGGTATCGTGAAGTGGTCAGTCACCTTGTAAGTCCGGTCTCCGGGCGGAATGTCGATCCGGTTCGAGCTCAGCGGAATGTCTTGCGAGCGCCGCTTCGGCGGCTGGTCCGTGAAATACAGCGCCAGTCGCGTGCGGTCCGTCTCCGGCTTTCCGGTGGGGTGATAGTGGATCTGCAGCACCAGGTCCGCGCCTCCGTGAAGCAACTCCGGCATGTCGTCGGGATTGCGCGCCGGCAGGAAACCCGGTGTCCACCCGCCGAGTCCCAGTGCCGGCAGGAATCCCGGCGTGCCGAAGCACGGATACCCAGTGCCGTGATCCCGCGCGCGCGCCGTCCGCGTCGTGTCCTGGAACAGGATCACGTGATGCACCACGCGCGCGTTTCCCGGCCGGATATCCAGCGCGCGCACCCAGTGATCGCGGGCGCTCGGCGCCGGAATCACGAAGCACTGATACAGATCGAGCCCTTCGCTCGGCACCGCGAACTCCGCCGGCATCGCCCCTTCGAGATCCGGCTTGCCCAGCGTCCACCCGTCGGCGAACTGCGGCGGCGCAGGTGCCTCTTTTGCATCGCCTTCCGGAGCCCCGTTTGCCGCCCACCTACCCAGTAGCGCGATCTCCGCATCCGTCAGTTTCATCTCGTTCTGAAACCTGGGTTCGGATGGCAGCCACGGTGGCATGTACCGCTTGGCGGCGACCTGCGCGATCAACCTCGCCCGTTTCGCTGCATCGGCGTAGCCCAGCAGCGCAAACGGCGCCACGCCGCCCGCATGATGGCAATTGGCGCACCGCTTGTATAACAGCGGCGCCACGTCGTGCGAAAACGTCGGCGCCCCCGGCGCAAAGAAGAATGCCGCCACTATCCCAACCAGGCTTCCCATCACACGCCAGCCAACTCCCTCACCATCTCCAGCGTATCCGCCTCTTCCGCCCTTTTGTCCATCCGGTACCTTTTCACTCGCGCAAATCGCAGCGCCAGCCCGCTCGCATAGTGCGGGCTGATCTGGATGTCGTTGAACGCAATTTCCGCCACGAACTTCGGCGCCACGTACACCGTGTAGTCGTCCCGCCCGATCTCCGCCTTCAGGAACTCCTCCGTCTGCCATTTCAGCATGTCGTCGGTCAGCCCCTTGAACGTCTTCCCCAGCATGGCAAACCCGCCCTTCTCCATATCCCGGGCCCCGAGGTGCAGATTGCTCAGCCAACCCTGGCGCCGCCCGCTCCCCCATTCTGCCGCCAGGATCACCAGGTCCAGCGTGTGAGGCTGCTTGATTTTCAGCCAGCTCTGCCCGCGCGCGCCCGCGGCGTACGGCGCCGACGCCACCTTGGCCATCACCCCTTCGTGTCCGCTTCGCAGGGCCTCGCGAAAAAACTCCGCCCCGCGCTCCGCATCACCGGTCACCAGGTGCGGAATCAGCGACCCCGCCGGCGAAATCTGCGCCAGCTCCGCAAAGCGCCGCGCCTGCGGCTCGTCGAGCAGCGACTGCCCGTCCAGATACATCAAGTCGAACCAGAACGGCGTCAGCGGCAGCTCCTTCCGCATCCGCTCGAGATCGACCTTCCGGTTGAATCGCCGCGCCGTCACCTGAAACGGCTGCGGCCGGCCCTGCGGCGTCAGGCTGATCACTTCGCCATCCAGAATCAATTCCCGCCCCGGCAGCGCACGCACCGCCTCCACGATTTCCGGCACTGCTCCGCTCACCTCGTTCAACGCGCGCGAGAACACGCGCACCTCGTCGCCGGCCCGGTGCACCTGCACCCGCGCCCCATCCACCTTATATTCCAGCGCTGCCTCACCCAGCTCCGCGAGCGCCTCGGCGATGTCCTCCGACGTCTGCGCCAGCATCGGCTGCACCGGGCGGAAGAGCTGTACGTCGAATTGCGCCAGGCCGGCCGCCCCCGCCTCCAGTGCGGTCCGCGCCACCTTCGCGATATCGCCCGCCAGCATCGCCGCGCGCCGCACCTGCGCCCCGGCGATCCCCGCGGCCTTGGCCACCGCTTCGTGCATGATGCCTTCCAGAGCCCCCTGCCGGATCTCGCCCAACAACAGCCCGCTCAAGAACCGCTGCTCCACCGCCGTCGCGCGCGCCAGCAGGCCGTGCAGCAGTGAGCTTCGCCGCCGCTCGCTCCCCGCGCCCTGCACCGCTGCCAGATCGGTCAGTGCGCGGTCCACCTCGTGGATCTCCAGCCCGGCTGTTCCGGCAGCCTCTGCGGATGCCGCCCGCAGGGTCGCGTAGCCGATCCCGATCCGCCCCTGGCGCGTGTACCCGGAAAGGAACGCCACCACAATCTCGACTTCTTCCGGATCGAGCTGTCTGAGCAGTCCCGCCAGCAGATCCACCTTCTCCAGGCGCTTGGAGGTGTCGGCTACGCGGCGTGATGTTTCGACCACGGCGACAAGCAGCATCTTGATCCGAGTATAATTTCTCGGGGAGCTGCTCTGATGCCTGACCTCGATGCCCTGCAGGGCACATGGCTTGTCACCGCGCTCGAAATCGACGGCATGACCGTGGGCGCGATTCCGCCCGGCGCGTCCATCACCGTCAGCGGCGCGCGTTTCACCACCGCCGGCATGGGCGCCGAATACGAAGGCGACCTCGAGCTGGATGGTGCGTCCCAGCCGAAACAATTCGACCTTCGTTTCACCACCGGTCCGGAAAAAGGCAACACCGCGCTCGGCATCTACGAACTCTCCGGGGACTCCTGGAAAATGTGCCTCACCACGCGCGGCGGTCAGCGCCCCGTGAGCTTCTCGACGAAAAGTGGCACCGGCCACGCCCTCCAGACGCTCGTCCGCGCGAAATCCGTCAGGCCCGCCGAACTCGACGGCGACCCCGCCCCGGAGCTCGACGGCGAATGGCTTGCCGAGTCGCTGGTCATGGACGGACAGCCGCTTCCGAAGTCCATGGCGAAAACCTGCAAGCGCATCGCGAAAGATGGCGAGCTCAAGGTTTTCATGGGTCCTCAGACGATCGTCCATGTCAAGTTCGCAGTCGACCGCGCGCAACAGCCCATGGCTATCAACTACGTCCATGTGAGCGGCGGCCAATCCCAGTCCGGAATCTACAAACTCGAGAAAAACGTCCTCACCACGTGCCTCGCCAAGCAGGGCGGCCCGCGCCCCGACGCCTTTGCCTCCGTCCCCGGCGACGGCCGCACCCTGACCGTCTGGAAGAAGAGAGGATAACCATCATGAACCGCCGACGATTCCTGCAAGCTGCAGCCGCCGCGGGCCTCGCCCCGCTCGCCTACGCCGACGACAAGCCCCGCCGGGTCGGCCTGATCGGCTGCGGCTGGTATGGCAAGATCGACATCCTGCGCCTTATCCAGGTCGCACCCGTGGAGGTCGTCTCGCTCTGCGACGTCGATTCCAAAATGCTCTCCGAGGCCGGCGACATCATCGCCTCGCGCCAGGCTTCCAAGAAGCGCCCGCGCCTCTACAAGGACTACCGCGACATGCTGCGCGAGAAGGACCTCGATATCGTCGAAGTCGCCACGCCCGACCACTGGCACGCCCTCCCCACCATCGCCGCCATCGAATCCGGCGCCGACGTCTATTGCCAGAAGCCCATCAGCGTCGACGTGGTCGAAGGCCAGGCCATGCTGGCCGCCGCCCGTAAACACAACCGCGTCGTGCAGATTGGAACTCAGCGCCGCAGCACGCCTCATCTTGTCGAGGCCCGCGACCAGATCGTGCGCGAAGGCAAGCTCGGCAAGATCGGCCTCATCGAAACCTACTCATACTATGGCCAGGGTGCGAGAAACGTCCCTGACGCAGCGCCGCCTCCCAACCTCGATTACGAATTCTGGACCGGCCCCGCCCCCATGCGCCCCTACTGCGCCATGACCCATCCGCGAAGCTGGCGCGCCTTCATGGAATACGGCAACGGCACCATCGGAGACATGGGCGTCCACATGGTCGATATGGTCCGCTGGATGCTCAACCTGGGCTGGCCCAAGCGCGTCTCTTCTACCGGCGGTATCCTGGTAAACAAGTCCGGCAAGGCGAATATCGCCGACACCCAGACCGCTACCTTCGAGTTCGACGACCTTCAGATCGTCTGGCAGCACCGCCACTGGGGCGCGCCTCCGGATCCCAAGTACGTTTGGGGCGCGACCTTCTACGGCGACCGCGGCACCCTGAAAGCCAGCGTCTTCAGCTACGATTTCGTTCCGCTCAAAGGCCAGCCCATCCACAAGGACGTCACCTACGAGCTGGACAAGTTTCCCGAAGACGATACCGAGCCGCAGATCGAGAAGCACGTCGCCCCGGCCATCCGGTATCACATGAAGGACTTCCTCGCCGCCATCGACAAGCGTTCCCGCCCCGTAGCCGATATCGAGCAGGGGCACATTTCTTCCTCCTGCTGCATCCTGGGCAACATGGCGATGAAGCTTGGCCGCACGCTCGAGTGGGACGCGAAAGCCGGCCGCATCAAAGCCGACGAAGAGGCCAACCGGCTCTTGGCGCGTCCATACCGCGCGCCGTGGGTACATCCAGCGTAATGCGAACCTCGAGGCCGCGAGCGCCGCAGCGCGCAATTCACCGAACCTCCAGATACCCGAACCGCACCCGCCGGCCGCTCCCGATCCATACCTCCATCTCCCGCCATGCGGCGCTCGCCGCCGGCAGCGCGGCCCTGAACTCTGTAAGATCGTTGCCGCGGCTCAGCCGCTCCACGGGGAGCGCCACTCCGTTGGCCCTGACACTCAGCGCAACGTCTCGCGTCTCGAACACACCGATGTATAGCCCCTCTCCCGGACGCCGCGGACCGCCGATCCGCGCCATCGCGCTCCCGGACATCGATCTCAGCCCGTCCGGCTCGCGAGTCCATCCCGGGCCGAAATAGGCGGCGAACACGTCGTCCCCCAGGTTCACGAATTGCGGCTCGTCCTCCGGCGGCAGAGTCTCGCCGGAGGCGCGGCGCAACCCGGAACCGGTGAAGCAGTACACCGCCGCGTTCCCCGCCCCGATCGCGGGGCGGGCGATCGCCGCCGGCAACACGTACTTTGACAGCAGATCCGGAGCGGCCTGAATCCGCATCTCGCTCCCTGGCGCCAGGTACACCCGGGGAATCTCCAGCGCACGGAAGGGCAGGTCCGCCACGCCCGAAAAGAACAGATCCGTGTCGATGCACTCCAGCAGGATGATTCTCTGCGGCGCCCGATTGTGAAGCTCCTGAACCCCGCGCACCAGCGTTTCGACGCGCTCGCCCCGCGCATGCTGCCACCGGGTGACAGTCCACGCCGCCGGAACCGAAGCCCCCAGGTACACCAGCAGGCAGACCGCGGCCGGAATGCGCCACCTGGCAACCGCGACTCCGGCCAGCATTGCGATGCCGATCGCGGGCACCGCCAGGTAGTAATCCATCCGGTGTTCGGCGAGCGGCAGATACGGAGCCAGAGGGATAGCAAACCACGCCAGCCCCAGTAGCGTGTCCCTGGGAGCCTTAACCGCCAGCGCCGCCACCGCCGCGGTCAGCGCGAGCGTCAGCCACACCGGCATCGGCCCCAGACCCCATTTCCAATAGGTCCACGCAGTCTCGAAGATCCGCCCGTCCAGCCGCGGCGCGTAGACTCCGTCGGCCGGCGGCGGCGCGAAATAGAAATGCACACCGATCGCCAACGCGGAGACCGCAAACATCGGCAGAATCCTGCGCAGCAGGCGCCGGTCGAACAACAGGGCGTAGACCGTCGCCACCGCGGGATAGATGACGTTGATCTCCAGCGCTCCCAGCCCCAGCACGAACGCAACCCACTGTGCGCCCCACTTGCCGCGCAGCAGGAAATAGAAAGCCAGCAGAAAGAAGAATGCGCTCAGCGCCTGGTTGTAGATCGAGCTCCAGCCCAACACCGGCGCCACACCGATGTTGGCGATCCACACCGCCTGTGCCGCCAGCGCCCGGGCCTCCGACCCGGCCAGCCGCCGCACCACCGCGCCCAGCAACAGCACCCCCGCCGCCATCGTCACGAAGGCCGCAGCGTGAAACGGCAGCGCCTCCGGGCCGAAGGCCCACGCCAGTCCGAGCCAGTATGCGTTCTCTCCCAACGGCCGCATGTTTCCATGGGCTTTGGGTGCGAATAGCGCCCGCACCAGGCCAGCCGCGGAGTGGTTGTCATGCCGCAGGTTCAGCCAGCCGAAGTCATCCTGGAAAAACCAGCCCGTCACCCCCGGCCAATATAAGGCCGCGAGTAGGGCGACGGGCAGTGCCTTAGTGATGAGCCGTGGGACCGGCTCGAGGCGGTCCCCCACGGCAGTTAGAATACCAGGCGGACGGCCACTTGCATGCGGCGCGCGTTGGTGCCGTCGGGGAAGCCCTGGCTGGCGTTGCCGGTGCCGAGCAGCGAGACGCCGTTGGTCAGCACAGGCTTGAGGATGCCACCGGCGTTGACGCTGTAGGCTGAAGTTTGAATGCCCGTATTGTGGATCGTATTGCAGAGGTTGAACGCCTCAAACGCCAGGTTGAGTTTCACCCGCTCGCTGAACGGGAGGACACGGGTGAGGCGGGCATCCACGTTGTAGATCTGGTCCACATCTAGGGTGCCCACGGGCAGGAACGGAACGCGTGTCCAGCCGCCCGAGCCGTTGATCGTGCTGTTGGACAGAGTGACGCCCTGAAACACGCCGTTAGCCGATGTGCTGGCGGAGTTCATGGTCGCGGTCATGGGATGCGCGCTGGCCAGCGTCGTGATCGCCGAAAGCTCCCAGCCGTTCACAAAATACCGTGCGAAGGTGGAGGTGCTCTTGGTAAAGGTAGGCCGCCAGATCCAGTTCAGCACGAAGCGGTGCCGCTGGTCGAGCGTCGAAGAACCCTTGTCCAGCGGATAGTTGCCGTTGAAGGTAGCATTGTTGAACGTGCTGGAAATGTTCCAACTCGCGCCCTGCTGGTTGGCGTCGTCGATTGCGTGCGACCAGGTGTAGTTCATCTGCGCCATGAACCCGTGGGCAAAGCGCTTCTCCACCTGGACCGCGAGCCCGTTGTACCACGACTGCCCACCATTCTCGACCTGCAAGATTTTGGCGTACCGGGGATCGACGCGATTGCCGATGACGAACACCGGCGTGGTGTAAGTGGACACGTTATTGCCCGCGGCGTCCTGAATCGTGTAGGTGTAGGGACCGACCGGATTGCCGAGGTTCAGGTCGCGCTGCGTGAACAGGCCGATGCCGCGGCTCCAGATGTAGCTCACCGTCATCGCGATATCGCGGGTGAACTGGTGCTCCAGCGCCACGGTGCCTTGCTGCGCGTAAGGCGCGCGGAAACTCTGTGGGTCTGCGAACTCCAGCGTCACCGAACCGCTCGGCAGGCCGCTGGCGCTCGGCACCAGGGTCGGGAAGACAGGCGAGCCGGTCTGCGACGGGTTCAGGCTGATGCCGGTCTGATACTTGCCGTTGCCCAGGAACAGCGTGTCGAGCATGTTTCCGTGCATGCGCGCATAGAACATGCCGTAGCCGGCGCGGAGCACGGTGCGGTCGTCCAGCGAATACGACAGGCTGATACGCGGGGCGAAGTTCTTACTCTGCTCGCGGATGTGTCCCGTCTGCGGCCAGTCCGGATTGGTAATGGTCGGCTGCGGCAGCCAGCTCTTTTCGTAGCGCAGCCCGTAGCCGACCGTGAATTTCCTGGTGACCTTCCATGTGTCCTGCACAAACAGATTGATGTCGGTCGTGCGAATGTCTTGAATCGGATTTCCGAACTGCTGGGTGAACGTGCTGTAGTTCTTGAGCAGGGTGGTGTTGCCGGTGAAGTCCCGGGCGAAATTGGTCAGATTGCTGTAGGAGTAGGCGCCGAGTCCGTTGAAGAGCTGGTTCATCCAGTCTTCGGTGGTCGAGAAGTCCAGGCCGAATTTCAGCGCGTGCGCGCCGCGAACCCAGCTATAATTGTCCGCGAGCTGATAGCGGTTCTCGCTTGGATAGGTTCTCGGGTAAGCCTGCGCCGCGCCTACGGTGGTTCCCGCCACCGTCAGGTACAGGCCACCCGTTTCCGCCGGCCAAAGGTCGCTGGCTGCCGGGTCTGAAAGGCGGTCCTTAAACCAGCCGAAGCGGAATTCATTCACCGAATTCGGCGTGACCACAGCTGTCCACAGGGCCTTGCCATACTTGTCCTGTACCGTCGAGTTGCCGTTGTTGGCAATGGCGTTGCCGTTTGTCAGCACTGCCTGCGTCTGGATCCCATGTGGCGATACCCACCGCATGTAGTTCAAGTCGAAGCTGAGCGAGTTGCGCTCGGTCGGTCGCCAGTCGATCTTGCCAAAGCCCAGTTCCTGGTTGTAATTGCGCGGCACCGAGACGTTCATCTGCCGCTGGATGAAGTTGATGGCCGCTGTACATTGCGCCTGGGTAGCGCCACTCGCCCCGCCCACGGTGCAGTTGGAGGCGGGGATTGTGTTGCCGGCGCCGTCGGTGAGAGAGTTGTTGATGATGCGGTTCAATGCCGGAAAGCTCCGGTCCGTGTAATCGAAGTTCAAAAAGTAGAATAGCTTGTCCTTCTTGATCGGCCCGCCTAGGGTGCCTCCGACAGTGTGCCGCCACTCCGGAAGTTTCGTGCCGCCCGAATAGCGGTCCGCGGCTTCCAGAGTACGGTTGCGGAAGAACCAGTATGCGGTGCCGTGGACATCGTTGCCCCCGCTCTTGCTCACCGTGTTCACCACGCCGCCCATGGCGCGCCCGAATTCCGCGGAGAAGCCGTTCGAAAGCACCTGGAATTCCTGCACCGCGTCCTGCGAGATCTGGCTGCCGATGCGGGTGCGCCCGGCGTTCTCGTTGTAGAAGCTGTTGGTCGTGTCGTTGCCGTCCGTCAGGAACGCATTGCCCATCGCGATCCCGCGGAAGCTGATCAAACCGAACTCGCCATCGTTGGTCACCGCCGGCGTCATCAGCACATAGCTGTCCACGCGGCGGCCGTTGATCGGCAGATTGTTGATCTGGTCATTGCCTACCAGCGACGCCACTCCGGTCTTGGTATCTTCCACCAGCGGCGCCTCCGCAGTCACGTCGACCTTCGTCGTCGCGGCCCCCACCTGCAATGAAACGCGGAAATCCATCGTCTGACCTACCGTCAGCTCAAAATCCCTGACTTCGTAATCGGTGAAACCTTCCTTGGTGACTTTGATGCTGTATCCCGATGACGGCACCAGCGCGGGGACGGCGAAGACGCCAGCCTCGGTTGTCGTAACGGTACGCCGGATACCTTTGGCATCGTTCGAGACCACTACCGTGGCACCGGGAACACTCGCGCTCGAAACGTCGCGTACCGTGCCCGATATTGCGCTCAAGCCGGCCGCCGCTTGCGCGAACATGGCAGTTGAGCAGAGCAGCATGCAAACACAGAGAGTGAGAACTTTTCGCATGGTATTTTCTTGACCCCTTTACACCCGATGTGAAGCTCAGGATAGCAGGAAACGCGCGGGGGCAAAAGCTCTGAAATGGCAGAAATTGGTTAAATCGGGCGGGGTGGCACGCGAGGAGAGGCGGACGACAAAAAGCGATCGTCCGCCCCACATCACACTAAAACAGGAAGCGGAGGCTGACTTGCATGCGGCGGGCCTGCGTGCCGTCCGGGAATCCGGCATCGGCCGAGGGCTGGCCGTACAGCGGCGTCGGGCTGATGATCATGCCTTTTTCCTGAAAGGCTTGCGAGCTCGAGTTAGACGTGGCCGACCAGGAGTTGGCCAGGTTGAAGATCTCGAACTTGAGCTGCAGCTTCATGCCTTTTTCGTTAAGCGGGATGATCTTCGCCAAGCTGGCGTCGGAATTGTACCGGGCCGGGTAGTACTGGCTGTAATAGGGCCAGAACGGGACACGGTAGCTGAGGCCGGAGCCGTTCAAAGACCCGCGGTTTGCCATACCCGTGACCGGCGTGTCGGTCACGTTCACGGTCACCGAATACGGCCGGCCGGACGCCAGCGTCGTGAGGCTGGTCAGTTGCCAGTTGTTCACCACGTACTTATAAAACCCGCCGGTGCGAGTGGTGAACTTCGGTTCCCATACCCACGAGAGCACAAAGCGGTGGCGCTGGTCGAGCGCGCCGCTGCTCTTGTCGGCTTTGTAGTTGCCGTTGTACAGCCAGTAGGTGTTGCTGGTGAAGAACAGGTTGTTGGTGCTGCCGCCGTAGCTCTGCCCGTCATCGATTTCGTGGGACCAGGTGTAGGAGAGCTGGCCGGTGAAACCGTGGGTGAAGCGCCGGCGCGCCTGCACCGCGAGCGCGTTGTAGTAACTGTTGACGCCGTTCTCCAACTGGTAGATGCCGTTGTAGCGCGGATCGGGACGGCTGCCGATGTAGACCGGCGTGCTCCACGTTCCGGTGGGATTGTTGTTGGCATCCACGATGGTGTACGTCACGTTCGGTCCCACGTTGTAGAAGTTCAGGTCGCGCGTGGCGCCGAGTTGCACGCCACGGCTCCAGATGTAGGACACGTTCAGCGAGATGTCGCTGCCGATCTGCCGCTGCACGCCGACGTTGCCCTGCTCGGCGTACGGGGTCTTGAGGTTCGGCGCGGCGAATTGCAGATAGGTGGAAGAGACACTGCCGCCGGCGGGGGCGGAACCCAGGATGTTCGGGTACATAGGGCCCGCCGCCAATTGCGCGGGCTGCGAGGAACTCAGGCTCATCGCGGTCTGATAGACGGCGTTGTTCTTGAACAGGTTCGACAGCGTGCCGCCGGCGAAGCGCGCGTACGAGATTCCGTAGCCGGCCTGAATCACGGTCTTGTCGTTCAAGCGGTAGGTGACGCCGGCGCGCGGGGCGACGTTGTTGGCGGTGCTGTGAATCACGCCGGTTTGCGGATAGTCCTTATTGATCAGCGTGGGTTGCGGCAGGTGGTTGTACTCCCAGCGGGCGCCGATATTCAGATTCAGCCGCTCGGTGACGCGCCACTGGTCCTGCGCGTACAGCGCGTAGTCGCGGATGGTGAATTCCGCCGACGGACTTCCGAACGTCTGCGCATAACTCTGCCAGTGCTTGCCGGCATTGCTGCCGGCCAGGCCGGCATTGCTGTAGTCCAGCGCGAAGTTGGTCACCGTCTGGTAGGTGTAGCTGCCGTTGGCATTGGAGATGTAGTAATCGATGTCGTGGGCCGAGGCGGTATCGAAACCGAACTTGAAGATGTGCTTGCTCTTGGTCCAGGTGGCGTTGTCGGCGAACTGGAAGCGCTGCTCGTCCGGCTCGACCCGCGGCAGGTAGTTGGTGGAACCGATGGCCTGGCCGTTTACCGTCACCGCCAGATATCCCAGGTTTGGACCCAGAAGCGCGTCGTCGAAAGTATCGGCCTGGCGGTCGGTAGCCCAGCCAAAACGAAATTCGTTGACGAAGCTGTTGGTCGGTACCGCGATCCAGCCGAACTTGCCGTTGCGCACGCGGACCGAATCGTCGCCGTTGCTGGTGATCTGGCCGCCGGTGGTGACCGTGGCTCCGGTCTGGATGCCGTTCGGCGACACCATGTGCTGGTAGTTGAGTCCGGCGGTGAAGGTGTTGCGCTCGTTCATGCGATAGTCGATCTTGCCAAAGCCGATGTCCTGCGCCAACGTGCGCGGAATCGTGCCGAAGAAGCGGGGTAGCAGGCTGTTGATGGCCGCGCACTGCGCCGGAGTGGCCGGGGCGCCGCAGCCGATCCAGACCTGGTTGTTGCTGTCGATGACGCCGGCGCGGATCAGGCTTCCCACCAGCGGGAAATTGCGCCGCGTAATTTCGGTGGCCAGGAAGAAGAACAGCTTGTCCTTCTTGATGGCGCCGCCCAGCGTGCCGCCGGCCTGGTGGCGCCACTCGGGAGGATTGTAGTTGGCGAACGGGTCGCGCGCATTCAGGGTGCGGTTGCGGAAGAACCAGAACGCGCCGCCGTGAAAATTGTTGGTGCCGCTTTTGGTGATGGTGTTGATCACGCCTCCCATGGCGCGCCCGTATTCGGCGGAGAAGTTGGCGGCGACTACCTGGAACTCCTGCACCGAGTCCTGCGAGATTTGCGACGCGATGCGGGTGCGGCCCGCGTTCTCGTTGTAATACTGCTGCGTGCTGTCGTTGCCGTCCACCAGGAAAGCATTGCCCGCGGCCACGCCGCGGAAGGTCAGCAGGCCGTAGGTGCCGTCGTTGGTCACACCGGGTTGGAGCAGTACGAAGGAATCGACGCGGCGGCCGTTGATGGGCAGGTCGGTGATGGACTTGGAATCGACCACGCCGGAGACGTCGGTTTTGGCTTCCTCGATGAGCGGCGCGGCGGCGATCACCTCGACTGCGGCGGACGCGGCCGCGAGCTTGACGGTGATTTCGAGGGCCAGGTTCTGGCCGACCAGAAGATCGATATTGCGGGCTTCGTAGCCCATGAATCCCTGCGCGTTTACAGTGATCCTGTAACCCGCGGCGGGAGTAAGAGCGGGCGCGGCAAACACGCCGGCCTCGTTGGTGGTCAGGGTGCGGATCACTCCCTGGCCTTCCGTGGAAACGATGACCTTGGCGCCGGGAACAACAGCGCCGGAGGGGTCCCGGACGACCCCGGAAATTCCCGCCATGCCGGCCACCGACTGCGACCAGGCAGCGCCGGCCACGAGCAGAAACAATACAAACGCGAACACTTTTCGAGACATGAGATCTCCCACTTTGCTGTATCAGCGTAACAGATATCATTACCCGAAAAACATAAACGGAAGTTAGTATTGAGGCGCTGCGGGCGGGAGTGCGGGTCGCGAGCCGCGGGCCTGACAGGGGCGGGCCTGAAGGGCCCGCCCAAGGCGTTCAGAACGTGAAGCGCGCCCCGACCTGGGCGCGCCGTGCGTTGGTTCCGTCGGGGAAACCGCCGGAAGCGTTGCCGAGTCCGGGCGTGGTGGGCGCACAAACCGTCGCGGTCGCGGAGGCGCACGGTGCGATCACGAAGATCGGTGCGGCCAGCGTACCCTTATTCGCCGCCGTGAAGCCCTGGGACACCACGCCGGTATTGCTCACCGTGTTGGTCAGGTTGAAGACCTCGAACAGCAGACTCAACCTCATCCTCTCGCCGATCGGAAAATTCTTGGCGAGACGCGTGTCGAAGCGTGTGATGGGATCGATCATCAGGGGGTTATTGGGCAGCCACGGCACACGGTTGTCGCCACCCAGCCCGTTGAGGCTGCCCGTAAAGGCCTGCGGCAGGTTGGAGGTGGATGAGAAGCTGACAGACTCGAATGAGGGCCGGCCGCTCGCCAGTGTGAGCAGGCCGTTCCACTCCCAGCCGTTGATTACATACCGGGCGAAGGCACTGTTGCTCTTCGTGAATTTCGGACGAATGATGAACGTGCCCACGAAACGTTGGCGCTGGTCGAGGTTGCCATTACCCTTGTCCAGGCTGTAATTGCCGTTGTAGAGGCCCATGGGACCGCTGCTGAAGAAGATCGCGTTGCTGCCGGACTCCTGGTTTTCATCCAGTTCGTGCGCCCAGGTGTAGGCGATGGTTCCCTGCATCCAGCCGTTGAAGCGGCGGTTCAACTGGACCGCCATGGCGTCGTACCACTGCTTGCCGCCGTTTTCCACCTGGTTGATGTGGCCATATCGGGAATCGAGACGGTTGCTGAGCAGGTAGAGCTGCGTGTTGTAGATCTGCCCGGTCGGGTTGTAGTTGGAGTCGAGGATGGTGAAGTTGTAGACCTGCGAGCTGAGCGGTCCGATGTTGATGTCCCGGACAGTGAACAGCCGCTTGCCGCGGTTCTGGAGGTACGAAACCGTAAGGGTGGTGTTCTTGGAAAGCGCGTGCTCGATGCCCACGTTCAACTGCTGCGTGTAGGGGTTGCGCATGTCCGGGGCGGCAAAGGTGATGGCGCGGTTGGCGGCCAAGGCGCCCGCCGGGCTGGACAGCGGCACCGGGAAGACCGGCGCGCCGGCCGAAGTCGGGCTGGTGATGCTCAGGCTCTGCGTGTAGAGGTCGTTCAGCGAGAAAAAGTTCGCGACCATCGCGGAGATGTAGCGCGCGTAGTACAAGCCGTAACCGGCGCGCACCACGGTCCGATCGCCCAGCGAGTATGCCAGGCCCACGCGGGGCGCGAAGTTCCTCCCCGCGGAGGGAATGTGGCCGGTCTGGGGATAGTTCGGATTGGTAATGGGAGGCTGCGGGAGGATGGAGTACTCGTAGCGCAGGCCCAGATTGGCAGTCAGTTTCGGTGTGATTTTCCAGGTGTCCTGGCCGTAAAACCCAAGATCGGTGATGTTCGTGTCGATGATGGGATTGCCGAATGCCTGGGAGTAGGAGGACCAATGGCTGGGACCGGGTGTCGGGCTGGTGTAGTCCTGGGCAAAGGTGGTCACGTTGGAGTAGGTGAAGGTGCCGAAACGATTGCTCAGGCTGTTGGAGTAATCTTCGGTGCGGGCGATGTCAAACCCGAACTTCATGGTGTGCTTGCCCTTGACCCACGAGAGACCATCCACGAACTGAAAGCGGTTTTCGCTGGGGAGAATGCGCGGCAGAATGTTGTAGCCGCCCAGAGTGCTGACCCCTGCCACCGAAAGGCCGACGTTGCCGATGGGATAGCCGGACTGGAGGGTGGGGTTGAAGTCATCGGCTTGGCGATCTTTGAACCAGCCGAAGCGGAACTCGTTCACCACAGTGCCGTTGGGCACCAAGGTCCACGAGAACTTGCCGATCCGATCGCGCACCGTATCGTCGCCGTTGTTGCCTACCGCGGCGCCGTTGGTGAGGGTGATGCCGGTCTGAATGCCGTTCATGGAGTGCCATTTCAAATAGTTGAAGCTGGCGCTGAAGGAATTGTGCTCGTTGGGCCGGTAGTCGAGCTTGAGGAAACTCAGGACCTGGTTGCCATTGCGATCCACCAGGCCGAACATTCGCGGCAGCAACGCGTTGATGGCGTTGCACTGCGCCGTAGTAGCCGGAGCACCGCAGCCGATCCAGGTCTGGGTAGTGGCGTTGACCGAAGAGTTGATCAAATTGCCGACGATTGGGAAGTGGCGCCACTGAGCTTCGGTGTCGAAGAAGAAGAAAAGTTTGTCTTTCTTGATGGGGCCGCCGACGGTGCCGCCGTAGATATGGCGGACTTCGGGCGGATCGATGGCCGCGAAGCGGTCCCTGGCGTTCAGCGTGCGGTTGCGGAAGAACCAGAAGCCGGTACCGTGAAAATCGTTGGTTCCGCTCTTGGTGATGGTGTTGACGACGCCGCCGGAGGCGCGGCCGTACTCAGCCGAGTACGAAGAAGAGAGTACCTGGAATTCCTGCACCGCGTCCTGGGAAAGCTGGGAACCGAGGCGGGTGCGGCCGGCGTTCTCGTTGTAATACTGATTGGTGGTGTCGTTCCCGTCCACCAGGAAGTTGTTGCCGCCGGCAAGGCCGCGGAAGGTGACCAGGCCGAAATCGGCGTCCTTGGTCACGGCGGGCGTGAGTTGCACGAACGTATCCACGCGGCGGCCGTTGATGGGCAGGTCCTGGATCATGTTGTTGCCCACGACCGCCGAGAATTCCGTTTTCACATCGTCCACGGCCGGCGCCGCGGCAGTCACTTCCACCGCCTGGGACATCGCCCCGACGGCGAGCGCGATGTTCAGGTTGAGGACTTGGCCTACCTGGAGCACCAGATCGTTGGCCTCATATGTGCTAAAGCCCTGTTTGCTCACCGTGACCTTGTAGCCCTGGGATGGAACCAGGGAGGGCGCGGCGAAAATGCCGGCGTCGGTGGTCTCCAGTTCGCGGGTGAGACCCAGCGACGGATTGGAGACAACAACCTTGGCTCCGGGGACCGCTGATCCACTGGCATCGCGGACTGTTCCGGAGATGGCGCCGAGCCCAGCCGTCGCCTGCGCGTACACATTTGCAGCAAAGACGAGGGCACAAAAACATGAAGCAAAACCTTTACGCATATTCGTTAAACCTCTATCCAGACCCGAGATCGTTTTCTTTGGGACAAACATATCAGAATTGCAACTTCAACTGAATGGGTAAAAAGGGCAGAACCACGCCCGAAACGCCGGACTAACCCGCCAACGCATGCTCGCCTCCCGCGAGAAATATTGGAATGGTACACCAGGCGGCGCGGTTTGAAAACCCTAAAAAGGATACAAAATGATGAATGTGGAAGACCTCGAGCGCAACCTGTTGACGGTAAGGGAACGTATCGCGCGCGCCGCCGACCGGTCGCGGCGCGATCCCGCCGGAATCCTGCTGCTGGCGGTTACAAAAGTGTTTCCGGCGGAGATCATCCGCGCCGCCCACGCACTCGGATTGCGCGAGTTCGGAGAGAACTACGTGCAGGAGTTCGAAGGCAAGGCGTCGGCGGTCCGCGGCCTCGAGGGTGCGCGCTTCCATCTCATCGGGCACCTGCAGTCCAACAAGAGCGGGCGGGCCACGGAGTTGTTCGACGTGGTGCAGACGGTGGATTCACCGAAGCTGGCGCGCCGGCTGGACGCGGCAGGCCGGAACCTGGAAGTCATGATCGAGGTGAAATTAAGCGATGAAGAGGCGAAGAGCGGCGTCGAGCCCGAAGGGGTGCCGGCGCTGATCCAGGCGATTCGCGGCTGCCCGAACCTCCGCCTGCGCGGCCTGATGACCATGCCGCCGTGGAGCGACGACCCCGAAGCGCCGCGGCCGATCTTCCGTCGCCTGCGCGAATTGGCCGTGCAACAGGGGTTGCGCGAGCTTTCGATGGGCATGTCGCACGACCTGGAGACCGCCATCGAGGAAGGCTCGACCTGCGTGCGCGTGGGGACCGCGCTGTTCGGCAAGCGGAGAAAGGCGTGACCGCGGGTTTCTACGCGCCGTTGCCGCCCGCGCGCACCGGGGTGGCCGACTATGCGGCGTCGCTTCTGGCGGAGTTGCGGCAGCACGGTCAGCTGGAAGTGGCGCCGCCGCGCTGCGATGCGGCCCTCTACCACCTGGGCAACAATACGCTCCATGCGGAAATCTACCGCCGCGCTCTGGAGCGTCCCGGCGTGGCGGTATTGCACGATGCCGTGCTGCACCACTTCCTCCTGGGACAACTGAGCGAACGCGAATACGTCGAAGAGTTCGTTTACAACTATGGCGAGTGGAATCGCGGATTGGGGCGCGAATTGTGGCGGGGCCGCGCGAGTTCCGGGTCCGACGAACAGTACTTCCGGTACCCGATGCTGCGACGCATCGCCGAGCGCTCGCGCGCGGTGGTGGTCCACAATCCGGCGGCGGCGCGGGTGGTGAAGGAGCATGCACCGGGAGCGCGCGTTGTGGAGATTCCTCACCTGTTCGCACCTCCGCCGCTGCCGGGCGAGGCGGAGGTGCTGCGCTATCGGCAGAGCATCGGGCTCAGACTGGGCGCCTTCGTTTTCGGAGTCTTCGGATACCTGCGCGAATCGAAGCGGCTGGTGGCCGTGCTCGAAGCGTTCCACGCCCTGCACCACGATTTTCCGCACACAGCTCTGGTGGTGGCGGGCGAGTTCGTTTCCTCGGACCTGGAGCGGGCGCTGCGGCCGATGCTGCGGGCGCCAGGCGTCGTACGGCTACCGTATCTCGCGGATCGCGAGTTCTGGCTGGCCGCAGGCGCCATCGACGTCTGCGTCAACCTACGCTTTCCGGCCGCGGGCGAAACGTCCGGGATCGCGGTGCGCATGATGGGAATCGGCAAGCCCGTGATGTTGACCGCGGGCGAAGAGTGCGCGCGTATCCCTGAGGACGCGTGTGTACGCATCCCGAGCGGCGCGGCGGAACGGGAGTCGCTGCGCTGCCACATGGTTTTGTTAACATCGGTAGCTGGAGTCGCCGGCGCGATCGGGGAACGCGCGGGCCGGCACATTGACGCGCACCATCGGTTGAATCAGGCGGCGAAGCAGTATTGGGACCTTCTGTGCGAAAGCTGTACCTAGTTCTGACCTGCGCGGGCTGTGTCGCAGCCCAGCAAAAGCCGATCGTCAAATATCTGCACGTGCCGGTAGCGATGCGCGACGGGGTCAGGCTCTCGACCAACGTCTACCTGCCTTCGGAGCACGGGCGCTATCCGGCGATCCTGGTGCGCACGCCGTACAACAAAGGAGCCGACATCACGCCCAACTTCCAGGCGTTCGTCGAGCACGGCTTCGCGGTGGTAGTGCAGGACGTGCGCGGGCGCTACGAGAGCGAGGGCGCGTTCCAGCCGCTCAGCCAGGAACTCGAGGACGGCGACGAGACGCTGAACTGGGTCGCGCGCCAATCCTGGTCCGACGGCAAGATCGGAATGATGGGTGGCTCCTACGGCGGCATCGCGCAATGGAAGGCGGCGCTCTCCGGCAATCCGCACCTCAAGGCGATTTTCCCGGTAGTGAGCGGATGGGACGAGTATCGCGACCGGTATTACTCCCCGGGTGGGGCGTTGAAACTCGGCTACCGGCTGGAGTGGCTGTCGGAGAATCTGCGCGCGCCGGGATATCATCCGGACTTCAGCCGGTTCGTGCTCCACTTGCCGGTGCGGACTTCGGACGTGCAGGCGCTCGGCTGGACTTCGCCGCTGTGGCGCGACATCATCGACCATCCCACGTTCGACGCGTTCTGGAAGGCGGTGAGCACGCGCGAACGGATCGACCGCGTGCGCGTGCCGGTGTTCAGCGTCGGAGGCTGGTACGACAACTTCGTGGAGAGCGACCTGGAAGCCTATGCGGCTCTGCACAAGCGCACCGGCTTGAGCCGCATCGTGGTGGGGCCGTGGCCGCACAACATGTCGATTCCGTTCCACGGTGTCGATTACGGCAGCGAGTCCCAGGTGGCGGTGCGGAGCCTGCAGATGGAGTGGTTCGACCAGTGGCTGAAGGGCAAGGATTCGGCGCTGCTTTCTGAGCCGCCGGTGAAATTCTTCGTGATGGGCGCCGACCGGTGGCAGGAGGCCCGCGAGTGGCCGCCGGAAAACGCCCAGCCGAAGAGCTACTACCTGCAGAGTGCGGGCAAAGCGAGGTCGCTCGCCGGCGACGGCGCGCTGTCGGAAAAGGCAGGGAGCAAGGCGGCAGCCGATACCTTCGAATTCGATCCGAACGATCCGGTGCCCACCTTGGGCGGCGCGGTGTGCTGCAACCCGAAGGTGTTTCCCTGGGGGCCATTCGATCAGCGCGCGGTGGAGGAGCGCAGCGACGTCCTGGTGTACACGACCAAGCCGCTGAAACAGCCGGTGGAGATCGCCGGGCCGGTGCGGGTGTCGCTGTGGGTATCGACCAGCGCGCGCGACACCGACTTCACGGCCAAGCTGGTCGACGTGTTCCCGGATGGCACGGCGCGCAACCTTACCGACGGCATT
>DATJYJ010000249.1:0-2928 GCA_035578025.1 Verrucomicrobiia bacterium
GGAAGCGAGGACTGAAGTCCCGGTTTTCAGCTCGACAGTGCCAGTGGGACGGGAGCCTGAAGCGGAGGAGACCTGGACGAAAAAGCTCTCCGGGCCGCATTCCGATAACGGCCTGGTGCCGGGAACAAGGCGGACGAACGCCGGAAGCGCGACCGCGGTGACGATCAGGCTCTCGGTTGCCGTGGTGGCGGCATAATTCGCATCGCCGCTGTAGACGGCGGAAAGCGTGTAGGTGGTAGCAGAGCCCGCGGTGAACGTCGTGGAAGCGGTACCGGAGGTAGACAGCGCCACCGGGCTGCCGATCACAGTGGTATTCACTTTGAAGGTCACTGTTCCGGTTGGCTTGGTGGATGACGTGGAGGTGACGCTTGCCGAGAAGGTTACAACCACTCCCGTCTTCACTGACGAACCGCCGGCAGGCGAAGTGATAGCCATCGTGGGAGCGGGGAGAGTGCCGGTTCCACTCAATTGGATCGTGTTGGAGCCGGTTAGGGTATTGTCCATAAACAGCAGGCTGGTCGAGCGGGCACCGGCAGCAGTAGGTTTGAAAATGATGCCGATGTTGCAGCTGCGGCCTGCCTGGAGTGCGGCGCCGGCGGTAAGCACACAGCTGGTCGTTGTGGGATCAATGGTGAAGTCGCCGGTGTTGCCGCCCGAGAAGAAGGCGTTCGCGGAGAGAGCGAGCGAGCTGTTACCGGTGTTAGACACGGTGAACACCTTGGCGGCGCTTGCAGTCCCCCTGAGTACTCCGCCGAAGGACCAGTATCCCTTCGTGCTCACCTTGCGGATTACCTGGGTCGGCCCGGCTGTAGGTGCGTTGGTCAGGATATAGACCTGGCCCTGGGAATCGACTGCGAGACCGGTGGGAGCGCTCAGGGTCGCAGATGTCGCAGAACCTCCGTCTCCGGAGTAGCCTGCCGTGCCATTGCCGGCGATGGTGCTGATGATGCCCGTGGCGTAATCGATGCGCCGGATGCGCTGGTTGCCGGCATCGGCAAAGTAGAGGTTGCCCGCCACGTCAAAGGCCATCTGGCCGATGGTGGCGCTGATCTCGGCGCTGCGCGCCTGGCCGCCATCGCCTGAGAATCCGCACTTCGCACCGCCGGCCACGCGGTTGGCCGTAGGTGAGTACTCCGCGTTGTAAAGTGGCTCCTCAAGCAAATAACAGGTATACGAAGCGAAGTTGTAGGCGGTATAGAGATTGCCGTTTGCGTCGACTGCAAAGGAGCCAGCAGATCCAGAGGAGTAAGCAAACTGGTCGCTGAGGTACCACAGATTCAAGGCACCGGAGCCGCCAGAAATGCTCGCAACCGGCATCTCGGCCGCGCCCTTCGTTCCCTCCTCAAAAAAGAGGTCGTCATAGTTATCCATACTCATGTTGGCCGGAGAACTCATGCCAACGGCGGAGAAGGCGCAGGGAGCAGACGGCGTGCAGGTGCCCGCAGTGTGTGCGTATCCGTACGCGGTCTGGCTTCCCCAGGGATAGAAGACGCTGAAGTAATAAGTGCTCCCGGTGTTGCTGGTGTACAGGATGCCGAAGCTGTCAGCAGCAATCGATTTGGGAGTGGCGATAGGACCGAGAGGGGTGGTGACTATGGTGCCGCTGGAATCCATTTCCTTGACGAGGCTATTTCCGGTGTCGGCGATGTAGAGGATATCTCCGCCATCGATCGCCATACGGGTCGCGCTCTTGATGGTTCCGGTGCCGGCAGATACCGAGGCGGGAACTGTAGAGATCTGGGAGGGCGTAAAGCTGACCACCGGCGCGTAGCCGTTGCCCGTCAGGCCAAAACTCATGGGCTGAGGCTCGGCGGAGTGCGTGATGTCGATAAAGCCCAGCCTGTGGCCCGGACCCTGCGGATTAAACCGCACCAGCAGCGAACAGCTATCGCTTCGCGAATAGCTGTTGCCCTCATGACAGGTGCCGCCAGCCTCAACGACGAAGTCCTTGTTCTTCGACTCGATCCGGGTGATCTTCGTCTCGGCGGCAAAGTTGAGCGTAAGCGGTTCCACTCCGGCGTCTTCTCCCACGGAGGCGGCGGCGAAGACGTGATAGTTGGCGGGGAGGTGTTCAAAGGTGGCATCGCCTCGGAATCGGGCCAAAATTTCACCCTGAGGCCTCGGGCTGGGAGTCAGGGAGATGATGGAGTGTGGGGGTTCAGCGGAACGATAGATTTGTTGCGCGTAATTGGGCGTGAAGGCGAGCAGGACGCAAGAAAGAAAGATGCCTGCATTCAGATGATGTGGAAGCTGGAGCCTTGGCATACTAACCGACCTTTCGCGTGGGGATTGAAGCCAAGGGGGAACGGTTGATGCAACGCTACGCTTGTTTAGCTTTAAGAATCCAGGGAAATCGATAGTTTCGTGAAAGCTCCGGAGGGCTGATCGAGCCATTGAACCTGGCGCGTTCGCCGACGGGGGATTAGCCCGGGGGGATTAGCTGTTCCTTTTCGGCTGGAAGGCCGCGGAGGCGCCGACCCATTCAAGGTCGCGGTTGTGGTCGACGCCCATCATCTTGCCGCGTCCGAGGCGGATGAGAGGCAGGACGGGCTCGAGCTTGCCGCCGTCGGGCCACAGATAAAGGATGCGGATCTCGGGCTGGGTGGGGCCGTGCGGGGTCTCGATCACATTTTCGAATTTCACGCGCTGTTGAAGAAGGTAGCTGTGGCGGTCGCGGACATGGATAGAGGCGAGGTCCTCATCAGTCGGAGCGAACTTTATGCCTTTTCCGGCGAAGGAGAAGAGCGGCTTTAATATCCATTGCTCACGGTCGGCGGGGAGGCGGTCGCGGCCTTCTCCGCGGAACCAGTCGTCGAGGAAGACGGCGGGCGGCACGCAGGGGTGGTCGAGGTAGGGGATGGAGAACTTGCTGAGGTGAAAGTACCAGTTGGGGTGTCCGGCCCACTCGACGTCGAAGTGTTCGCGGTA
>DATJYJ010000250.1:0-2747 GCA_035578025.1 Verrucomicrobiia bacterium
CGGCATTCTGGACCAGAATTATGCCGTGGTCGGCTCGAGCAATCCGGCGAAGCGCGGCCAGGTGATTCAGATCTTCGCCAACGGTCTCGGCCCGGTGAACAATCACCCGGCATCGGGCGATCCCGCGCCGACCACGCAGGTACTCCCATGCAACTCGAACCCCACGGTGACGATCGGCGGCACGTCCGCTCCGGTGGCGTTCTGCGGCCTCGCTCCGGGCTTCGTCGGGCTCTACCAGTTGAACGTGACGGTGCCGCCGGGCATCTCGACCGGCACTCAGCCGCTGGTGATTTCCGCGGGCAACAACAGCACGACCATCAACCTGCCGGTGCAGTAAGAAAGGATCTACGGGCGATACCAGACCGGAAAGTCGATCGCCGCGTATCGCGAGCCTGCGTGCGCCAGCAGGTGGACCACGTGGCCCGGCTCGCAGGAGGCGCGTATTTTGGGGAGCGAATACCGCCGGCCGTTCTCCACCACGCGGATTGCGTTCTCAATACAAGCGTCGTTGGTGAACACCTCCGCCGCATGCAGCGCGCCGCCCTCGCGCAGCAGGATCGCGAACGTCTCTCCGGGGGAAGCGTGCCCGTCGCGGTTGCCTTCGCCGAGCTCGTGCCGGTAACTTTCGACGGGCCTGCCGTCCGCGATCTCGAACTCCGCGCCGGCTTCGGCCGCGGGGAACAGCGGAACGTCGATCGCAGTGCGTCCGCCCGCTGTGATGGCCACAATCCGTGCGCGCGAACGTGCGGGGTCGGCCACGGTGAAGGTCAGCGGCAGCGCCATCGATTCGCCAGGCGCCAGTCCGAACAACCGTGCAGGCGGGTTTTCGAACTTCAGTCCGGGCGTCGGGCTCTCCCACTTCAAAGGCTCGGCGACAGACTTTGCCGCGCCTTTGTTGAGAAACGTGACCTTTAGCTTCACCGGCTTCCCCGCCGTGGCCCACGCCGCATCCTGAACTGTGTAGCCGGATGCCGCCAGCACGGCGCCGGCTCCCACTCCGATTTCGTAGTCGTCGCCGTCGAGATCGAAGGTAAGACGCCCTTGGGAATCGGCCTTTTGTACGACATGCCGCACTTTTCCGTCGGCCGTGTGGACGTAGGTTACGGGAATTGCGGCTCCGGGCGTGTAGAGCCGCGCTGACGTGACGCTCAGCTTCACGGACGCCACGGGCGGGCCCGAGGGCAGCCACTCGCGCACCGCGCTGCGGAAACCAGCGCGCGAGACGTTTTCCAGAACGGTGAAACCAGGGCTGCGGCGCGTCGATGCCACTTCCCAATTCCACGCAGCGAAATCAGGGTACGGGTCCGCGATGGCAAACACCTCCGGCTTGGGCGCCACATCGGCAAACGCCTTGAGGTGCAGGTCCAGCGTGGCGGCGATATCGACATTGGGGTCGAACTGCCACGTCTTTGCGGCTGCGAGAGCGCCGGACAAATCGTCGATCGACAGGCTCACCGGAAACCCGCTCGGGCCGGCTTCGGTCTCGCGATCCGCGGCGAAGCTGGATGCGCTGCCCACCAACTCCGGCGAGCGCGCGGCTTCCCAAAGCGCCAGCAGGCCGGCCGAGCCGAACCCCGTCACCGCGCGATGTGCCCGGTCGGGGACGGTGCGCAGTGTGCGGTCGATGTGTTCGATTAATTCGGGAAGGTACAGAGGGAAGTTGCCTGTGAGGTCCGCCGGGCCCGAATCCACCAGGATCACGTCATGCGATCCGACGTACGCTGCAAGCGCCCGGTCGCGCTCCTCGTTCTGCGCCTCGTACCCGTGAAACCAATAGATGACCGGAAACCGCTTCGCGGCAACTTTGTATGAAGGCGGCAGGAACACACGGTAAGTCCGCGCGCCACCCATGACCAGGCTCTCATGGGTGACTTCCTGCGGCTGTCCCCATGCCGCCGCAGTCGCAATCAGCCCGAGTAGTAAGCACACCTCCAGGTCTAGCACGAGAAGGCTGATAGCTGATAGCCGACAGCTAATAGCTACGATTTCTTTTCACCACCGGCTTCAGCAGCGCCATGGCGATCAGCACTATCGCGAACGTGCAGACGATGGTCGCTCCCGTCGGCAGATCGATCAGGAGCGACAGATACACGCCCAGCGCCGAGACCAGGGTCCCCATGGTCCATCCGATCGCCAGCCGCGTGCCTACGTGATCCGAGTAGAGCATTGCGCCTACCGAAGGCACAATCAGGTAGCAGAATACCAGCAGCACGCCGGCGATGGCCACGCTCGAGGTGACCACGAAACCGAACGATGCGTAAAAGAGAAAGTCCCAGAGCCGCGTGTTGATGCCTTCGGCCTCGGCCTTTTCCGGGTCCATCGAGATCGTCAGAAACTTGCGGCGGCACAGATAGTGAAACAGCCCGATGAGCCCATACAGCGCGGCCGTTTTCTCCACCTCCCACCACGACACCGTCAGGATGTTGCCCACCAGCATCTCTTTCAGGTGCTCGGTCTGCTCGGCCGATTTGCTCATGGCCAGGATGGCGGCCGCGCTGGCCACGGCGTAGCAGATGCCGATCACGGCCTCCTGCGGAATACGGGCCTTGCGGCCGCGGATGGTGGAGAACACGGCCGCGCCGATGAACGTAAAAACGAGACTCACAACATACGCCGTGGTGCTGTGCGGCTCGATGCCGTACAGCACGGCGATGGTCGTGCCCAGGGCCGCGATCTGCGCCAGCGACAAGTCTACGAAAATCACGCCGCGCTCCACTACGTGCACGCCGAGGTAAGCGTGAATTCCG
>DATJYJ010000251.1:0-12052 GCA_035578025.1 Verrucomicrobiia bacterium
CGCTGTACCCCGGTTTTCAGCCGGGTGCTGGGCCCGGTCAGGCGCGCGGCTTCGGCCTCGCTGAGCGGAGCGAGAGCGAACTCCCGAGGCCTACGCAGACCGAGCCGCATGCCCGGCGGCCGTGCTTCGACGCGTGAAGCACGATCTGGCCCGGCATACTGGAACGGCTCTTTGCGCAAAACCTGCTGCGCGCCGGCGACGGAGAGTCCGAGAGCCAGCAACACCGGTAATTTGTGAACTCGCATGTCTACAGGTTGAGCGTAGTTTCGCAAGCCCTGTCCGAACAAGATCGATTTAGGTTATAGGACGCCGATAACAATGGATATGCGGGAAGGTTAGTAGCTTGTTGAGCCGGCGGGTCTTATTTCACATGGTAGAGGTGAAAATCGCCGGCATAGCCCGCCGCTTCCAGGCCCCACTCGGCTTCCTTCCCCACAATCGCGTTGCCGATGGGAGCATTCCCTCCCGAGCCGGTGGGCGCCAGCAGATAGCGGAAACCGGCTTTTCGCAGGGCGCGCGCAGCGTCGAGGCGGAGGTCCTGCCGCGCCCGCCGGATCGCCTGGGGAGCCTTCGACAGTACCCTCCAGGCACCCTTCTCGTCCTGCCCGTAGATCTCCAGCGGCACGCGATACACCGGCGTATGGCTCACCAGCACAGCGCTGGTGAGGCGCTGCGGGTGCGCCAGGTCAACTTCGAAGTACATGCCCGCGCGCACCGTTTGCCAGGTGCGCCAGCGCGTGGCGAGGTTGCCGTCGAAGGCCAGGGGCGCCTCCCAGCGGTTCGGCCACCCGGCCAGGCTCCACTGCGGGCTGTTGAAAATCCGGTACTCGCCGGTGTAAAGCTGAATCTCGCTGATGTCCCACTCGCCTTCGTAGCTCATCGGCATGCGGAAGCGCAGCACCCGCACGGACTGCGCCGGCCACTCGGCCTTCCAATCGAAGTCGGGCGCGTCTTCGTAGAGGGCTGCGAGGCGCAACGTGTCCAGAAGCTGGTCGGTCTCGGCGGATTGCCAAGAGACGGTCACGTCGCGGTTCAGATAGGCGCTGGCGACGCTGGCCAGCGCCAGCGTCCGCGAATCCGGGGGCGTGGCGCGCTCCACCATCTTCGCCACGTTGTACTCGTTGAGGTGGCGCCGGCAGTAATCGGCCTCCGGCTCGATGCGCAGTGCGGCCGCCAGCGGAAACTCGTGCAGCCGGAACGCGTAGCGCGTCTCCCAGGTGTCGATTACGTGCGGCCAGCAGGCTACTACCTGGATGGCGACGGCCGCGATCGCGGCGGGGCGAGGCAGCGACATGCCGAGAGCAAATCCCGCGAGCACAACCGAGGGCATCAGGAACCGCGCGCCCGTATTGGTGAGCCACGGCAGCGCCAGCAATAGTGCCGCGGCCCATAGCAGGCGGCCTTCGCGGCGGCGCAGCGCCAGGAGCCCGATCGGCAGCGCCAAAAAGAGCGGGCCGAACGTGCCCGTCAGGTGATCGCCGAAGGCCAGTTCCCAAGGAACCTGCCACGGTTTGACCGCGCCTAACGAGCGCAGGCCTCGGGCGAGCTCCGCCTCGGTCGCGACGTGGAAGTACGGGTTCGGGAAGAGCGAGTTCATCAGCGGCGCCAGCGGATTGCCCGTGACCACCAGGTTGCGGATCATCCACGGCGCGATCACGAGTGCGGCGCCGGCGGCCACCAGCCACGCCCGCTTGCGGTAGCGCAGCGCAAATGCGGTAGCGCCAATCGGGACCAGGATGCCGGGTATCTTGATCGCGTAACAGAAGCCGGCCAGAGCACCCACCGCCAACAGGGGAGCGCGTCCGCCCATGAGCAGCAGGTGAATCGTGGCGAGGAGGAAAAACACGCCCGCCGCATCGTTGTATGAGCTGGAACCGGTGATTCCCGCCACAGGCGCGCAGAAGTAGATGACAGCGGCGACGAGGGAGGCCAGGTCGGGCAGGTGCAATTGCCGCCCAACCCGGAAGATCAGCGGCAGGGTGGCAACGAAGAATGCGAGCTCGACGAGTTTGGCGGCGGAGTGGCGGCCGAACGCAAAGGCCATGGTGTAGAGCATCTCCGTGCCCTGCGGAATCAGGCTGAAGAAGGTGAGGTGCTCCGGAAAGCCGCCGGTGCGGAGGTACTGAAGGGGCAGTCCGAGGTGGTAAGTGATTCCGTCGGCCACCGTCTCCGGGGCCAGTGCATTGACGAAATACCAGGTGAAGTAGGGAAGAAAGAAGAAGATGAGCTTTGTAGGACAGGCTTTAGTCTGTTCAGGGCCCCTCAGACAGGCGAAAGCCTGTCCCACAAGACACACAAGCCCAAGCGCCAGGAAGGTCCGCCAGTTCGCCCAGCCAGCCAACAGCACTACAAACACCACGAAGCTCAGTGCCACCGCGCCGAGCCCCAGCTTGATCTCCGGCGGTACCTTCACCCGCCGCAGCAAAATCTCGCCGAGTGCGTACGCACTCCCCAGGGTGAATGCCGCGCCGAAAAAAATGGAAACGAGAATCACTACAGCAGCACGGGATCGATCTGACCGTCCGCGTCAGGAGCACCCGCTACCGCGGCCTTGCTTTCGCCGCCGCGCAGAAACACGAGCAACTGCTCCTCCGACCCGTCGAAGAAACCGTCCAGCAGCTCGCGAACCGCCGCCTTGCGCAGAGTATCGCGTGATGCCGTCGGCGAGTACACGAACGACCGGCCCACTTTGTGCCGCGCCAGCCTGCCCTTGCGCACCAGCCGGTCGAGCACGGTCATCACCGTCGTGTAAGCCAACGGGCGCGAGGGCGCCAGCACCTGCTGCACCGCGCGAACGTTGCCCTCTTTGAGCGACCACAGTGCCTTCAGGCAGGCCAATTCCAGGGGGGGAGGGACATCGCGCGCGGTTTTTGGCATCAGGATTCCTGTTTTGGACCGGCCGGCTGCAGTGCCTGCCGGAGTTTGTCGGCGAACGGCGAATCGGGAGCGGGCGCGAACAGGGGATGTTCCGCCATGGGCGCGCGCACCGGCGGCGCGGGATCGGCCGGCTTGGACTCCGCCGCAGGCGGCGGAGTCAGATACCGGTCCTTTTTGAGAATTACCCGCTCCAGCGCCGGGTTAAAACCGGTGAAGTTGCCCTCCACCTGGCGATCGCGCTCCACCAGCGCGCGCATGCTCTCCATCTTCGAATCCATGTCGTCCAGGTAATGCAGCAGCAGCGCCTCGGGAAACTGCGGCAGCTTGGGCGATCCGAACTCGAGGTGGCCGTGGTGGCTGAGAATCATGTGCTCCACCAGAACCAGTAACCGCGGCGGAAAATCCGGCAGGCCACGCAGTTTCTCGTAGAGGATCCGGGTGCCGATCGAGATGTGGCCGACCAACTGTCCCTCGTCCGAATACGAGAAGCCGCGGTCATAAGTCAGCTCGTAGATCTTTCCGATGTCGTGCAACAGCACGCCGGTGATCAGCAGATCGTAATCGATGTTGGCGTAATGCGCCGCGGCCGGCTTTGCCATTCCGCACACGCTCAGCACGTGCTCGATCAGGCCGCCCAAAAATGCGTGGTGGATCTGCTTCGCGGCCGGCGCCCGGCGATAGCGCCGCGCGATGTCCTCATCCGCGAACACCGCCTCCAGAAGGCCCTTCAGATGAGGATTGGCGACACCGTCGATAATGCCGCGCAGCTCGCGCCACATCTCCTCCGGATCGCGCTTCGAAGCCGGGAAATAATCGGCGAAATCGATCTCGCTCTCGTCCATCCGGCGCAGCTTGTGAATGGTGAGTTGCGGCCGGTTGTGGAAGATCTGGACCATTCCCTTCACCTTGACGAAATCGTCGCGGTCGAAGACGTCCAGCACCTCGTTGACGTTGTCCCACATCTTGGCGTCGAGATCGCCGGTGCGGTCGCAGAGCGTGAGTGAAAGATAAAACTCGCCGCCTTTTTTTTGACGGATTTCCTTAGCCTGAACCAGAAAGCTGGTGGTGATGACTTTGTTGGGTTCGATTTCGCCGATGTAGGGAGATTTCATGGTTTGGCGGGATCGCCTCCGGCGGGCTTCGCCGGATCGGCCGCCTTGGCAGGCTCCGTGGCAGGAGCATTGGCGGGCGCGGGAGCAGGTGCAGCGTCGGGAGTAGAATCGGGCGCGGTTTTATGGCCCTTGGTCTTGGTATCCTTCGCGGTACCAGCCGGGATGACCCACAGGATGTGCTTCTTGCGGCGCGCGGCGACTTCCTCCTTGGTCGTGGTCTGCGGCTTCAACTGCGCCATGTCCTGCCAGCGCGTGTCTTTGCCCGGAACCGCGCCGCTGTCCACGTAGCCTTCCTTGATCTGGAGAAACGCATCCTCGCGCAAATGGCTCAAATACTCGCGCACCTTGGGCTCGGCCTTGGGCTGCATCATGCGGTCCTGGACCTCGTTCTTGACCTCTTCAAAGCTTGCCTGGCCCGCTTCGAACCGCTCTTCGACCCTGAGTACGAGGAAACCTACCGGCCGCTTGATCGGGTCGGTGATCTCGCCTTTCTTCATTTTGAAGACAAGATCTTCGATCTGCTTGTCCATCAGCCCGCGCTTCATGGCGCCGATGTAGCCGCCGTTCTTTGCAGTCTCGGGATCGTCCGAATTCGCGCTGGCCAGGTCGCTGAACTTGTCGCCCTTGCGCGCGCGCGCCACCAGATCCTTCGCTTTCTTCTCTGCTGCCGCCACCTGGTCCGGAGACTTGCCTTCGGTCGAAATCAGAATCTGGCTGAGGAATACCTGTTCTTCGCGGACGAACTCCTTTTTGTGCTCCTCGTAATATTTCTGCATGTCGGGTTCGGGGATGACGATGGTGCGCATCACCTCCTGGCCGATCACGCGCTGCGTGAGGATGTCGCGCCGCATGCGGTCTTTGAAGTCTTCGAACGTCATCCCGGTCTGCTCGCGGACGTATGCCTGGAATTCGTCCGGATTAGGCTTTTTCGCCTGCACTTGGATTTCGGCGAGGCGGCGGGCCACATCGCCATCGACGTTGATGTTCAGTTCCTTGCCCTTCTGCACCAGCAGGAGTTGATCGATTTCGTCGCGCAGTGCGTTGGCGGTGACTTCCTTCACGGCGTCCTGAAGGCGGACGCCGTTGAGCCCCTGGCGGCGTGCTTCGGCTTCGGCATCGGCGCGCTTCTTTTCCAGTTCGCCGCGAGTGATGATGTCGCCGTTCACCTTGGCGGCGATTTCTTCGATGATCCGGACAGGCGGGTTGTCCGCCGCGGCACAGACAGCGCACGTGGATATGGCGACTACTACAGACCAGCGAAACATAGTGGAACTCCTATTCTAGCAGGACGTTCGCAACTGGCCGAGCCTCTCCTCCAAGGTGTGGAGAATCTCCCCAGGCGACGACCCATCTATCGGCAACAGCAAGACGCCTGCCGGAGTGAACTGCGCTCCGCTGGTCTTGCTCACCAGGTTCATGAGACGCGCCGGGTCCACCCGGGTTTCCTTGTGGAATTTTATATTCAACAGGTTATGGCGCCGGTCCACGGCCTCGATGCCGATCTGCTCGGCCAGGTTCTTGAGGGCGGAGTACTGCAGCAGGTTGCGGACGGCATCCGGCACTGGGCCATATCGATCCTCTAGTTCCTTTTCGGCACGGTCGCGGGCGGCGGCGTCGGCGGCATTGGCAATCTGCCGGTAGGCGCGCAGCCGTTGATTCTCGTCAGAAATATAGTCGGTGGGGATGCGGATATCCAGGTTCAGGTTCAGCGAAGAGTGGATCTCCGGCACCACCTCTTCGCCCTTCAGCTCCCGCACGGTTTCGTCGAGCAGGCGGACGTAGGTATCGAACCCCACGGAATTGATGTGACCGTGCTGCTCGCCGCCCAGCAGGTTGCCGGCGCCGCGTAGTTCGAGGTCGAGCGCGGCAATCTTGAACCCGGCGCCCAAGTCGCTGAATTCCTTCAGGGCGGCCAGACGCTTGCGGGCAATTTCCGTCAACTCGGTATCCGGCGGGACCATCAGGTAAGCGTAAGCCCGCCGGTTCGAGCGGCCCACTCGCCCGCGCAATTGATAAAGCTCGGATAGCCCATACCGCTCGGCATTTTCAACGATCATGGTGTTGGCAAGCGGGATGTCCAATCCATTTTCTATAATGGTAGTACAAACTAGGATGTCAAACTCGTGCTGCATGAACTGGAGCATAGTTTTCTCCAGCTCGTGCTCGCTCATCTGCCCGTGACCGACGCCGATGCGCGCCGTCGGCGCCAGTTCCTGGATCATCGCCGCCCGGCTCCAGATGGAATCCACCCGGTTGTGCAGGAAATAGACCTGACCGCCGCGCCCGAGTTCGAGCTCTACCGCCTGCCGGATCAATTCCGGCTGAAAGAGAGCCACCACGGTGTGAATCGCCAAGCGATCCTTGGGCGGAGTCTCGATCACCGACATGTCCCGCAGACCTAATAACGACATATGTAGTGTTCTGGGAATCGGCGTCGCGCTCATGGTAATCACGTCCACGTTGCGCTTCAGGTGCTTGAGACGCTCCTTGTGCTTGACACCGAAGCGCTGCTCCTCGTCCACGATCACCAGGCCCAGGTCCTTGAAGTGAACGTCTTCCGAAAGCAGGCGGTGGGTGCCGATCGAGATATCGATTTTATGTTCCGCCAGGTCGACCAGCGAGGCCTTTAGCTCCTTGGAGTTGCGGAATCGGCTGAACATTTCGACGCGGACCGGGAAGGGCTGGAAGCGCCGCTTGAAGGTCTCGAAGTGCTGGAAGGCCAACACGGTCGTCGGCGCCAGCACAGCCACCTGCTTTCCGTCGCCCAGTGCCTTGAAGCTGGCCCGCATGACCACTTCGGTCTTGCCGAAGCCGACGTCGCCGCAAAGCAGCCGGTCCATCGGCTGCTGGTTCTCCATGTCGCGCTTGATCTCGGCGATGGCGGTGATCTGGTCGCGCGTCGGAACAAACTCGAAGGCATCCTCAAATTCACGCTGCCAATTACTATCCGGAGAGTAGACGAAGCCTTCCGTCATCTTGCGCTGGGCGTAGAGCTTAAGCAGCTCATCGGCCATGTCACGCATGCGGGCCTTGATCTTGGTCTTGGTGCGGGTCCAGGTGACGCCGCCCATGCGGTCGAGGGCCGGTTTCGCCTCGCCGGCGCCGCGGAACCGCTGCACCAGGTCCATGCGAGTCAACGGGAGGTAGAGTTTCGATCCGCCGGCATATTCGAGCAGCATGTAGTCGCCTTTGGCCTCACCCTGCGCGATCTCGCGGAGCCCTAGGTATTGCGCAACACCGTGCTCGGCGTGGACCACATAATCGCCCGGCTTGAGATCGATGATGTCGGCCGAGAACGCTTCCATCGCGGGCTTGGAAACCGGCCCGCGGGAGACCAGCTCGGAGGTCTCGAAGAGATCCTCCGAGCCAAATACTACAAGTTTGGAGTCCTGGAACGAGGTTCCATGCGAAATCAGGCCCTTCACCAGGAAAATACTGGCCGAACCGCCCGACATGTAGGCCCGTTCGGCGAGATAGGCCGGCGTCGATTCGAATTGTTCCAGCCCGAGCTGATACGGGATGCCGTATTCGTTCAGAATGTCCGCGACGCGTTCGATTTCTCCGGTCGAACCGGCAAAGAACGCCACTCGCCGGCCTTCCTCGACCAGCGTACGGGCCTCTGCGACAGCCACCTGCATGTTGCCATGGAAAGACAAGGCAGGGCGAGTGGCAATGTGGCCCGCTTCCTCTATACCTGTAGGAGACCAACCGATATCGAGCTGCTGGAAGGCGGCCTGCGAGCCTGCGGCGGCCTGCTCCTCCAGTTCTTCCCATCGGAAGAAGACCCGCTCCGGATCGTAAGCCGAAGAGCGTTCGATCTGTTCCAGCCGTGTCCACAGGCGCCGGGCTGCCGCGCGGACCTGTTCCGGTTCATCCCAAAGGACGACAGGCTTCTCGCCCAGCGAGAGCACCGAGGCATTCCGGGAACGCAGCATCGGCGCGATCAGCTCCCACCCGGGGAAGGGCTCACCCGGCGGGGGCAGGTCGCGGCCGGGAATGTCCGCCTCACGCATGAGCTGGTTGAGTTCCGCCAGGAATGGCCGCGACTTCTGGTATTCGCTGAGAGGCAAGAGCAGGCAATCTTCCACCTTCAGCACCGATCGCTGCGATTCCACATCGAAGCGGCGGATGGATTCCACCGTATCGCCGAATAGATCGATGCGCACGGGTTTTGGCGCCTCCGGCGAGAATATGTCGATGATCCCGCCCCGAACCGAGTATTCGCCGACCATCTCCACCGGCTCGCGGCGTTCATACCCGATGCTCTCCAGGTGGGCGACCAAAAGCTCCATGGACAGCTCGTCTCCGGCGCGCAGCTTGAGGGCAAGCTGCCGGTAAAAGGGCGCAGGTTCAATCCGAAGCAGGGCGGACGCCACGGGCAGGATCGTGATCGACGACCGACCGGTTGCCATGCTCCACAGTCCGATGGCGCGCTGCTCCAGGATTTCGGCGTGCGGAGACATGTTCTGGAGCGGCACAACGTCCAGGGCAGGAAGGAGTTGCGGGCTGGCATCGCCGGAAGGGGCAATCATCGAATGGAAGGTCCCGGCTGCCTGAGACAACTCCTCGGCTTCCTTGTTGCCATCTACTACAATAATCAGAGGACGATTGACGGATTGCTCCAGCAAAACTGCATAGAGCGCCTTGGCAGTGGTGGTCAGGCCGGATAGAGCCGCATTGCCCCCAGCGCCAAGACGGCGCAGGGCGTCCTGGAAGGCAGTGTGACGGCCCAGCTCCAGGAAGAGGTCGCGAACGGCGGGGTGGATCAAGGCAGGCTCTGCATCTTTTCAACTATAATCGTAGTAGAAAATCCGGGTTCCAGCGGAACGGTCATCACTCGCCCGCCGGCGGCCTCGACCTCCTCGCGTCCGGCGATAAAGTGCGACCAGTCGGCGCCCTTTACCAGCACATCGGGCAGCAGCACCGCGATCACCTCCCGGGGGGTCGGTTCATCGAACAGCGTGACGGCATCGACCGCTTCGAGCGCCAGGGCCAATTCAGCCCGCTCAAATTCCGGGATCAAGGGGCGCGAGGGTCCTTTATTGGCACGAACTCCGGCATCCGAGTTCAAGGCGAGAACCAACACGTCGCCGAAGCTGCGTGCCTGTTCCAGCAGTCGCAAATGGCCGGGATGAAGCAAATCATAGCAACCGTTGGTGAAGACGACCGTCTTTCCGTCCTTTTTCCAGACGGCGCGCTGGCGCACCAGGTCTTCCCTTCCGTAAAAGCGCACCACAGGTCCAGTGTAACCCGCTGTTTTAGTACGGAAGATGGGGCGGCGCGTAGACTCTCCCCCTAAGTTCGGTACGTTTCACCCAATTGGGGAGTTGTGTTTAAGGAACATACCCCGGTAATATTGTCATGTTCCCTACAGCTTTACAGAAATTTACATCAAACCCGGTCGTCCGGGGGGGACCAAAGTCGTGATCTTGACCCGTTTTTCTCTTTGCCTTGCTTCTCTCGCAGTCCTTCCTCTTGCCCAAGCAGTATCGCTTGGTGGACCCAACGGCCTGTCGATAGCGGTAGATGCCAGCGGCGGGTATTCCATCTCGGTTCCCGCGGCAGCGTGGACGTTCGGCGGCAGCATTGGGGCGCCGCTAGCCAACATGATTGTCGCGGGCGGCAGCGACAGCCTCGGCCCCTATAACGAAGTCTCTTTCGACTTTGTGACCGATATCCAGCGCCACGCCTCCATCCGCTCGTATTCGGCGCACCCGGACGTGCTTTTCACGGTAACCAACTACGCCCCGTCGGCCAATTCTTTCGTGTTCCCCAACCTGAGCCAGTATCCGGCGGGCCTCAGGCACGTGGTGTACTCGGGTACCTTCGCCCCGCCGTCGTTTTCCACCTTCGACGCGGCGAGCCCGTGGATCTTCTTCGATTCCTCTTCGAATGCGTTTATCCTTTCGGCCGCCGCCAATTTCATGACGGCGGCCAACACCCAAGGCCCGAAAGGTGAGTTGCAGAGCGGCATTTCCCCGGCGATCACCTCTCTGCCGCAAGGGTTCCAGCATCGCACCCTGCTCGTAATCCAACAGGGTATCAACAACGCCTTTGACACGTGGGGGCAGGCCCTGACCTCGCTCTACGGCAAGACCCGGCCAGCCAACGACGCCGACACCGGCCTGAAGAAGGTCGGGTACTGGACCGACAACGGCGCGACCTACTATTACCACATGCAGGGGTCGATGAATTATGAGCAGACCCTGAACGCCGTGAAGAGCAATTTCGATTCGATGGGGATTCCGTTGGGGTATCTGCAGCTCGATAGCTGGTTTTATCCCAAGGGTCCTGGCGCCCTGTGGAGCAACAACGGCCAGGGCATTTACCAATATGTGGCAGCGACGCCGCCGTTCTCCGCGGGCCTCGCCAAATTCCAGCAGAACCTGGGAGTGCCGCTGGTGACTCATGCGCGCTGGATCGATCCCAGCAGCCCGTATCACCAGACGTACAAAATGTCCGGCAATGTGGTCATCGACCCGGCGTACTGGGATTACGTGGCGGGTTACCTGGCGACCGCGGGCGTGGGCACATTCGAACAGGACTGGCTCAACGACAACGCTCACACCGATTTCAACCTCACGGATGCCGACGCGTTCCTGGACAACATGGCCAAGTCCATGGCGAGCCGCGGATTGACGATGCAGTATTGCATGGCGTCCGCGCGGCACTTCCTGCAAAGCGCCAAATACAGCAACATAACGACGATCCGGACCAGCGCGGACCGGTTGGAGCGGGACAAGTGGTCCGATTTCCTCTATACGTCGCGCCTGGCCAGTGCGCTGGGCGTCTGGCCCTTCACCGATAACTTCCTGAGCACGGAATACACGCAACTGCTGCTGGCGACGCTCTCCGCGGGACCGGTGGGCATCGGCGATCCGATCGGCAGCATCAGCGCCGCCAACTTGCTAAGGTCTGTCCGGCACGACGGAGTGATCGTCAAGCCGGACGTGCCGTTGACGCCCACCGAGGCGAGCTTCCAGAACAGGGCGCAAGGAGTGGACGCGCCGCAGGTCGCTTCAACCTATTCGGATTTCGGCGGCGTGAGGACCTACTACGTCTTCGCGTACACGCAAGGATCGAACGCGGAGGTGAAGCTCCATCCCGCCGAGACGGGAGCCGCACAGCCCGTCTACGTGTACGACTATTTCGCCGGCACCGGCAGCCTCATGGACCCGTCGGACCTGCTCGACCAGCAGATCGCGGGCGACGCGCTGTACCTGGTGTTGGCGCCGGTGGGACCTTCGGGAATGGCGGTAATCGGCGACACGGACCAGTTCGTCACCATGGGCAGGAAGCGGATCTCCGCCATCGAGGACGCCGGCGGTTACGTGAATCTGACTGTCGCGTTCGCGGCCGGAGAAACGTCGCGCACAGTTACGGGTTATGCGCCATGGGAGCCTTCCGCCTCGGCTTTCGACGGCTCCATCCGCGGCATGACCTATGATCCGAAGACGCAGCAGTTTCGCATCGTGATGACGCCCGGAGCCGATGCCGCGGCTTCTGTGCGCATCGCGCGGGCGCACCGGCAGCCGGCGCCTCCCCACGCACCCCCAACGGTTTCCCGATAGAGGGTTGAATCGGGCCAGGCCGGGGCGTATGATTCCGGCATCATGGCAAATACTTCCAACACTGTGTCGAGACGTGCGCTGATCGGCGCCGCCGGTGCGTTCACCCTGGTGAAACCGCACCTGGTGAGGGGCGCGGGCAAGGCTCAATTGAAGGCGGGACTGGTGGGCTGCGGCGGCCGCGGCACCCAGGCGGTGGTAGACCTGCTCACCGGCGCGGAAAACGTCGAACTGGTCGCGATGGCCGATATTTTCGAAGACCATCTCGAAGGCTCGCTCAAGAATCTGCGCGACCCGAAATTCATCAGCCGCCACAACGGCATCGTGGTCGAGCGCGATGGCCAACAGAAATCGATGACGGCGGAGGAACTGGTGGCATCCGTCGGTCCGCGCGTGAAGGTGCAGCCGGACCGGCACTTCGTCGGTTTCGATGCCTACCAGAAACTGCTCAAGAGCGACATCGATATCGTGATGCTGACCACGCCGCCGGGCTAC
>DATJYJ010000252.1:0-2698 GCA_035578025.1 Verrucomicrobiia bacterium
TCGTCCCACGGCAGCGCGATGGCCCCGGCGGGAAAATCGGCGGAGCCCGGCAGATAGAGGAAGGAAGGCAGCAGATCTTCGTCGCGCACTTCGCCGGGATTGACAAGCTGCGGAATCGCGAGCAGCTCCACGTTGGCGGGCGCGAAGGGGTCGGCGTCGGGGCGCAGCTCCGTATAGGCCAGGGCGGAGTTGGTCGTGCCCAGGTCGATGCCGACGATGAATTTGGCAGCGGGTGTTTTCTTACTCAATTTCGATTTCCGCGGGAGCGATTACGCTGGCATCCTGCTTGGCGGGCAGCGCGGGCAGATCCACTTTCACGGCGCGCCAGCCTTTGTGGCGAAGCGTTCCGCCGGGCGGGGGCTGGGCAGGTACATTCCCGACAAACTTCACCAGGCTCGCGTCCGATCCCGGCGCCTTGGCGTAGGTCCCTTCCACCCCGTCGATCACCGGGGCGAGCGTCACGTAGCGCGCGATCGAATCGCGGCACTGGTCGTGGAGCTCGCGCACCGCCGCGCCAATCTGGTCGTCGGAATAGCCCGCGATGTCCTCCATCAGAAAATCCACCAGGCGCGAATCGCGCTGCATGATGCTCAACATTTGCAGCGCGCCGTCGGAGACTCGAGCCGCGGGCGGCGCCGCCGCGGGGCTTGCCGCCTTGGCGGCCGCGGGCGCGGCTCCACGCCGCGTGAGCTTCAACACGTTCAAGGTGTCGTCCGAAAGCTTGCCTTGAAGCAGCAGGTTGAAAAAGCAGCGGAATGCCAAAACAATTCGATTCAAATGGAATGCTCCAATCTTTAAGGATAGCAGCGGCGGCACGGTTTCAAGCGGCGCGCGCGGATTTACAACATGTTTACAACCTGCCCATGAACCGGGCGCGCACGGCGGCTAAGATCGATGGCATAGGTGCACTCTTGGGATCCATTTCCATCGCTCGATCCAGTGTTCGTGAAAGCGGCCTGAACGGCGAACGAATCGCGGCACTACTGCTGCTTCTGATTGCCTCTCCCGTGATCATCGGAGCCGGAATCGTGCTCAGCCTGCTGTCGCGGCGATCTCCGCTCATCGCTCACCGTCGCGTCGGCTGGCGTGGGACGCCGTTGTGGATGCTCAAGCTGCGCACCATGTGGGGGGCCGGACCGGCGGCCGCCGGCACATGGATCGAGCACATCGACGACGATCTGGGTCCGGAGCTCAAGAGCGCCGACGATCCGCGCGTGCCCAGCCGTTTTGCGCGATTCTGCCGCCGACACTCCATCGACGAATTGCCGCAGTTGTGGCACGTGATCACCGGCGAGATGTCACTGGTCGGTCCGCGTCCCGTCACACCTCGCGAGCTGCGCCGCTATTATGGCACCGACGCTCCCCAGATCCTTAGCGTCAAGCCGGGGCTCGCCGGTTTATGGCAGATTTCCGGGCGCAACCGCCTGAGCGTCGCCGAGCGCCGCCGTCTCGATTTGCAACTGGTGCGCGAGGGTAATCCCGCTCTGTATTTGAGTATCCTGCTGCGCACGGTCCCCGAGGTCTTGCGCGGCCAAAAGTCCTGGTGAACCCCCACGCACGAATGCGAAAATGCAGGCATGCCCTGCAATCCCGAGATCCTGCGACAAATCCCTCTCTTCGCGCTGCTCGACGACGATGAGGCCGCCGTGCTGGCGAGCCGCGTCGAGCACGTGAAGTTCGCGCCGCGCCAGCGCATCTACAAGATGGACGACCCCGGCGGACAGGGGTACGTCGTGCTCTCCGGCCTGGTCCGCGTGACCACCGTCGATGAGGACCAGCAGGAGGTAACTGTCGACGAGCCGTCGCCGGGCGAGTTCTTCGGCTTCGCGTCGATGCTGGACGGCTCGCCGCACCAGACCAGCGCCTGGGCCGCGGAAACGGCGGAGTGCATCGAGGTCGACCGAACGGATATCGAGCACCTGCTGCAACGCAAGCCGCTCGCCGGAATGGACATGCTGGCCGTGCTGGGCAAGCAGTATCACGGCTCGCAGAAACTCGTGCGCATCCGTTCGATGCGCAATCCCAACGAAGTGATCGAGGCGTCCTTGACGGTGGGCGACCGTGTGGCCGATGCCGTGGCGCAGTTCGGCGGCTCGTGGACGTTCATCATCACCTGTCTGGTGCTGCTATCGATCTACGCGATGGTCAATGTCTGGCTGGGCGGCCGCGCATGGGACCCATATCCGTTCATCCTGCTGAACCTGTTTCTGTCCATGCTCGCCGCCATCCAGGCGCCGATCATCATGATGAGCCAGAACCGGCAGGATGACAAAGACCGTCTGCGTGGCGAGCTGGATTTCTCGGTCAACCGCCGTGCCGAGTCGGAGATTCAGGCGCTATCGCGCAAGCTGAATGTGTTGAACGAGAAGATGGACGACGTGGAAGGCCTGGTGCGCGGCCTTCGGACGCCGCGGTGAGCTACTGGTTCACCGCGATCGTCACCGCGGAGCTCGTGGTTACCCCGCCCATTTGAATTTGCAGGGAAACACTATTTCCGGCCGGTGTTCCCGGAGGCAGCGACACGTTGATCTGGTTGACGCCGACGAATTGTGGCGACAAGCCCGCGAAGATCGCCGATCCCGGCGGGTTGGTCATTCTGTGCACCGGCCTCGGAGCCGTCTCGCCGGCGGCAACGAATGGCTCGGCGTCTCTGGATACATTGCGCACCGCGACCACGACCCCGACGGTATTGGTTGGC
>DATJYJ010000253.1:0-7051 GCA_035578025.1 Verrucomicrobiia bacterium
CAGAGAATCGCCGTCCACGTCGTAGGAGGCGCTACCGTTGAGCGTTACCAGAGAGCCGACCGCCACGGTTTGATTCGGGCCGGCATTGGCCACCGGGGGCGAATTGACGGTACTGACCCGAACCGTAGCCGAGTCGCTCGCTACGCCGTTGCTTACCGTCAGCTGCACTGTGTAGGTTCCCGGAGTATCGACCGTGAAACTCGGGGAAACCGTAGTGCTATTCTGAAGCGCGGCGTGCGAACCCGAAGGCACCGAGAGCATCGCCCAACTGTAGGTCAGCGAGCCGATGCCGCTAGGATTCGTCGACCCGCTCCCATTCACCGTGACGATTGTGCCGACCGGGACGGTCTGGTCCGCCCCCGGGTTCGCCACAGGATTCAGGAACGACCAGACCAGGTAGCCGAAATCGAACGTTACGGAGCGGTCCACCAGGATGGTGAAGGTGTCGGAGCTTGTGACCCTGCCGTTCGCCGGCACCGGTCCGAAGTGCAGCGTACCTTGGCCGGCCACCACAACTACCGAAGGGGCAGTGCTGGCCACCGTGGCGGTGACGCCCTGTCGGGGCGCCCCGGTATTGACTAAGTCCGCCTTATAAGTCATGTACCATTGGGTCCGCGTATATCGCTCTTCGCTGACCATCTGGTAGTTGGTGATCGAGAGGCCCGAGGATCCACCCTGCGCGGAAAGGACGGAAGGAGCCAACATCAGGAACGCAACCGCCGCGGCGGCGCTGGAAGACACGTATCGCATAATGACCTCGATCGAGCTCCGAGCAGACGAATTCGCTGCAACTACGCTGGGCCGCCGCCGAGAAGTCCTCGCGCGGCCCGCCAAACGCCGCCTGCGACCAGCATCATGCCGGAGCGCCGAACGCTCGCTGGTCGCGCTACGTCCAAAGCGTTCCGCCAGGCGGCGTAAACTCCATTTCAGGGAGCTGCGTCTTCCCGCCCCCCGAAGACCTGGGTCGCCGCTTACTGCTTATTGGTGCGCGGGACCGTTGGCTGCTCTCGCGGGTACTTTGATATCCATTGAGCTCAGCTCTTCCGTGATCACGCTGCGCACGCGTTCGTAGGTGAGCGCGCCGCTAATATACCGACCATTGACGAACAACGTAGGTGTACCTTGCAGGCCGAGGGCTTGTGCCTCGGAGAGCTGGGTCTTCACTAACTCGGATTTTTCGCCGCCGTCGAGGCACTTATCAAAGGCGGCCGCGTCGAGCTTGAGCTCGCGGGCGTAGCCTTTCAGCGCGGAAGGATCCAGGGATTTTCCGCCGCCGAGCATGTCGTGATATTCCCAGAATTTGCTTTGGGCCCCGGCGCAATGGGCCGCCTCGGCCGCCTTCTGCGCGTTCGGGTGCATGGCCAACGGATAGTCTTTATAGGCAAACGCCAGCGTTCCCTTATATTCGGCTTCGATCCGTTCCAGAACGGGTCGGATCTGTTGGCAGTACGGGCATTCGTAATCGGCAAACTCCAGCAGGGTAATACGCGCCGCCTCAGCGCCGCGCACCGGCACTCCTTTCATCGAAATGGGCGCGCGTTGGGGCGCCAGCCGGATGATCACGTGTGCCTGGCTTCGGAGCGACTGCAGATACGCAGTTTTGGCTTTCGCCGTGCGCCGCTGGCGCAAGGAGTCGATGATCTGGTCGCGCACTTTCTCATAGGGCTCCGTGGTCTCTACACCCTCGTAATAAACATGTAGGGCCTCGTCGGACGGGTCCTTGGGGAGCACGCTGTTGACATGCTTCTCGAGGAGCTGCGCCACGGTCAGACCCTCTTTGCGGGCCTGCTGCTCGAGAAGGACCTCATCTGCGACCTCCTCGATGGTCTTGCGCTGGGCTTCGTAATAACTTGTGCGAGCCTGGAACAACGCAGACGGCCGCCTCTGTTCGACGTCGGCCATGGTCAGCGAAACGCCGTTGACTTCGATTACCACGGCGTTGGCGGCGGGAGTTGTATCGCCGTCCGCGCCCGCTGCCGCCAGACAAAACACTGCGGCGAGGGCGCTCGCCGCAGTTCGAAATAGAATATGTGATGCCATAACATTCCTCTCAGCATTGTGGGGTGGTAAGTCGTGTACTAAGTCTGACTACGGTCAGCTAAAACAGACCGGGTGCCCGTTGACTTGGGTCACCCGGTCTTGCTCAGGTAACTGCAGTGCGGTTCTTACTGCTTGGGGGCACCCAAGGCGCCGGCGCGGCAGGAAAAGCAGATACCAAAGCCGCTGCCGTTGCCGAGGATGGAGGCGCAACGCCCGCTGATGCTGGCGAGTTCGCCGGCGCTCAAAGTCGCAGGTGTAAACGCCGTCTCGACTGTCGCGTAGGTTCCCGCGACTGGAGTCGCATGGATGGTCGTTCCCCAGGCGAGCATACCGCTCACGGGCGTAGCCATGGTAACCGTGGCCGCAGAATTGGTGCAGTTGGTCCCAGAGCCGCCAGTGCCGGCCAGAGTCGCGACCAGTTTCACGACCACCGAGGTGGGAATGACACCAGTGAGGGTCCTTGACGTGAGGTCGCGGTTCACACCGAGGTTCACAAGGCCGTTCGGCGTCACAAGGCACGAGCAGCAGGAGATCAACTGCTCATCCGGCGAGAACGCATAGACGTTCACGCAGATATTGCCGGCAGCGCCGCCGAACCCCGGGCCAAGAAGCGGAGCGCCATTGGCACCGGAGTTGCTGATGTCAATGTAGGACTCCCCGAAATTCAGGTTAGCCGCGTACCTCACCTGGAAGGGCGAGTCCGCGGTGATAGGGTTCTGAGCAAAGGCGACCATCGCAAGAACGAGAGTCGCCAGAATTACGTTTCGCAGGTACATGTGGATAGGTCCTCCGTTGTCGAACATTATCATCGGTTAACGAGGGCTACAAGTCTCTAAAGGAAATAGTCGAACGAATTAGACACATCGCTCTATGGACAGCTCGAGGAAGGCAGCACGAGCTGTCTCACCCTATCGGATCAATAAGTTGCATCTATGTTACTGCCACTGGCATCAAATGGTGGATCAGGCGTTGTCTGGGCATGGGAAGCCGAGGCGTAGCGAGAATCTATCTCTAAGATGTCTTTTGGTAGCTATTCGGTGGTCGGGTTAAATCTCTTGACAATCAGACATTAGTGTCCTAAACTTCCGAAGCGTGACTGGCTTGCCAACGGCCCATAAGCTAAAGAGAGGCAAAAACGCAATAAAGTCATAGCGGTAACAACCGTACTGGTCCGCTTTTTGAAGTACGGTGGAACGGGGGACGGGTCCTGGGGATTCAGCATCGCTCTTGGCGGACCGGAATTGGAGCCCGAGAATGGTGGTACTTAAACGGAGGTCGCGGCTGGTTACGTTTCGTGTTTCCGCGGAGGAGTACGACGACCTTACACACTCCTGCGTTCAATGCGGTGCGCGGAGTGTCGCTGACTTCGCCAGGGCCGCCGTTCTCTTAAAGGTCCAGATGCTGCGGAGCCCGAGTGGTAATCTTAGCGGCGACTTAACCACTCTGAGCAAAGGACTGCGAGACTTGGACCTCATTCTTGATGATATGCGGAAGCGAATTCACCGTGTCCTGGGTCCGGGGAGCACCGGACTAAATGCCGGTAGTGATGAGCCGGCGACCATGCGATCGGAGGGCTGACGGGCTTCCGTGCCGGCGCCTGCCCGGGACTGGCACGGAGCTCGCTGGCGAGAAGTAGAACCTCCGTTGGCTCGTGAACGATTTTGGAACGGAGGCGACATGAGGTTGGTATCTTTTGGTTGGGCGGGCGCCCATCCGCGCGGGGCCGGGTCTTGTCTTTGGTCCGCGGGATGCGCCTTGCTGCTCGCGGGCGCTTTGGCTCCGGCGGCAAGGGCCGGTTTCATTGGGGCTTACGCGCTCTCGAACTTCACCCTCACAAACAGCGCAGAGGCAGACGGGTCTGCTACGTGCCCCGATGACGCGACCCTGGTGATTACGGGTCCCAACAACGGCAGCGGCCTGCCGGGAACGACTGACCTCACGATGCCGTCGCCGGGCAGCGGCGTGCTCCAGTTTGACTATATATATACGTCGCTCGACGATCCCGGCTATGATTATGCCGGGTATTTCCTGGCCGCCGATTTCTTCCAGATAGCCGATACCTCGGGACAGTCCGGTACCGTGATCCTCCCGGTACTCGCGGGCGAAATGATCGGATTCCGTGTCGGAACTCTCGACAACTTGGGCGAGCCCGGTGTACTTACCGTTACGAATTTCTCGGGACCTTCCGCGCCCGAGCCGGACGGCTTTGGGTTGGCGGCTATCGGTTTTGGCTGCCTGCTGGCGGTTTGGATTCTTGGCCGAAGCAGATTCCCGCCCGGCATCCGCTCCCTGGTCAGGGTGGCAGTCATATTCGCGGTTGCGGCAGGCGGCGTTTCGCTTGAGGCACAACAGGTTTACTACGGCGGCTCCCCGGTGACCGGACTCGTCCTGACGCGTACGGTCAACATTCAACAACAGATACTGGCGTCCTCGACGGCGGCTTCCGTCTCGCCGGTGAGCGAAACGAAGCCAAAGATGCCTCCGCCGAGGCTGCGGCCGCCGATCATCCCCACGCTAATCAACACGCGCACAACGAGTACGGCAGAGGTGCTGACGCCGGTCCCGGCGTCGGGTCTCACGGCATTCAACGCGTTGTCGCACACCGATCAGAGGCTGGCAGACAACGGCAATCAGTGGAGTATCGAGCCACCTAATCAAAGCATCGCCGTCGGCGACGGCTACATCCTCGAAGGCGTGAACGACGGTGTCCGAATTTTCAACACCTCCGGCTCGCCGAGCATCGCCACGGTTGCGTCGAATCAGTTGTTCGGATTGGCGCCGACGATCGACAGGAACACCGGTATCAACGGAGTATACCTGACGGACATGCGCGTCTACTACGACCAGGGCATGGACCGGTGGATGGTGGTCCAGCGCTCGCAGGACAACGACGCCGCGGGTAACACGCTCAACCGGTCTCACTTGTATCTTGCGGTAAGCCAGACCGCCGACCCGACGGGCACTTACTACATATACTTAATGGACACAACGAATCCGAATCATCCAGGATGTCCGTGCATAGACGACTATCCGCAAATCGGTTCCGACCAGTACGGATTTCATATTGCCTGGAATGAGTTCTCCGCGCCGTATCTAAATTTCAACGACGCGACGATTCTGAGCATTTCCAAGGCTTCGCTCGCCTCCGGCGCTTCCACACCGACGGCTTTTCAGTTTTTCATCGCGCCCACGACGGGGTTCGAGTTTGCCATCCAACCGGCTTACACACCGCCCGGTGCATCCAACTTTCTGGCCAGCGGCGGCATGGAATTCTTCGTGAGCACGTTCTACCAATTCGGGTACGGGTCCCAGGTCGCACTGTGGGCCATGTACAACACGAGTTCGCTGGCCACCACCTCCCCCAATCCGGGCCTGACGCGGATCACGGTGCCCACGCTTGCCTACACGTACCCGGACGTAGCCACGCAGCGTCCCGGTCCCCTCCCCTACGGCACGACCCTCATACCGCCGGGACAGCTTGCCTACCTGGACGGCGGGGACATACGCGTCCAGGCGCTGACGTACGCGGGCGGGCGTCTCTATCTCACGCTGCAATCCGGCGTAGTCGATCAGAACGGGCGCGGGGTAGTCGGAGGGGCCTACATCGTGCTCTCGCCGACTTATCGAAACGGGATCCTTGCCGCTTCGGTTCTGAACCAGGGATATTTGGCGGTCAACAGCAATCACCTGCTGCGGCCGGCAATCGCCGTCAACGCGCAGGGCCACGGTGCGATCGCGGCAACGCTGGTCGGTCCGGACTGGTATCCCAGTGCCGCGGTGATTCCCTTCGACACGTTCTCGACGCCATCGACGATCCAGGTCGCGGCAGCCGGATCGCTGCCTGAAGATGGATTTACCGGGTACCCCGGCGGCACCGGCGCGGGAGTGGCGCGTTGGGGCGATTACAACACCGCGGTGGTCACGAGCGACGGCGCGATTTGGATGGTGGTGCAGTATATCGGCTCCTATCCGCGGACGCAGTTCGCCAACTGGAATACCCTCGTGATTCGGAAACAGCCATGACCTCGAATCGATCGGCCAGGGCCAGTCAGAGAAACGCCATATGAAACCTCAAATGATGCGACAATCGACGCGGGAGAATGCGGGGGCGTCATCGGCAGCGGAAGGCGTAGTCATGGTTGACTCGGATTTCAGACTCATCGCGCTGGATAGCGGCGCCGAGGCTATCCTGGCGGACCTGAACGGCCCGGGCGGCGCTGAACCTGCCCTCCCGGCCGATGTGGTCAATCGGCTTTCGGCGGGTTTCGAGAGCGGACAGATCGGTGCGAGCAGCATTCACCTGGCTTCGGCGCACCACGAGTACAGTTGCCGTGCATTCCTGGTGAAATCGCGGGACTCCAATTTTGGGGATATACTGGCTCTGCACCTGAAGAAGGAGATTTCGGTAGTCGATGCGGTTCACCAGGTGGGTATCGACTACCACTTGACGGACCGCGAACAGGAAGTCCTGATCGGGGTTGCCATGGGGCTGACCAGCAAGGAGCTCGCCGGGCGTATGAATATCAGCCCCAACACCGTCAAAGCTTTCCTGCGCCTGATCATGATCAAGATGGGCGTGGCGACTCGTGCCGGGATCGTCGGCAAGCTTCTGGGACAAAACGGCCGGGCCGGGGCGTGATCAGACATCACCCGGCCAGTACTGTTAGGTGTAAGGCCCTTGCCGGTATACTGTGAGTGCGGTCCTGGTGTCGGCCCTCAGGATGCAGGTACATCTCAGGGAGTCCTCCAAGACTTGACTCCAGGGCCGCGGATGGTGCGGTTCCTCACTGTTCGTTCCTCAATCTGCGAACATCTGTGCGCATCATTTCGGCTATTCCGATCGGCTAGGCATTTTTGAGTCTTGTGTCTACGGCCAAGGCGTCGTACGTTTCTCAAGGAAGGAGTCTCCCCCGAAACCGAGAGATGCCCTACGTCAAGGCACGCAGTAAAAGGGACCGTCGCGAAGCGGATCTGCTGCTGAACGTTGTACTTGCCCACATGGCGTTTCACA